>DATJJW010000148.1:0-13860 GCA_035491935.1 Allostellaceae bacterium | reverse complement strand
CCGGGTCCTGCTCCTTCTTCTGATGGTCGTCGGCGCGGGAATCGACATTGTTGTCGATGTCGCTGAACAGCTCGGCGATCGGCTCGATACGTTCGTAATGCACGCGGGTCGGCGCATAGAGCTTCTTGGCCTTGGCCAGGTCGCCGGCCTTGACGGCGGCGGCGAAGACCTTGGTCTGCGCGACGAGCGTGTCGACTTCCTTGGTCACATAGACCTTATAGGCCGCGACCGGGCCGACAAGCTGATCGGGCGAGGGCGGTGCCGCCATAGCCGGGCTGATGGCCACGGAACCCAACAGGGCCAGGGCCAGGAGCGGAGTGCGGAAATTCCTCATGGACTTGTCGTTCCCCCTAATTTTTCAAAGATTAAGCCGAAATGGATTCGATCAGGCCCTGCCCCAGGTAATGGTCCTTGTCCTGGACACCGGGGACGGCGAAGAAATAGCCGCCGCCGAAGGGCTTGATGTATTCCTCGAGCGGCTCGCCATTGAGGCGGGTCTGTGCGGCAATGAAGCCCTTGGCCAGATCTGCCTGGTAGCAGATGAACAAGAGGCCCATGTCGAGTTGCCCGGCCTTGTCGGCGCCGCGTGAGTAATTGAATGGCCGACGCAGGATGCGCGTCGCCATCGCCTCCTTGGTGCGCGGATTGGCCAGGCGCATATGCGCGGTCAGCGGCACCTTCAGCCCCCTGGGGTCGGCGGCGTAGTCGGGGATGTCCGTCTCGTTCTGGTAGCCCAGCGGCGCGCCCGAGGTCTTGGCGCGGCCGAAGATCGTCTCCTGCTCTTGCAGGGGCGTGCGGTCCCAGCGTTCGACGAACATGCGGATCAGGCGCACCGCCTGATAGGAGCCGTTTTCCGCCCAGCCGGGCTCGTCATTCCCAGGCTTGACCCAGACCAGCTCATGCATGAGCTGGGCGTCGCTGGACGGCGGGTTGGCGGTGCCGTCCTTGAATCCGAGGAAATTGCGCGCCGTCTCGTTCTTGGTCGACGGATCGTTGGGGTTGGGCAGGAAGCCCTCCATCTTCCAGCGTACCGCCAGCAAGGCGCTGGTCTGCTTCACGATGTCGCGCAGCGCATGGATGTTGACGTCGGAGGTGTCGGAACAGATCTGCAGCAGGATGTCGCCGCCGCACAGCCCGCTTTCCAGCTCGTCATTGGGGAATTGCTGCATGGCCATGAGATGCTTGGGCTTGGAATGAGCCAGCCCATAGCGGTCATCGAACAGCGAGGCGCCCAGCGACATGGTGACGGTGAGGTTGCGCGGCACCACTGTCGGGCCCAGCAGCCCCGAATCCAGCGGCGGGAATTTCGGATCGATCTGCTCGACCGTGCCGCCCTGCGTCAGGAAAGCGATGCGCGTCGTCAGCAGCCGGAACAGTTTTTCAAGATCGGGCCGTGAGGTCGCCAGGCTGTCGAAGGCCACCGTCAGGCCGAATTGCGGCCGCGGGTTGACGATGCCCGATTGATACCGGCCATAGAAGGGCTGGCGCTGATTGGCGTTCTCCGCCGTCGCGGTCTGGCCGACGCCCGGCAAGCCGCTGGCGGCGGGGGCCGCCTGGGCCTCACGCCCGGGCAGGCTTGCCAGCAGGGCACCGCCGCCGGCACCCAGGCCGAACAGCACGTTGCGGCGGTTGGTGCCGCCAGCGTTGGTCTCGGGAGCCTCGGATGCCGGGGCGGCGGGGGGACGGCCGAAGCCGAAGGGACAGGGCATACGGGATCCTCCTCAGTTCAAGCCCAGCGCGCCGCGCAGCTTGGACAAATCTTCAGCGAGTTCGTTGACGGGACCCTTGAGCGCCAGGCGGTCCTTGTCCGACACCTTGTCATAGGTCTCGAAGCCACCATCGGCGGTCTTGTATTTGGCCAGGATCGCATCGACGGTCTTGAAGTTGCCGTCGATCTTGGCCTGCAGGTCAGGGGCGGCCTTGAGGGTCAGCGGGCGCAGCAGCTCGACGATCTTCATGGCGCCATCGACATTGGCCTGGAAGTCGTAGAGGTCGGTGTGGCTGTAGCGATCCTCCTCGCCGGTGCTCTTGGTCGCCGCGACTTCCTCGATCAGGTCGGCGGCGCCGCCGGCCATCTTGCCGGGCGGGATGGCCAGGGTCTTGAGGCGCGTCTGCAGCGTAGTGACGTCGGCGACCAGCTTGTCGGCGATCGGGCCCATATCCTTCGTCGTGTTCTGGGCGAACAGCGCGTATTCGATACGGTGGAAACCGATGAAGCCCGGATCCTGCTCCTTCTTCTGATGGTCGTCGGCGCGGGAATCGACATTGTTGTCGATGTCGCTGAACAGCTCGGCGATCGGCTCGATGCGTTCGTAATGCACGCGGGTCGGCGCATAGAGCTGCTTGGCCTTGGCCAGGTCGCCGGCCTTGACGGCGGCGGCGAAGACCTTGGTCTGCGCGACGAGCGTGTCGACCTCGCCCATGACATAGACCTTGTATTCGGCGACCGGGCCGACCAGGTCCACGGCCGAAGGCTTTTGCGGCGCCGAGGCGGCGGCGGACGCCGACACGATCAGCTTGCCCTTGGGGTTGTCGATCAACCCGCAGGTCACGGCGTAGGTGCCGGGATCGAGCTTGGTGGTCAGCTTCTGTTTGAAGCCGGGAGCGATGTTCTCACGCTCGTCGACGACCATGACGCCGTTCAGGATCTCCCATTCCAGAAGACGCGTGCTCTTGTTCTGGATCACGAAGGTCGTGGTCCCGGCCGGCACGGTAAGCGTGTTCGGCTCGCAGCCCTTGTCGGTCACGGTGACCGGCACGTCGGCATGGGCGGCGTGGATGCCCAAGGTCAGAAAGGTGAAGGCGGCGCCGGCAAGCAGGCTTGGCCGTGGCAGGAAAGACATCGCAAACGGGCTCCCCGCCCCGGGCGATGACCTTGCGGTGCCCGGGGATGTGATCATGATGGCTATGGAAATCGGCTGGCGGCGGCTTGCCGAGGTCGTCTCGTTTTCTACTCGCGTCGCACTCTATTCTCGTCGAGGCGGACGTTTCATTCCGCCGGATGCGGCGTTCCCTTGGTCGGCGTCGGCCGGCCCTCGGCGGCGTAGAAGATCAGCGCCGGGATCAGGAACAGCAGATAGGCGCCGATCTCGCCGACGGTCGGCGTGTCGAGGTAGCCGAACACACCCGCCAGCACCATGCCGACCGGGCTGTCGGCCGGCAGGATCTGGCTGAGGTCGAAGGCCCGTTCCTGCAGCCCGTTCCACAGCCCGCATTCATGCAGCGAGCGCAGCGCGCCGGTCAGCAGCCCGGCCGCGACGAACAGGATGAAGAAGCCGGTCCAGCGGAAGAAGACCCGCAGGTTGAGTGCGATCACGCCGTAATAGATGCCGGCACCGACGGCGAAGGCCACGACCAGGCCCAGGACGGCACCGATGGGTGCGGCATAGCCCTGGCTCTGCTCGAATGTCGCCAACAGGAAGAACACCGATTCCAGACCTTCGCGCGCCACGGCGAAGAACACCATGGCGACCAGGGCCATGGCCTGGCTGCGGCTGTTGGCGCCGGCTTCGGCCAAGGCGGTGTCGATGGCGTTGTGCAGCTGGGATTTGACGGAGCGCGCGGCGCGCTTCATCCAGAACACCATGGAGGTCAGGATGCAGACGGCGACCAATCCCACCGCCGCCTCGAACATCTCCTGCTGGCGCTGCGGGAATTCCGCGCTCAGACGGTCGAGGGCGATGCCGACGGCCAGGCACAGCGCGGATGCCAGGATGATGCCGGTCCAGACCGCGGGCATCCATTGCCGGCGGCCGGTCTGGCGTAGATATCCGGCGACGATGCCGACGATCAGGGCGGCCTCGATGCCTTCACGCATCATGATCAGGAAGGGAACCAGCATTCGGCCGGCACTCCGTTGCAATTGCGAGTGACTTGCAGTCTCAATATCGCGTCGGGTCCGGTTTGGCAACAGGGAAGAATCGGCACGATTGTCGCAGCAGGCTTGCGTCAATGCCTTGGAATACTGCGGCTCTTGCACCGCCCACCGATTGCCGATATCCGAATGGCGTCGACGGACGAAACGGCAGGCACATCATGGTAGCGCGCAAGGGTAGGGGCGTGGGTCTCACGATTGCCACTGGACTTGCGGTGCTCGCCGCCGTTTCCGTCGCGGCCCCAACACCTGCTCACACCCAGACGCCTGCCGAAGCGCAGGCCCAAAGGCTGGCGTCGCTGACGCGGGATCTGGCGCAGAACCCGAAGGATGCCGCCAGGCTGGCCCAGCGCGGTGCGATATATCTGCAGGAACGCCGCTTCGACCTGGCGCTGCAGGACTTCAACCAGTCGCTGCTCCTTGATCCGGACAATGCCGACACGCTGAACAAGCGGGGCCTGACCTATGCCCGCGGCGGCAACCTGCCGGCCGCGATCCGCGATTACAGCCGCGCGATCGAGATCAATGCCGGCAGCGCCAACCTCTACATCAACCGAGGTGCCGCCTTCGTCGACCAGCAGCAATATTCCCGGGCCCTGCCGGATCTCGACAAAGCAATCCAACTCCAGCCGGACAGCGCCGAGGCGCATTTCGCCCGCAGCATGATCTTCGAGGCGACGGGCGAATATGGCTCTGCCGTCAAGGACATGGACGCGGCGATCCGCATCGATCCCAACCACCAGGATTTCTACCTGCAGCGGGGGTTCATCAGGCTGGAGGCGGCGGAATATGCGGCATCCGTCGATGATTTCCAGCGCGCCATCGTGCAGAAGCCGGACGCGCCCTATCCGCCGCTCTGGCTGCATATCGCGCGCGTCCATGCCCATCAGGACGATGCCCAGGAATTCGCCGCCAATACCGCCAAGCTCTCGGCCACGGCGTGGCCGGCGCCGATCATCGCCTTCTATGCCGGCAAGACCAGCGTGGCCGATGCGCGTGCCAAGGCGGCGGTGGGCGACCCGGCGGTGCAGCGCGGCCAGGGCTGCGAGGCGGATTACTATATCGGCGTGATCCAGACTGCGGGCAGTGACACGACCGATAAAGACTGGGCGGCAGGCAAGGCCGCGCTGGAAGCGGCGGCCTCCGAATGCCCGGACGACTTCAACGAGAAGAAGCTGGCCGTGGCGGCACTTCTGGCGCTCAGCACCGCAAAGCCGTAACGCAAATCTTGTCTATCACCGTGGCGCGCCCCCATCTGGGGGAATCAGGCAATCTAGGACCGGCCAGGACAGGATTTTGAGCAAGGATAAACCGATCAAGCAGATCGATGCCGAATGGCAGGAGATCGTACTGGTGTGCCGCAAATGCTCGAAGAAGCTCGAGGGCGGCTTCGGCGAGAAGGGCGAGAAGACGCTGGCCAAGAGCCTGCGCAGGGCCTTCGGGCCCAGGACCAAGCCGCGCAAGGCGACGGTCGCGGTGGTCGAGGTCGGCTGCTTCGACATCTGCCCCAAGGGCGCGGTGGTCACGCTGCGCGCCTCCAACCCGTCCGATTGGGCGGTCATTCCCAAGGGTGCCGCCGTCGATACGGTGATCGACCGGCTGGGCCTGCGCGAGGTGGTGGGCGAGGCGGCGGAGTAGACTTCCGCAACAGCTCCTTAGATGACCATCACGTTATTGGAATTGAGTTTCGGATCGAGCCAGAACGCATTGCGTCAGAAACGCTGAAACAAATCCGGCGGCAGGATCGTCTTTCGCGCAACCGGGGCGTCGCGAGGCCTGACATCGGTTTGCCGATGAAAGCGCCGAAAGACCAGGTAATGGCCCATCTAAAAGAATAGGGCACCTAACTTATTAATGGTGGACCTAATCCATCGCCGCCGCGTGGGCCGGCTCGTCCGCCTGCTTCTTGCGCTTGACGACGCGGATCAGCAGCACCACCGGCATGGCGCAGAGCGTCATCAGGAACACCAGCTTGAAATTGTCGATATAGGCGATGATCGAGGCCTGGCGGGTCACCGTCTCGTCGATCATCGATTGGCCGAGCGTGGTGTGCAGGTTCCAGAACTGCGCGGCCGCGCCCTGTTGCAGCGCGCGGTTGAAGGGGGTGACGGCCTGGGAGATCGAGGCGTGGTTCACCTGCGTGTTGCGCACCAGCAAGGCCGAGACGATCGAGATCGCCACCGACTGCCCGGTGTTGCGGAACAGCGAATAGAAGGATGTGGCCTCCGTGGTCAGATGCCGGGGCAATGTCACGAAGATCACCGGCTGCAGCGAGATATAGGCGATGCCGAGTCCGGCGCCCTGGAACACGCTGACCCAGATCATCCGGGCAGACGAAACATCGGCGGTCCAGCGCGTCATGTCCCACAGCGTGGCCGCCGCGATGGCGAAGCCCAGGAAGCAGATCACGCGCGGATCGTATTTGGTGAGGTAACGCCCGGTCAGCAACACGGCCACGATCATGCCGATGCCGCGCGGCGCCATCAGCAGGCCAGCGGTCTCGACCGGGTAATTCGCCAGCCCCTGCAGGAAGGGCGTCATCAGCGACATGGTCGACGAGATCACCGCGCTGATGGTGAAGATGAAGACCAGCCCGGCGACATAGTTGCGGTCGCGCAGGATGGCGAAATTGATGAAGGGCGTCTTCGTCGTGACGCTATGGGCGAGGAAGAGATAGAAGCCCAGGCCGGCCAGGCACGCCTCGACCAATATCTCGGTCGAGCCGAACCAATCCATCTCCTGGCCGCGGTCGAGCATCATCTGCAGCGCGCCGATGCCGAGGCTCAATGTCGCGAACCCGGTCCAGTCGAAGCGCGTCTCGCGTTTGGGCGTGTCCGGCAGGAACAGCCACATCAGCACAAGGCAGGCGGCGCCCACCGGCACGTTGAGGAAGAAGACCCAGCGCCAGTCGTAATTCTCGGTGAGCCAGCCGCCCAAGGTCGGCCCTAGCACGGGACCCACCATCACGCCCATGGCCCAGAGCGACATGGCCGAACCCTGTTTCTCCGGCGGGTAGGTGTCGATGATCACCGCTTGGGCCAGCGGGATCAGCGAGGCGCCGAACACGCCTTGCAAGATCCGGAACAGCACGATCTGGGTCAGCGATTCCGCCATGCCGCACAAGACGGAGGCGAGGGTGAAGCCCACCACGGCGATCAGGAACATGCGCCGGCGGCCGAGCCGGGCGGTCAGCCAGCCGGTCGGCGGCGTCATGATCGCGGCGGCCGTGATGTAGGAGGTCAGTACCCAGTTGATCTCGTCTTCGGATGCCGAGAGCGAACCGCGCATATAGGGCAGCGCCACATTGGCGATGGTGGTGTCGATCGCCTGGATCATCGAGGCGAGCACCACCGCCGCCGTGATGAACAGCGGGTTGACCGGCCTTGCGGCCCCATCCGTGGTCATGGATTCAGGGTCGAACCATCTTTTCCGTCATCACCGGGCTTGACCCAGTGATCCACGAAGATGGCCGGGTCAAGCCCGGCCATGACGAAGGGGGAAAGATGATCCATGTCGAAGGCTCAATTCTCTAGGAGTTGGAAGCCTGCTTCGTGGGCGCCTGGCCGAACAGATGCGCCAGCCAGGCCGGCATGCGACTGTGGCCGGTATCGATGTCGATGACCGCGCTCATGCCCGAACGCAGGATCGGCTTATGTGTGTCCGGATCGATATGGATGCGGATCGGGATGCGTTGCACGACCTTGACCCAGTTGCCCGAGGTGTTCTGCGCCGGCAGAACGGAGAAGTCCGAGCCGCCGGCCGGGCTCAGGCTCGCGACCTCGCCGCTCCAGGTGACGTCCGGATAGGTGTCGACGCTGATCTCCACCTTCTGGCCGGGATGCACGTAAGTAAGCTGCGATTCCTTGGGGTCGGCCTGGATCCACATATCATTGGTCTCGACCAGGCTGAAGGCGGGCGTGGCCGCCGGCAGGTACATGCCGGGCCGCAGGCTCGGCACATTGGCGACGATGCCGTCCGATGCCGCGCGCACGATGCAATGGTCGAGATCACGCTGGTCCTGGGCGATCTTGGCCAGCGCCGCCTTCACCGTCGGGTGCTCGTCGGTCGGGATATTCGGGTTGCCGCCCAGATTGGCCGCGACCTGGGCCAGCTGCTGCTGGTCGACCGCGATCTTCCGGCTGGCGGCGTCCAGATTCTGCTTCGACTGGTCGAGCTGGTCCTGTGCGACGACATGGCTCTTGAACAGCGCCGATTTGCGGTCCCAGTCGCGCTGGGCGAATTCGACCGCGACCTGGTCCAGGCGGATCTGCTCGGCTTCCCGCCGGTATTCCGCCTTCATCGCCTCGACATTGTTGCGCGCAGTGCCGAGTTCGGCCTGATCGCGCATCAGGTTGATGTGGAAGGTACGGGATTCCAGCGTGAACAGCAGCTGGCCGGCCTTCACCGCCTCATTGTCGTGGACATTGACGGTGGCGACAGTGCCCGAGACATCGGTCGAGACCGAATATTTATTGGCCTGGACATAGGCATCGTCGGTGGAAACCCAGCGGCCGCCGGTGATGTACCAGGCGAAGCCCGCGATCGCGGCGACAGCCGGTATCACCACCATCAGGAACAGGCGACGCCGGCGCGAACGCGCCTCGGCGGCTTCCTGCGCATCCTGTTTCGAGCGGCGATCCGTCGAGCCTAACCGGCCGTCGGCCGTGGCGCTCTCGCTCATGACGCGGCTCCTCGCATAGTTTCTTCTTCCGCACCGTCCTCGGGCGCCGAGACCGGTACGCAGCCGATCTCGGCGGCCAGATTCGCCTTGATGGTCACGAGCGCCGCGCGGAACGCCTCGCACTGGACGGGGCTCAAACCGGCCATGGCGGTGTCCCAGACCTGGTCGGCGAGTTCGCGGATGCGCTCGATCAACGGATGGGCCTTCGGCGTCAGGAACAGGATCCAGGCACGCCGATCGGCAGGGTCGCGCCGCCGTTCGACCAGGCCGGATGCCTCCAGTCGGTCGATCATGCGCGCGAGCGTGATCGGCTCGATCTCCATCAGCGCCGCCAAGGTCGCCTGGTTGATACCCTCGGCCCGCGCCAGATTGGCCAGCAGTGTCGCCTGCGGCCGAGTAAGGCCAAGCTGCGTCGACCGCGCGCGTTGCTCGAAGTATTTCCGGACCAGCCGCGATGCGTCGCTCAACGCCAAGCCTGGCGTCCTGAGCGGCGTCGGCTTCAAGTCCTGGCCAGCGCCGTCATCCATGGTAGAAAGCAAGCCTACATATTAGAAGCACGCTTATTATATGTGGGGTGCCTATCTATCGCCTAGACACGGTAACGTGGGAGCATGACGGGTCAGCTATGCGGATTCCTGGGGAACGGATCGTTCAGCGCTGCAGCCTGTTGCCATAGTGCCGGATGACCTGGGCCAGTTCGGCGGCAGGGCCCCGGGCGGCATGCCGCGCCGTCTGGACGATGAATTCGACGTCTCCTGCAACGGGCAGGCCGGTATTTGGCAATTCGACGAGCCCCTGCGGCAGCAGGCCCTTGGCGTGCAGGGTGATCCCGAGGCCGGCAAGCACGGCGGCGCGCAGCCCGCTGAGGCTGCCGCTCGAACATGTTATGCGCCAATCGCGCCGGTCGCGCTCCACGGCTTCCAGGGCCAGGCTGCGCGTGACGCTGGGCGGCGTGTAAAGCACGAGCGGCAGACGCCCGGTCAGGTCCAGCTGCGTATCGGGGGCTCCGGCCCAGACCAGGCGGTCGCGCCAGACGAGTTGGCCATGCGCGTCGCCGGCCCGCCGCTTGGCCAGCACCAGATCCAGCTCGCCCGCATCGAGTTGCGCGTAGAGCACTGCGCTCAGGGCCACCGTCAGTTCCAGATCGACCAACGCATGACGGCGCATGAAGTCGCGCAACAGGTCGGGCAGGCCGGAATAGACGAAATCCTCCGCCGCGCCGAAACGGATGCGCCCGCGTAATTCGGAGCCGGCGAAATAGGCGCGGGCGCGGGCATTGGCTTCCAGGATCGACCGGGCGAAGCCGCGCATTGCCTCGCCATCCGGCGTCATCGTGACGGAATGGGTGTCGCGCACGAACAGGCGGCGGCCGGCGTTCTCCTCCAGCTTGCGGACATGCTGGCTGACCGTGGACTGGGTCAGCCCCAGGCGCCGGGCCGCCTCGGAGAAATTCCGCGTCTCGGTCACGACGAGAAAGGATTCGAGTTGGATCGGATCGAGCATGCTCATTCCCGGTTATTTCAATTCATCATGACAATAACAATGGCTAGCGTGGTTCTCAATTACCCGGAGGCGTCGCATGTTTGGACCGAAAGGAGTTCCATCATGTTCCGCCCCTTGCTTCGCCGGTTGCCGATGCTGGACCCCTACATCATGGCGATCCTTGCCATGGTCGGCCTTGCGACGCTGTTGCCGGCCCGTGGTGCCGCCGCCCCAGTTGCGAATGACGTCACCGATGCCGCCATTGCGTTGCTGTTCTTCCTGCATGGCGCGAAGCTCTCGACCAAGGAGGCGTTGAGCGGCGCCCGGCATTGGCGCCTGCATCTGGTCGTCTTCGTCTCGACCTTCGCGCTCTTCCCGATCCTCGGCCTGGCGGCCCGCGCCGCGCTGCCGCATCTGCTGACGCCATCGCTATGGGCCGGCGTCATCCTGCTGTGCATCCTGCCGTCGACCGTCCAATCCTCGATCGCCTTCACCTCGATCGCGGGCGGCAATGTCTCGGCGGCCCTGTGCTCGGCGACGGCGTCGAATCTGTTCGGCATCATCATCACGCCGATTCTGGCGGGGCTGCTGCTGAGCAGCCATGGCGGATTTTCGGGCCATGCCGTGCTCAGCATCGTCCTGCAGCTTCTCGTCCCGTTCGCCGCCGGACAGGCGATACGGCCGCTGATCGGCCATTGGATCACGAAGCATAAGCGGCTCATCGGCCTGGTCGACCGCGGCTCGATCCTGCTCGTCGTCTACACCGCTTTCAGCGAAGGCGTGACGCATGGCATCTGGCACCAGGTCGACATCGCCCAATTGGCGCTGGTGCTGGCCGTCAACCTGGTCCTGCTGGCATTGGTCCTGGCGGCGACGAGCCTCGGCAGCCAAGCCCTGGGCTTCGACCGCCAGGATCGGATTGCCATCGTCTTCTGCGGTTCGAAGAAGAGCCTGGCCAGCGGCCTGCCCATGGCGAGCGTGCTGCTCGCCGGCCAATCGGTGGGCCTCCTGATCCTGCCGCTGATGCTGTTCCATCAGGTGCAGCTCATGGTTTGCGCGGCGCTTGCCAGGCGTTATGCCGCCGAAGCGCGCCCCGGCGAAGAGGCCGCGGCGGCGCTCGGGAGCCCGAGCTAAAGCTGCAAATGTGCCTTATCGGAGGGTGAAGTTTCCTGCGATCACGGAAGATCGGGCTTCGTCGCTGAGGATCTCCTCCTCCACCCGTCCATCCGCCCACCGCCGGGTCAGCTTGCTCCCCACCAGGCTGATCCGGCAGTCCGGCGTCAGCTTCTGGATCACTGCTTCCTTGACGAATCGCGAAGTCGGGTGGGTCGAGGTGAACCAGTTGGCGAGTTCGATGTCGATGGGCAGGACCTCGTCGAGGGTGAAGCGGTAGACGTTCAGCCATTCGCCGGTCTTGTCATGCCGGAGCTGCAGGGTGAGTGCGCCGGACTCATGCGGGGCCAGGCGCAGCGTGCCGGCCGGCGTTTCCTGGACGGTTTCCAACTCCAGCTTCACCGGTGCGGTCGAGAGATGGCCGCCGAAGCCGACATCGGCGATCCAGGCGCCTTCGGGCAGGTCGACGCGTAGGATCATATGGATGCGCGTCGGCATGGGGGCCTCTGGCGGCAGCATCCACAGCACGCGGCCGGTGAGGATCGTGGTCTTGAAGCCGAGTTGATCCAGCACCGCCTTCAGCAGCGTATTCTGCTCGAAGCAGTAGCCGCCACGGTTGCTCTGCACCAGCTTCGCCTCCAGTGAGGCGTGGTCGAGCTTGATCGGCCGGCCGTTCAGCGGGTCGAGATTCTCGAAGGGGATCGCCATCGGGTGATGCGCGTGGATGGCGCGCAGCACCTTGAGATTGGGGTCGCGCGGGCCGGCATAGCCGATGCGGGTGAAATAGGCGTCGAGGTCGATGGTCATGGCGAGGGATGCTCCTCGCAAAGACGCGTGAGATCAACCCTTCCGTCGACGTCCCTCGTTCAAGGGGAGGCTCGCTCAGCGGCGAAACGGCACGACGACCATATCGTTGAAGCTGCGTCGGGCGGGATGCGCGTCGTCGCCCGCAATACCGGAGTCCGTATCGGAGAGGACCGGATTGGCGGGCGTGCCGCCCTCCGAGGCGTCATGGGCGAGCTGGCCGAGCAGCGTGTCGCGGCTCCAGGTGATGGCCTCGCGCATCACCGCCTCCGCGCGGGCGCCGTCGCGGGCGACGACCGCGGCCAGGATGGCGCGGCGCTGTGCCAGCGCGTCCACGCGTGCCCGCGGCGGCAGGGCGCGGATGCGGCCGAGCAGCGGCAGGCTCGCTTCCGCCAGCGTTGCCATCGCGCCGATGCAGTCGTTGCGCGCGGCACCGAACAGCGTGCGGTGGAAGCGGATGTCGAGATCGATCCAGGCCGGAATGCCGCGGGAGATCGCCAGCCCCTCGACGATTTGGGTCAAGGCCGCGATGTCGGCCGCGCCGTGGCGTTGCGCCGCCAGGGCCGCCGCCGCCGGCTCGACCATCAGGCGCAGCTCGAAGAGATGGCCGGCGAAATCCACCGAGGTGGCCGCCATCTGCCAGGCGAGCACGTCGGGGTCGAGCAGGTTCCACTCGTCACGCGGCCGGACCCTGGTGCCGGTCTTGCGCCGGGATTCCAGCAGCCCCTTGGCCGCCATCAGCTTGATGCCCTCGCGCAGCGCGGTGCGGCTGACGCCCAGACGCCGCGACAGCTCGGCCTCCGATGGCAGCAGGCTGCCCGGCGCCAGTTCGCCGCGCACGATGCTTTCGCTCAGCGTGTGAGCGACTTTGCCGTGGAGATTCTGGCGGGAATAGGTACGCTTGGTCGGTGTGGCAGTGGCCATGGCGCGCATGTTGCCCCGAGGCCGGGGGCCGGCGCCATGCCAAGATTTTGCATTGCTGCATGCAAATTCACCGGGGCGTTTCGTTGATCTCGCCGAGGACCGGCAGTCGCGGGACGCCGGATACATATGCATGTTTCACAGCAAAAGTACGGAATAGCCCCTTTTGCTGCGCGAATAGATGCGCTATCGATCCACCCGACGAAAGATTCATGCGTCGCGCCCGTTTCCGGCGCCCGGGATTCGCTTCTTCGATTCCGGCCTCTTCGGTTGCGCACGTGGCGCGGTTTCCCACCGTTTCCTTGCCGATCCCCAGGAGGCTCCGCCGTGAAATACGCCGGTAACGACACGCTCAAGACCCGCAAGACCCTCGACGTCGCGGGCAAGACCTATACCTATTACAGCCTGCCGGAGGCCGCGAAGGCCGTCGGCATCGCCGACCTGAACAAGCTGCCCTTCTCGATGCGGGTGCTGTTCGAGAACCTGGTGCGCCTGGAGAATGGCCGCACGGTCTCGGTCGACGACATCAAGGCGGTCGGCCAGTGGCTGAAGGACAAGACCTCGACCCGCGAGATCGCGTTCCGTCCGGCCCGCGTGCTGATGCAGGACTTCACCGGCGTTCCGGCGGTCGCCGATCTGGCGGCGATGCGCCAGGCGATGGTCAATCTCGGCGGCAATCCGAAGGACATCAACCCGCTCTCCCCGGTCGATCTGGTCATCGACCACTCGGTCATCGTCGACTCCTATGGCACCGACCATGCCTTCGACGACAATGTGAAGCTGGAATTCTCCCGCAATGGCGAGCGCTACTCGTTCCTGCGCTGGGGCTCGGAAGCCTTCGACAATTTCCGCGTGGTGCCGCCGGGTACCGGCATCTGCCATCAGGTGAACCTGGAATACCTGTCGCAGGTCGTCTGGACCGGTACCGAGGATGACGGCACGGTCGTGGCCTACCCCGACACGCTGGTCGGCACCGACAGCCACA
>DATJJW010000147.1:0-12826 GCA_035491935.1 Allostellaceae bacterium | reverse complement strand
ATGATGGTGTTCGGGTGGTGCCGGGTGGCCAGCTCGATCCCAACACGGCGCAGACGCCGGGCATGTTCCGCCAGGCGGCGATCAACCATGCCCGGGTCGGCGCCAGCAAGCTGTGGGCCGGCACCGTCACCATCGAGCCCGACGCCAAGACCGGCGCGCATCACCATGGCGCGATCGAGAGCGTTATCTATGTTGTGCGTGGCCGGGCGCGTATGCGCTGGGGCGAGACGCTCGAATTCGTCGCCGAGGCTGGCCCCGGCGACTTCATCTACATCCCGCCCTATGTGCCGCATCAGGAGATCAATGCCAGTCCCGGCGAGGTACTGGACTGTGTGGTGATCCGCAGCGACCAGGAGCCGGTGGTGGTCAATCTAGACATCGCACCGGTCGAAAGCCCTGAGCCTGTGCTGTGGGTCGACCCGACGCATCCGAAACCGTAGTGGCTCCTTCTAACGGCTCGGTTGGCCGCGGCGTCCGAGGTTCCGTTACGCGGGATCGATATTTTGTGCACAAAATATGCTATCGGGCATAAAATCATGGACATCTAAGGCCTGTCTGCTATCGTCCGCGCAACGATGAATAAAAAATTCAATCGGGAGGTGGCGATAATGCCAAATCAAATCGAGATGGATTCCGCCTGAACATCGCCCATGTCCAATAGGGGCGGTGAATATTTCTGTCTGGCTGCTGCAAACAGAGATAATAAAAATGGCGGATCAACGCGTCATCGACAGCATGGTCGTACATAACGACGGTCGCTTCCGCTTATCATCGTCGATGGTGACGACGGCGGCGGCGCTGCTCGTCCTGATCGCGTTGGTCTTCGTGCCGCTGGCGGGGCTGTTCTATACGGCGTTTACCGAGGATACGCCTTATGGTCCGGGTGCGGCGACGCTGGCGAATTTCATCCAGACCTATGCCGACCCGCAGCTTCTGCGTCTGGCCTGGAATTCCTGCCTCTTTGCCGGCGCCGGGGCGGCGGTGACGGTATTACTCGGCGGCATGGTCGCCTGGGCGGTCGAACGTACCGACATGCCGGGACGCGGGGTTTTCCACGGGCTGACGCTGATCAATTTCGCGCTGCCCGGGCTGTTGACCAGCATGGCCTGGACGCTGGCGCTCAGTCCGCGTATCGGCTGGCTGAACCATGTGGCCCAAGGGTTGCTGGGCCTGCATCAGGCGCCGATCAACATCTACTCCATCGGCGGCATGGTCTGGGCGATGGCGGCGCATTATTTCCCGCTGGCCTATCTGCTCCTCGGCCCAGGCTTCCGCGCGCTCGATTTGCGGCTGGAGGAGGCGGCAACAACCTCCGGCGCCCGTCATTGGCAGGTATTCCTGCGGGTCACCTTGCCTTTGATGCGGCCGGTTCTGCTCTCGACCCTGCTGCTCTTGTTCCTGCGCGGCCTCGAATCCTTCGAGGTGCCGCGGATCCTGGGGCTCCCGGCGCGGATCGACACGCTGACGACGATGATCGCCGACAATGTACGGCAGTCGCCGCCGGCATTCGGCAGCGCCAGCGCGCTCAGCATGCTGCTGCTCGCGGCCTGCATCGTCCTGATCTATCTCTATCGGCGCACGATCCGGCGTGCCGAGGCTTTCGCGTCGATCACCGGCAAGGGCTACAAGCCCGTCCCCCTGTCGCTGGGGCGCTGGCGCTGGCCGGTGGCAGCGATGATTGGGCTGCTGTTCGTCGTGGCGGTCGGCGTGCCGTTGTTCACGCTGGCCTGGCAGTCGCTGTTCCAGACCATGGTCCAGCCGTTTTCCGGCAGCCATGCCCGGGTCACCCTCGATAATTACCGCTTCGTGCTGCAATACCCGGTCTTCGTGCAGGCGGTGCGCACCAGCGTGACCCTGGGCGTGATGTCGGCCAGTTTCGTCGTGGCGCTGACCTTCCTGCTCGCCTGGATCGCCCAGCGCTCGCTGCCGCGAGCCGGCTGGGTCCTCGACACGCTGGCCTCGGTGCCGATCGCCGTGCCTGGCATCGTCATCGGCGTCAGCGTCCTCTTCGCCTATCTGATCCTGCCCATCCATGTCTACGACACGATCTGGATCCTGCTGATCGCCTATTGCACGCTGTTCCTGCCCTACGGCATGCGCTTCGCCTCGGGCGGGCTCGCGCAGATCCATCGCGAGTTGGAGGAGGCAGCGTCGGTCTCGGGCGCGAGCCGTGCACAGATATTCGGCCGCATCCTGCTGCCCCTGCTTGCTCCCGTGATCGTCTCGGCCTGGATCTATGTCTTCGTGCTGGCGGTGCGCGAGCTTGGCGCCTCGATCATGCTGATCGGCCCCAGCACCCAGGTCCTGGGCACCGTCAGCCTGACCATGTGGGAAGAGGGCGGCAGCTATGGCGCGGTCTGCGCCCTCGGCATCATCCAGATCGTGCCGCTGGTGGTGATGGTCACCCTGCTGCGCGTGCTGGAACGCCGCGTCTCGCGAGCCGCCGGTTAGGGGGTGCGCATGCCTGACAATCATAACAAGAAGACAAGGGAGGGAGCGCGATGACGTCGATCGCGAAATGGCTGGTTGCGGCACTCTGTACCTTGGCGCTGCTGGACGACGCTCATGCTCAAGATGCCAACAGCGCTCATCCCTGGATGGTGCCGAAGCTGCTGGCCGCCGCCAAGGCCGAAGGGTCGGTCACGGTCTATGGCGCGATCAACGAGCAGGAGGCACTGCCGTTCTGGCACATCTTCGAGACCGAGACCGGCATCCATGTCGTCTATATCCGTGCCTCGGATTCCCAGATCAATGGCCGCATCGCCATCGAACATCGCGCCGGCACCCATTCCTGGGATGTGGTCAGCACGACCGTGGTCATGCTGCTGCCGCCCAGCTTCCTTGCCGATCTCGATCTGCCGGAAGCGGCGCATATCGAGAAGGGCGCCATCGGCCCCGGCGGCAAGTGGTACGGCGTCACCGCCAATTACAACTCGGCCGCCTACAACACCAAGCTGGTTCAGGCCTCGAAGCTGCCCAAGAGCTTCGAAGATCTGCCGAACCATGCCGACTGGGCGGGCAAGATCGCGATCGAGGGCACGGATTCGATCTGGCTGAAGGGCTTCTTCCAATATTACGGCGAAGAGCGTGCCACCGACCTCTTGACCAAGATCGTCCGCACGCTGAAGCCGGTTATCGCCGACGGTCACCTGGCGCTCGCGCGTTCGGTCGCGGCCGGCGAGTATGTCGCGGCCCTCAACAATTACGACGTGCTCACGCTCAACCAGAAGATCGACGGCGGTCCGACCGACATCCTGGTGCTGCAGCCCGTCATTCTGTCCTACGGCCAGGTCGGCATCGCCGCGGATGCGCCGCACCCCAATGCCGCGCGCCTTATCGTCAATTTCATGCTGAGCCGCGAAGGCCAGATCGCCCTGTCGAAGGGCGGCCGCATTCCGGTGCGTGCGGACGCGATGCCGCCGGGTCTCGTCGATCCGGTCAAGAAGCTGACATCCGGCAAGGTCGTGACCGTGACCCTGACGCCGGCCGACCAGAAGACCTGGCAGACGCGCTTCAATCAGATCTTCAAGGCGCATTGATGCGGATAACCGAAGGGAGTAACGGCGCATGATCAACGTGAGAAGGCTGGGGCATGCCACGCTCAGCACCCCCGATCTCGATCGCCAGGTCGATTACTACCTGCGTCATGTCGGCCTGAGCCTCGTGCACAAGGATGAAGTCCGCGCGGTCCTGGCGACGCGCGTCGGGCAGGAAACGATCGTGCTGGAGCGCGGCACCGCCGGGGCCTTGACCGGTCTTGCCTTCCAGGTGCCCCCCGGCACCGACCTGGCCGAGCTGCAGCGCCAGCTCCAGGCGGCGAGCGTCCGTTCCGAGCTGCGCAGCAGCCCGACCCCCGGCATCGACCAGATGCTGGTCCTCGAAGATCCGAAAGGCACGAAGATCGAGATCTTCTCGGATTATCGCTTCCAGGGCTTCGACAAGAGCACGCAAGGGGTCATGCCGCTGAAGCTCGGCCATGTCGCCTTCAGGGTGACCAATCTGCAGGCGATCCTGCGCTTCTATATCGACCTGCTGGGTTTCCGGATTTCGGATTCGCGGGACGACACCTTCTATTTCCTGCGCTGCAGCCCCGACCACCACACGGTCAACTTCCTGGCCGACGACAAGACCGAGCTGCATCACTTCGCCTTCGAGCTGAAGGATTGGGGCGAGATCCATCGCGGCTGCGAGGTGCTGGCGCGCGACGACATCCACCAGGTCTGGGGACCCGGCCGCCACATCATCGGCCACAACATCGCCTGCTACCATCACAACGCCGACAAGCTGATGGTCGAGTTCTATACCGAGATGGACCAGATGAAGGACGAGACGCTGGGATATTTCGAGCCGCGTCCCTGGCATCAGGACTTCCCGCAATGGCCCAAGGTCTGGGGCCCTGAAACCTTGCGCAATTACTGGGGCTTCGGCAGCGAGAGGCCGGCACGATGAAGGCGATCCGCTTTCACGACTATGGGCCCCCGGACGTACTGCGCTACGAGGATGTCGCCGAGCCGGAGCCGGCACCGTACGAGATCCGGGTCGTGGTCCATGCCGCGACCGTGAACCGGGTGTTGGACGTGGCCTTGCGGCGCGGCGACCAGCGGCAGCGCAACATCACCCTGCCGCATATTCCGGGTGTCGATTGCGCCGGCGTCGTCGACAAGGTGGGCGCGGCGGTCACACGCTGGCATCCCGGCGATCGGGTCGCCGCCGCCGGTCGGATGCCGCTGGAACCCGTGGCCGAAGACGGCAAGGGCTATGCCGGCAGGACCGGCCAACTGGGCATTGCCCGCACCGGCAGCTTCGCGGAGAAGATCACGATCCCGGCCGCGGCCGCCGTATCCGTGCCCGAAGGCTTGAGCCTGCACGAGGCCGCCGTGGTCATGCGCCATGTGCCCACGGCCTGGAACCTCTTGTGCAACATCGCCAGGCTGAAGGCCGGCGAATGGGTGCTGGTCATGGGGGCGAGCGGTAATCTCGGCTCGGCCGGCATCCAGATCGCCAAGCATGTCGTCGGTGCCAAGGTCATCGCCACCGCCAGCTCGCGCGAGCGTGCCGAGGCCGGTTTGGCACTGGGCGCCGATCATGCCATCGACTCATCGAGTCAGGATCTCCTGGCGGCGGTGATGCGGATCACCGAGGGGCGGGGCCTCGACGTCGTCTACGACAACATCGCCAATCCCGAGACCCTGCCCAAGGCCTTCCATGGCCTCGGCATGGGCGGACGGCTGGTCACCGCCGGCGCCCATGGCGGGCCGATCGTGCCGATCGATTTCTTCCATCTCTACGATCGCAAGATCACCATCCAGGGCTCCTCGGGCTCCAATCCGGACGATCTCCCGCAATGCTTCGAGGCGGCGGCCACCGGCAAGATCAAGGTGCGCATCGCCCATATCCTGCCGCTCTCCCAGGCGGCGGAGGCGCACCGGATGATGGAGGCCGATCCCGGCATGGGCAAGATCGTGCTCGATCCGACCCGGCATTGACGGCAACGAGGCGAAGATGACGACACCTATCGGTACGATATTGGCCAACACGACGACGACCAACACGACGACGCGGCGGCGCTTCCTGATCGGCGGCTCGTCCGGGGCGGCCATGATGGCGGCCGGCTGCGCCTGCGCCAAGGCCGCGCCGTCGCGGAACATCATCGATACGCATCACCATTTCTACGCGCCCGAATTCAAGCAGGCGACGCGGGAGTTCGAGGCCAAGACCGGCGCCCACAAGACCTCGCTGGTCGATAGCTGGACACCCGAGCAGTCGCTGGCCGAGATGGATCGCGGCGGCATACGCACCGCCGTAGTCTCGCTGTCCTCCATCCCCGGCGTCTGGTTCAACAAGGGGCCGGCGGCGGCGCGCGAGATGTCGCTGGCCTGCAATGACTATGCGGCGGCCATGGTGAAGAAATATCCCGGCCGCTTCGGCTTCTGGGCGTCGCTGCCGATGATCGATGTCGACGCCAGCCTGACCGGGATCGCCCATGCCCTGGACGAACTCAAGGCCGACGGTATCGGGCTGCAGACGAGCTATGGCGACCGGTGGCCGGGCGATCCGATGTTCGCGCCGATCTTCGCGGAGTTGGATCGCCGCCACGCGGTGGTGTTCTTCCACCCACTGACGCCGAATTGCTGCACCAACATCCAGGATGGCGTCACGTCGTCGGTGCTGGAGGTACCGTTCGACACGACGCGCTGCATCGTCAGCCTGCTGCGCAGCGGCAGCTTCGTCAAATACCCGAACATCAAATGGGTCTTCTCCCATGGCGGCGGGGCGCTGCCGATGGTCGCCGGCCGCATCGCGGCCCAGTACAGACACGACAAGAACCTGCACGAATACGCGCCGGACGGCATCCTCGCGACGTTCGCCAAGCTCTATTACGACACGGCCAATGCCGCCTGGGGCCCCAGCTGGCCGGGCCTGCGTGCCACGGCGCCGATCTCGCAGATCCTGTTCGGCACCGATTATCCGTATTTCTTCGTCGACCAGGTCCAGGAACTGCCGAAGCGCGGCCTCAACGCCCGCGAGCTCTCGGCCGTCTACCACGACAATGCCAAGCGTCTCCTGCCGCGCCTCGGCCGGTGAGAGCGGAACGGCGGCCATGACATATCGATCACACCATCACCGGGGAGGCTAAAATGGTCAAAGTCCTGCGCATGGGCCATGCGAGTTTCGAGACGCCGGATCTCGAACGGCTCACCGACTACTACCTGAACGTTCTGGGTCTGGTGCTTATCGAGAAGGACGCCAAGACGGCCTATCTCTCCTGTCCCGGCGATGTCTATTCGGTGGTCCTGCATCAGGCCAATGGCGAGCCGCGCGGCACCAAGCTGTCGCTGCAGATCTCGCCCGAGGCCGACATGAAGGAAGTGGCGCGCGAGCTGCGCGATGCCGGTTGCGAGGTGCAGCAGCGCAGCGACAGCGAGCCGCTGATTTCCGACGTGGTGGCGTTCCGCGATCCAGCCGGGCTGCAGGTCGAACTCTACAAGGCGATCCCGTCCTGCGGACGTTGGGAGGAAGGCGCCGGCATTATCCGCCCGGACAAGCTTGGCCACACCGCCTTCTACGTGCCGGGCGTGCACAAGGATGTCGAGTTCTATACCTCCGTCCTGGGCTTCCGCGTCTCCGACTGGAACGGCGATTTCTTCTGCTTCCTGCGCTGCAATGTCGACCATCACACGGTCAATCTGCACGAGGCGCCGAAGCTGGAGACACATCACATCGCCTTCGAGCTGCGCGACTGGAACCGCCTCCGCGACGCCTCCGATTGGATGGCGCGCCATGGCACGCCGCCGCTCTGGGGCCCGCTGCGTCTCGGCGCCGGTCATAATCTCGCGACTTTCCATCGCAATCCCGACGGCCATCTGGTCGAGCTGTTCTGCGAGATGGACCGCATGTCCTGCGAGGAGTTGGGATATTTCGATCCGCGTCCCTGGCACGCCGACAACCCGCAACGGCCGAAGACATGGCTGCCCGACGACAAACACGCCAACAGCCGCCGCTGGGGCCAGGCCCGGCCCTCCGAACAGCGCCGCAGCCGCTGAGCCCGCCCTGCTCAAGCCGAAAGGACAAGAAATGACTGCCTATAAATTGGCGATGTTCGAAGCCGCGACGGGACCGGCAGCCGGGCTGGTGCTGGGCGAGGCCATCCATGAGGTGGCAAAGCTGCCGGATCTGGCGGCCTACCGCACGACCCTGGACCTGCTCACGCACTGGGACGAAGCGGAGCCTCGGCTGCAGAAGGCGGCAGAACAACTAGGGGGCAGCCATGCCGCCGGCCTGCCGCTCACCCAGGCCAAGCTGCTGGCGCCGGTGCTCTACCCTTCGGCCATATACTGCGCCGGCGCCAACTACAGCGATCATGTCCAGGAGATGGCGCGGGCCAAGGGCCGGGAGGCGGGGCCGGACCCCAAATCCCTCGGCCTCAAGCCCTGGCATTTTATCAAGTCGAGCCGGTCGGTGATCGGTCCCGGCGCCACGATCGCGCTGCCGCGCCATTCCAAGAAGGTCGATTGGGAGATCGAGCTGGCTGCGGTCGTCGGCCGGACTGCCAAGGATGTGCCGCTGGCGCGGGCGCTGGATTACGTCGCCGGCTATACCATCGCCAACGACCTCTCGGCCCGTGACCTGTCGATCCGCGACGCCATCCCACCGGGTTCGGGCTTTCGCCACGACTGGATCGGCCAGAAATGCTTCGACGGCGCCTGCCCGCTGGGGCCCTGGATCGTGCCGGCAGCCCAAATCGCCGATCCGCACAAGCTGGCGATGAAACTCACGGTCAATGACGTGGTGAAGCAGGATTCGACGACGGCCGGCATGATCTACGACCTGGCCGAGCAACTGTCGCATCTGTCGAGCTGCATCACGCTGTATCCGGGCGACCTGATCCTGACCGGCACCCCGGCCGGCGTCGGCAATGGCCGCGGAGAATATCTGGCAGCAGGCGATGTCGTCACACTTTGGATCGAGGGCATCGGCACATTGAGCCACCGCATGGCCTGAGAGACGTTGCGCATGACGTAGCCGGGCGCGCCGCAAGAAACTTGCAGGAAACAATGCAAGACGACGGGGAGGACCACATGGCGAAAAGCACCATCGTCGACATCAACGAACTGGTCGACAGACAACCGATACATGCGTTCCACATCAAGATCGTGGCCTTGTTGTTTGCCGTCATGATCTCGGACGGCTTCGACCTGCAGGCCATCGGCTATGCGGCGCCGGGGCTGGTCAAGCAGTGGCATATGTCACGCGAGGCGCTGGGCCCCGTATTCAGCGCCAGCCTCGTCGGCATGCTGATCGGCGCGCCGCTGTTCGGCTGGGCCGGTGATCGGTACGGCCGGCGTGTCGCCTTGCTTTCCGGCGTCTTCATCTATGGCGGCTTTACCCTGGCCTCGGCGTTTGCGCAGAACGAGCCGCAACTGCTCGCCCTGCGTTTCGTTACCGGTCTGGGCTTGGGCGGCGTGCCGACCAATGCCGTGGCGCTGGTGGCCGAATATGCGCCGAGGCGCGTGCGCGCGACCCTGATCGTCGTCGCCCAGATCGGCCTGACCGTCGGCTCCATGCTGCCGGCGGTGATCAGCGGCTTCCTGGAAGCTCATTACGGTTGGCAATCGCAATTCTTCGTCGGCGGCATCGCGCCGCTGGTCGTGGGGTCGGCCCTGGTGCTGTGGCTGCCGGAATCGCTGAAATTCCTGGTGGTGATGAAGCGGCCGGTCGAGAAGGTGCTGCGCGTCGCCAATGCGCTGGAACCCGGGCTCGACGCCGGCAGGGCGACGGTCTTCCAGGTCGCCTCCGGCGGCATCAAGGAGGCGCAGCGTTTCCATATCAAGCAGCTTTTCGCCGATGGCCTCACCTGGATCACGCCGCTGATCTGGGCGCTGTTCATGTGCTATCTGATGGCCAATTACTTCCTGCACAGCTGGATGCCGATCCTGTTCCGCGGCGAGGGGCTGACCATCCAGCAAACGGCGGTCACCACGGCGATGTTCGACGTCGGCGGCATATTCGGCGCCATCACGCTGAGCCGCATGATCGACAAGAAGGGTGTGGCGGCGATCGCCGTGCTCTACCTCGTGGCATGTCCGGCGGTGGGCGTCATCGGCTTCATCGACAAATCCGTCTACCTGCTGGCGGTGGCCATATTCCTGGCTGGGTTCTGCCTGGTCGGCATCACGCTCAGCATGAACGCCGTCGCGGGCGTGGTCTATCCGACGGAGATCCGCGCCAAGGGTGTGGGCTGGGCCTATGGCCTCGGCCGCCTCGGCTCGATGTCGGGACCGATGGTCGGCGCCTGGCTGATCGGCATGCACCTGTCGGTCAGCCAGCTGTTCCTGGCGCCGGTCGTGCCCTTGGCGCTGGGGGCGGTGCTCTGCTTCATCCTGATGAAGCTCTGCATCCGGCGCTTCGGCGGGCACAGCCTGGGCGAGCGAACGCCGGAGGGCGGGATGACCGTCATGGAGCGGGCGAGCTGAACCACTCAAAAGGGCGATGGCAGGGGAGACAGAGATGAAGATATGCAGGTTCGGCGCCGGCCGGTACGGCGTCGTCAAGGGTGACACCGTCATCGACATCACCGCCGTGGTCGACCGGTTGGTACCGCTTACCCGCGTGCCGTTCCGAGGCGACCCGGTCGTGGCGAAATTGGCGGAGATCCGCGCGGCGATCCAGGATGGCCGTGCCGTCGATGGCCTGCCCGCCTTGCCATTGGCGACGGTGGATCTGCTCTCGCCGGTCGCATCCCCTTCCAAGCTGCCTTCGGCGCCCAAGAACTATCACGCCCATGTCCAGGAAATGGAGGCCGACACGAACCGGCCGCGGCGCGAGGGCCCGTCGCTCGACATCGAGGAGGCGGGACTGTTCCTCAAGGCGAATTCCGCTCTGGTCGGCCCGTCGGAAGGCGTTACGCTGCGCTTTCCGGACCGGCGCAACGATCATGAGGTGGAGCTCGTCGCCATCATCGGCCGGCCGGCCAGCAATGTGGCCGAGGGCGACGCGCTCTCTCATGTCGCGGGCTATACGATCGGCCTCGACATGACGCTCCGTGGCAAGGAAGACCGCAGCTTCCGCAAGTCGATCGACGGCTATGCCGTGGCTGGACCCTGGATGGTGACCGCCGACGAGATCGCGGATCCCAACGACTTGAAGCTGTCGCTCTCGGTCAATGGCGAGACGCGCCAGTCCATTGATACCGGCAACATGATCCTGAACGTGGCCAAGCTGATCGCTTTCGGCTCGCGCTTCTATACGCTGCTGCCCGGCGATCTTCTGTTCACCGGTACCGGCAAGGGTGTGGGGTCGGTGAAGCCCGGCGATGTCATGGTCGCCCATTGCTCCGGCATCGGTTCGATGTCGGTAAAGGTCAATGGTTACGCCTGAACGGGCGGCAAGGAGCCGCGGGACTCAGCCCGCGGCGACCTGACCTCTTTCCTGCCAGATCGCCAGTGTGTTCTCGGTCGTGCGCGTGATGTGCAGCCGCTGCAGTTCAAGGGCGGCATCCGCCTGGCGGCCCAGCGCCGCATCCATCAGTCGCCGATGCTCGCTGCCGGTGTCGCGAGGCCGCGTCCGGTTCATCGACGAGAAACGGCGATAACGTTCCGCCTGGTCGAAGAGGCTTTGGCAGGTCGCGACCAGCCGCGCGGAATCGGCCGCGGAGAGCAGGGCCATGTGGAATTCCCGGTGCCGGCTCGACCATTCCTCGTTGAAGTCCGGGTCGGAGCGGGCGACGCGGTCGCGGGCCTTTTCCATGCGATGGAAGGCAGCGACCACGCGGCCTTCCCATTCGTCATTGCCCGAAGCAATCGACTGCGCCAGCGCGGCCGGCTCGATCGTCAGGCGGAAATTGGTGATGTCCATCAGGTCGGCGACCGACATCGGCGCCGCGCGAAAGCCGCGATGATCGTCGGCGATGACCAGTTTCTCCGTCACCAGTCGGTTGAGCGCCTCGCGGATGGGGCTGCTGGACAAGGTCGTCGCGCGTTGCAGGATCTCGACACGCAGCTTCTCGCCGGGGGCGATATCGCCATTGAGGATTTTTCGGCGGATATCGCGATAGGCCACCTCCGCTAAGGTGATCGGCCGATCAGGCTTACTCTCATGACTATTGAATTCGCCTAAACCAGCTTTTAGCCCGGCCATGATCTAAAGACCAAATTTTCGCAGGAACTCTGCAATCTACATGAAGAAACCCAGTGTAACGATTCTGTCGGCAAAAAGCCATTCCCGTGGCCGCCGAGGTTTATGAAATCGCTTCTTTTCATCATCCGCAGGCGAATTGGGAAAATACTTATCGCCTAGAGAAAATACGAGGGATTCCAGTTGTGCGGCGCTTCATGACTCGCCCTCGAGGAAGTGGCCGATCGGCTGCAATTTGGCGATGCCGTCGCAGACCAGCTTGGTGATGGCGAGCATCGGCACGGCGAGGAAGGTGCCGACCACGCCCCACATCCAGAACCAGAAAATCAGCGAGATGATGACCAGCACCGGGTTCAGCGTGAAGCGCCGGGCCAGCAGCATCGGCGTGATCGTCTCGCCCTCCAGGATATGGATGATCAGGAACATGATCGCCGGCAGGAAGGCGTGCCAGAGCGACGAGAATTGCAGCAGCCCGGCGATCACCAGCATGGATATGCCGACGAAGGCGCCCAGGATCGGCACATAGTTGAGCAGGAAGGACAGGGCGCCCCAGAACAGCGCATCGTCGAGGCCGCAGGCCCAGACCGAAACCCCTACCGCCAGCCCCACGGCGATGTTCATCATGGTGATGGTCAACAGGTAGAGCGAGATGTTCTTCTCGATCTGCTGCGACAGCGCCACGACCTGCCGCTTGTCCTTGAAGCGCGGCAGGATCTCGACCAGCCGGCGCAGGAAGATGTCGCCGGAGATCAACAGGAAGAACAGGATCAGGATAGTCTCGAACAGCCCACTAGCGAAATGCTGCGTGCCCTTGAACAGCATCTCGGTCAGGTAATTGCCGGCGGAAGAGGTCATGGGCGGCGGCGGCTGATTCGGCGGTTTCGCCTGGGGTGCCTGTCTGGGCGAGCCGACCGGTTTCGTGTGGCCCGGCTCGTCGGACTGGCTCAGCCGACCGATGTCGTTCATCTGGCTGAGGAAGGATTCGACCGTATTGATCGGCCTGGCGATGATGCGCATGCGCTCCTGCAGCCGCGGGATGTCGCTGGGCAATTTTGCCGCCCAATGGGCTGCCGGCTGCGCCACCGCCAGCCCGACACCGACGGCGCCGCTGAACACGCCGATGATGACCAGGAGTGCCGCCAGAAGCTTCGGCACGTAAGCGCGCTGCAGCAGCCGCATCGCTGGCTGCAGC
>DATJJW010000146.1:0-2126 GCA_035491935.1 Allostellaceae bacterium | reverse complement strand
CGATAGCGACAACGATCGCAAAGGAGTGGAGCCTGCGCATCGAAGGCAGGCGCCCCGCTCAGCCGGCGCGCCGGACGGTGCAGCGTTCGCCGACGGAGTCCCGACGCACAGTGACGCGGTCGAGGCCGGGTATCTGGGCTTCGATCCGGTCGAAGATCCAGTTGGCGATATTCTCCAGGGTCGGCTGCTCCAGCCCCGCCACCTCGTTCAGCGTGCGATGGTCCAGTCTCTCGCGCAAGGCCTCGATCAGCCGGTCGAGTTCGGCGAAATCGAGGATCCAGCCCATCCTCGGGTCGGGCGTGCCGGCCAGCGTCACCTCGACCCGGAAGGAGTGACCGTGCAGCCGCGTATAGGGGTGGCCCTGCGGCAGGTCCGGCAGGCAGTGCGCCGCCTCGAAGCCGAATTCGCGGGTGATCTCGACAAGTTTCGCGGCCACGGTCTCAGGGTACTCCGATCAGCTTATGGGTCTGCACGCCCAACCGCCAGCCCGGATTGTCGTGGCAGAAGGCGATGGCCGCCTGGGTGTTCGCTTCGCGGCGCTCCCCATCCATGGGCTGGACGAAGAAATGGCGGAAATTGAGCCGGGCGAGCGCCGCCATGTCCAGCCCCGCCTGCGGATAGACGACCTTCAACTCGTCGCCCTGGACGAGCGCCAGACTGGCACCCGCCTTCGGGCTGACGCAGATCCAGTCGATGCCGTCCGGCGGCGCCAGCGTGCCGTTGGTCTCGATGGCGATCTCGAAATCCCGCGCATGCAGGGCGGCGACCAGCGCTGCATCCAGCTGCAGCAGCGGTTCGCCGCCGGTGCAGACGACCAAGCGCGGGCCCGGCCGTTCGCCCCAGACCTCCAGGATACGCTCCGCCAACGCCGTGGCATCGGCGAATTTGCCACCGCCCGGCCCGTCGGTGCCGATGAAATCCGTATCGCAGAATTGACAGACCGCCTCGTGCCGCTGCGCTTCCAGCCCGGACCACAGATTGCAGCCGGCAAAGCGGCAGAACACCGCGACCCGGCCGGCCTGTGCGCCCTCGCCCTGCAGCGTGCGGAATATTTCCTTGACGGTGTAGGTCATAATGGCCGGATTTATAGCAAGTCCGGCCCTCCGTCACTCATGCTGCTTGATCAAGCCCGATGCCACCTCGGTCATGGCCCCCACGCGCCTATCGCCGGTCGATGAGGGACGCGACCGCCACGGCGAGCAGCGGCACCGCCACCAACAGCTGCATGACGATCATCACCGCAATCTCACGGCGGCTGGCATAGAGCATCGTCGCGCCGTTCTTCAGCGGATAGATATAGCCATGAGCGGGATCGGGCGCGGATGGCAGAGCCTGGAGGAAATGGTAGGCCAGGCCCAGATCGACCAGTAACGCCACGATGGCGAAGAGGATGAGCCAACGGTAGATAGGCCGCATGAGAGATGGCCCGGCCTAGCGCTTCACCACCACCGCCGCGCGCAATTCGCGGGCGAGCCGGGCGACCTCGCGGGCAGCAAGCGATTCCGGTGCGGCTTCCATCACCGATCTGCCGTCGATCATGCTGGCCGAAAGCGCCGAGCGGTTGCCGAGCCGCGCACGGGCGACGGGGGCGCCGAGATCGGCCAGGATACGCTCGACCTCCTCCTTCAACGGGTTACGCGACGGCACGCGGTTCAGCACCAGCATGATCGGCACACGCTCCGCCCTGGCTATGTCGACGGTGGGCCTGGTCGCCCATAGATCGAGCGGGCTCGGCTGCACCGGCGTCACGACCAGCCCGGCCAGGCGGATCGCCATCTTGGCCTCGGTCTCGGCATGGGGTGGGCTGTCGATGACGATCAGGGAATGGTCGCGAGCCAGACGCTCGATCTCGTTGCCCGCGCGCCAGCCGGTGATGCTGGCCACGGTCAGAGCCGGCCCGGCCTCGCCCACCGACCGGTCGCGCAACCCGAACCATTGGCCGAGGCTGCCCTGGGGATCGATGTCGACGACGGCGACGGTCTCGCCTGCCATCTGCCAGGCGATGGCCAGATGCGCCGCCAATGTCGTCTTGCCGGCACCGCCTTTTTGCTGGGCCACGGTGATGATGCGTGCTGCCATCGAAATCCGCCCCTCGCAATTGTCCCGGCCCGCATATTGTCTCGGCA
>DATJJW010000145.1:0-21042 GCA_035491935.1 Allostellaceae bacterium | reverse complement strand
ATACGATTTCATGATCCATGCCTTCCTGGCGAGTGCGGTCGTCGCGATCGTCGCCGGCATCGTGGGCTATTTCCTGGTGCTGCGCGGTCAGACCTTTGCCGGCCATGCGCTGTCCCATGTCGGGTTCGCCGGCGCTACCGGTGCCGTGCTGATCGCGGTATCACCCTTATGGGGCCTGGCCGCCGCGACCGTCCTCGCGGGCGTATTCATGGGGTTGCTTGGCGAGAAGATGAGCGGGCGCGATGTCGCCATCGGCCTGGTGCTGGCGCTGTCGCTGGGGCTGGGCGTGCTGTTCCTGCATTTCTATACAGCTTACGCCACCCAGGCGACTGCGGTGCTGTTCGGCAATGTGCTGGGCGTGGATATACCGACCTTGTGGGGGCTGTTCGGCCTCGGTGCCTTCAGCCTGGCGCTTCTCGCCATCATCGCGCGCCCCTTGCTGTTCGCCAGCCTGCAGCCGGAACTGGCCGAAGCACGAGGCATATCGTTGCGTCTGCTGGGCGTGCTGTTCCTGGTCGTGGTCGCGATCGCGGTCGCCGAATCCGCGCAGATCGTCGGCGTGCTGCTGGTCTTCACCCTGATGGTCGGGCCCGCCGCCACCGCCCAGCGTCTGACGACACGGCTGGGGTCAGGGCTCGTCCTCTCCGCCTTGCTGGCATTGGTCGAGGCCTGGGGTGGGCTGACGATCTCCTATTACAGCGATTTGCCGACCAGCTTCCTCATCACCGCGCTCAGCGCCGGGTTCTATCTCCTGACGCTTCTGCGGTATCCCCCAACGAAAACGGCCGGCAACCATTAGGCTGCCGGCCGTTCCCGTCAGGCTTTCGCCGCTTACTTCAGCTTCGACTCGGCGAATTCGTAATTCGCCAGCTTGTCGAGGAAATTGGTGATGTAGTCCGGACGACGGTTGCGGAAGTCCAGGTAGTAGCTGTGCTCCCACACGTCGAGACCGAGGATCGGCGTGCCCTCGTTCGAGGCGACCGGGTTGGCGCCATTCGGCGACTTCGTCACCTTGAGCTTGCCGTCGGCACCCTGGACCAGCCAGGCCCAGCCCGAGCCGAACTGGCTGATGGCGGCGGCCTTGAAGTCTTCCTTGAACTTGTCGACCGAGCCGAAATCGGCGTTGATCTTGGTGGCCAGCTTGGGCGGGATCACGCCGCCCTTGGGCGACAGCGCCTGCCAGAACAGGATGTGGTTCCAATGCTGGCCGGCATTGTTGAACACGGGAGCGAGGTCCGCCTTGCCGTTCGACAGGTGGATGATCTCCTCGAGAGACTTGCCCTGCAGGTCGGCATTCTTCTCGACGAAGCCGTTCAGCGCCGTGACATAGGCCTGATGATGCTTGCCATGATGGAGCTCCAAGGTCTCCTGGCACATGCCACGCTCGGCGAGCGCGTTATGCGAGTAGGGCAGGGAAGGAAGTTCGAAAGCCATGGTGTTTCCTTCGTTCTCGAGTTCAGGCACCGGCAAGCGGGGGCCGGCGCCGGGACGGATGTCCGGTAAAGACTTGAAATGGCCGCGATTTTGATTAGGCCGTGGCCGGCGCGCGGGCCTGCTTTCCAAGCTAGCTTCTGTTAAATTTCACTTACCCCGGCGATGTCAAGGAACCAGCGGCGCGAATGTCGTGGTTTGGCACGGGACCAAGCCGTGTTATGAGCCGGCCCATGGTAGACGCCCCACTGACAAACGATCCCTTGGGCGGTTTCGGCGCCGAGCTCGAGCGCCATGATCGGGACCGCTACCTGGCAACTCTTTACGCGCCAGCCCCACACCGCGGAAATCTCGCGGCGGTATTGGCTTTCGGCCTCGACCTGGCACGGCTGCGCGACACGGTGAGCCAACCGTTGCTGGCGCGGATTCGCCTGCAATGGTGGCGCGAATCGCTGGACGAGGTGATGGCCGGCACCGCCCCGCGCCGTCACCCCATCCTTGTGGCGCTGGCGCCGCTGCTGGTCTCGGGCCGGGTTCCGCGCAGTCCTCTCGACCGCATGATCGATGCGCGCGAGCATGATTGGGACGAGGCGCCGCCGCCGGATCTGGCATCCTTGACGAATTATGCGGCCGATACCAGCGGCGCGCTGGCCGAGGTCCGGGTGAAGCTGCTGGGCGCGGACCGCGAAGCGGACGCGGAAGCCGCCCGCCTGGTCGGCACTGCTTGGACGCTGACCGGCCTCCTCCGCGCGCTGCCCTTCAATGCATCGAGGGGCAGGATCACGATCCCCGATGACATCGCGCAGCGCTGCGAACTCGATATTGCGGATCTCAAGGATAGTCGGGCCTTACGCCGGGCGGTGGCGATGCTGGCCGATCATGCGCGAGGCTTGCTGTCCCAGGCGCGCGAGCGGCGGCGTCTGGTCTCCCGGCAAGCCTTGCCGGTCCTGGCCGAGGCAAGGGTGGCCTCGGCCTATCTCGTCAGATTGGCGAGGCTCAGCCATGACGCCTTCAATACCGGGGTTATCGAGCCCGACCCGCTCGCCGCCTGGCGTCTAGGCTTTGCCCGCCTGACGGGACGCTACTGATCAGCCGTCGACCGGGCGTTACTGGGCGATCCAGGGCGTCAGATCTTCCAGCGCGCGGGCTGACATTGCAGGCTTGCGTTCGCCACGCTTCAAGGCCGGATCGACCGGCGGGAACAGGCCGAAATTGACGTTCATCGGCTGGAAGGTCTGGGCCTCGGCCCCGCCGGTGATGTGGGCGACCAGCGCGCCCAGCGCCGTGGTCGGCGGCGGTGGCTCCAACAGGCCGCCCAACCGTTCGACCGCGGCCATGCGGCCGGTCACCAGCCCCATGGCCGCGGATTCGACATATCCCTCGACACCGGTGATCTGGCCGGCGAAACGCAGGCGCGGCACCGGCTTCAACCGCAGCTGCCGGTCAAGCAGTTTGGGGCTGTTGAGAAAGGTGTTGCGGTGCAGGCCGCCGAGGCGGGCGAACTCGGCCTTCTCCAGGCCGGGGATCATGCGGAAGACCCGCGCCTGTTCGGCATATTTCAGCTTGGTCTGGAAACCCACCATGTTGAACAGCGTGCCCAGCGCATTGTCCTGGCGCAGCTGCACCACGGCGTAGGGTTTCTGACCGGTATGCCTGTTGGTCAGGCCCACCGGCTTCATCGGTCCCCAGCGCAGCGTGTCGGGCCCTCGAGCGGCCATCACCTCGATCGGCAGGCAGCCCTCGAAATAGGGCGTGTCTTTCTCCCATTCCTTGAAGTCGGTCTTCTCGCCATCGAGCAGCGCCTGGAGGAAGGCCAGGTACTGGGCCTTGTCCATGCCGCAATTGATGTAATCCTTGCCATCGCCGCCGGGACCCGGCTTGTCGTAGCGCGACTGGAACCACGCGATCTCGGTGTCGATGCTGTCGCGGTGGATGATCGGCGCGATGGCATCGAAGAAGGCCAGCGCATCCTCACCGGTCAGCGCATGGATGGCGCTCGCCAACGCCGGCGAGGTCAGCGGACCGCTGGCGACAATGACGCTGTCCCAGTCCTCGGGCGGCAGACCCTCGACCTCGGCACGTTCCAGCGTGACCATCGGATGAGAGAGCAATCGTGCCTCGACTTCGGCCGCGAACCCCTCGCGGTCGACCGCGAGCGCGCCACCCGCCGGCACCTTGTGCTTGTCGGCCGCCGCGATGATCAGCGAGGAACAGCGCCGCATTTCCTCGTGCAGCAGCCCGACCGCATTATTGACCGCGTCGTCGGAGCGCAAGGAATTGGAGCAGACGAGTTCCGCCAGATTGCCGGTCTGATGCGCCTCGGTGCCACGCACCGGCCGCATCTCGTGCAAGATCACCGGCACCTGGCGCTGCGCCAATTGCCAGGCCGCTTCACTGCCGGCCAGGCCGCCGCCGATGACATGTACCGGTTTCACCATGATTTTATCCAAATCCCTCGGGAAAGCCGCGGTTGTTCCACGGGCAGGGGCGCGCCGTCAATTCGTGTGTCAGGTCAATGACGATATGGTGATTCCGCAGAATCGCCATGTATCGATAATTTCTATCGAAATGATCGTCCAGAAACGGGTTGCATAGGTCACCGGGCGGCCATGCTGCAAATGATGTACATTTTTGCTCGGGTACAGACGGTAATTGGATTACTGTCCGCTGTTATATTTTCCGTTTTGATAGTCAGGGCAGCCGTCATCACGTGCCGGCCCGGTTTACGAGGGTTCATTCGTTCTAATGCCGCACACTCTCGCCTTGGGTTTTGGACTGGAATTCGACGACCTCTACAGCCGTGACGGCCTGATCCGGCTGGATGGCCAGTTCGTCGATCACCTGAAATCGGCCGATACCGAACTCCATAACCGCCTGATGGCGGCGCGTGCGGAACCGACGGCCCTCGACCGCAAGGCCGAGTCCGAGCTGCTGGTGGCCGTGGCGCCCCATGCCGAGGATTTCATCGGCCGGCTCTTCGGCATCGCCAAGGATCTGGGCGATCTGCAGCGTCACCACCACGAGCTGGCACCGCTCTATGCCGTCAAGCGTCTGTTCGTGCAGCGCCGCGCGACCAAGGGTGTGACCGAGGCCGATGCCGCCGCGATCGACGGCGCCATCCTGACGCATAACCTCGAGACGCGCTTCAACACGCCGCTTACCGAGCAGGTCTTCGCCGAGCATGTCCATCGCTGGATGGAAGACGAGGCGGCCAATGCCGAGTGGCTGGACATGGCGGCGAAATATGCCGCCTGGGCGACGCTCTCGCCCGCTGGCCGCACCAAGCACAAGAAAGGCATCCTGTTCAAGACGCCACACAAGCTCGACCCGATGAATCTGGTGCCGGTCGAGACGGTGACCATCGAGGGTGTCGAGATGATGCGCCTGCCGCGCCATCGCTGGCGGCATCGCGAAGGTTTCCATCTGACCGATCCCGGCATGGATCTGATCGGCGCGCTCGACAACGCCAATTACTGCATCTGGTGCCACAACCAGGGCAAGGACAGCTGCTCCAAGGGCCTGCGCGAGAAGGACAATTCCTTCAAGAAGAGCCCGTTCGGCGTGCCGCTCAACGGCTGCCCGCTCGACGAGAAGATCTCGGAGATGAATCTCGTCAAGGCGAACGGCAACCCGATTGGCGCCGTCGCCATCGTTACCGTCGACAACCCGATGGCCGCCGGCACCGGCCATCGCATCTGCAACGACTGCATGAAGTCCTGCATCTATCAGAAGCAGGAACCGGTCGACATCCCGCAGATCGAATCCCGCGCGCTCAAGGATGTGCTGGAGCTGCCCTGGGGCTTCGAAATCTACAGCCTCTTGACCCGCTGGAACCCGCTCAACATCCGCCGCCCGCTGCCCAAGGCACCGTCGGGCTACAAGGTGCTGGTGGTGGGCCTTGGGCCCGCGGGCTACACGCTCTCGCATCACCTGATGAATGACGGCCACACCGTTGTCGCGGTCGACGGCCTGAAGATCGAACCGCTGCCGCCCGAGATCTCCGGCATCGACACCGCCGGCAAGCCGGTGCCGTTCAAGCCGATCGAGCGCATCAAGCAGCTGTGGGAGCCGCTGGACAACCGTGTCATGGCCGGTTTCGGCGGTGTCGCCGAATACGGCATCACCGTGCGCTGGAACAAGAATTTCCTGAAGATCATCCGCCTGCTGCTGGAGCGCCGCCGCAGCTTCAGCATGATCGGCGGCGTGCGCTTCGGCGGCACCATGACCATCGACAGCGCCTTCGCCATGGGCTTCGACCATGTGGCGCTGTGCGCCGGCGCCGGCCGTCCGACCGTCATCCCGATGAAGAACGGCCTCGCCACCGGCGTGCGCCAGGCCTCGGACTTCCTGATGGCGCTGCAGCTGACCGGTGCCGCCAAATCGAACTCGATCGCGAACCTGCAGCTGCGCCTGCCGGTGGTGGTCATCGGCGGCGGCCTGACCGCCATCGACACCGCGACCGAGGCGATGGCCTATTATCCGGTGCAGGTCGAGAAGTTCCTGGCGCGCTACGAAGTGCTGACGGCCGAACGTGGCGAGGATGCGGTACGCGCCTCCTGGACCGCGGCGGAGAAGGCGACGGGCGACGAGTTCATCGCTCATGCCAAGGCGATCCGGTTGGAACGCCACGCGGCCGAGGCGGAAGGCCGCGACCCGCGCATCGCCGGTCTCATCAATTCCTGGGGCGGCGTCACCATCGCCTATCGCCGCCGCCTGATCGACGCGCCCAGCTACACGCTGAACCACGAGGAAGTGGCGATCGGCATGGAGGAGGGCATCCGCTTCGCCGAGAACCTGACGCCGGAGGAGGTGGTGGTCGACGCCACCAACGCCGCGACCGCGATCAAGCTGAAGCGCTTCGAGATCGATCCCGAGACCGGCAAGACCACGGGCGAAGGCGTGCCGGAGGAGCTGCCGGCGCGCACCATCCTGGTCGCTGCCGGCACGCAGCCGAACACGGTGCTGGGCCGCGAGGACCCCACCAACCTGTTCCTCGACGGCCGCTATTTCCAGGCCTTCGACGAGGAGGGCAATCCGGTCAAGCCCGAGCGCAACGTCAAGCCAGACCAGGTGCAGGTGCTGTTGAGCAACCGGGCCGACGGTAAGGCGATCAGCTTCTTCGGCGATCTGCATCCCTCCTTCGCCGGCAACGTCGTGAAGGCAATGGGCAGTGCCAAGCAGGGCTATCCGGTGATCAGCCGCGTGCTGGCCAAGCGCGACCCGCAGGGCATTTCGGCCGAGGCGTTGGTCACGCTGGTCAATGAGGAGCTGCGCGCCACGGTGTATCAGGTCAACCGCCTGACCCCGACCATCGTCGAGGTCGTGGTGAAGGCGCCGCTCGCCGCCCGGCAGTTCCAGCCAGGCCAGTTCTATCGCCTGCAGAATTTCGAGACGCTGGCACCGCAGAGCGGCAACACCATCCTCGGCATGGAGGGCATCGCCGTCACCGGCGCCTCGGTCGACAAGGAGAAGGGCCTGCTCTCGACCATCGTATTGGAGATGGGCGGCTCTTCCGACCTCTGCGATCTCTTGCAGCCTGGCGAACCGGTGATCCTGATGGGGCCGACCGGCGAGCCGACGCACACGCCTTCGGGCGAAACCGTGCTGCTGGTCGGCGGCGGTCTCGGCAATGCCGTGCTGTTCTCCATCGGCCAGGCGCTACGGGCCCAGGGCTCGCGCGTCATCTGCTTCGCCGGCTACAAGAAGCTGGCCGACCGCTATAAGGTCGAGGAGATCGAGAAGGCCGCCGACGTCATCGTCTGGTGCTCGGACGAGGCGCCGGGCTTCACGCCGGGCCGGGCTTCCGACAAATCCTTCGTCGGCAACATCGTCGAGGCGATGGTGAGCTATGGCGAGAGCAAGCTCGGCGACGAGCCGATCCCCTTGCGCGAGGTCGACCGCATCATCGCGATCGGCTCCGACGGCATGATGGGCGCCGTCGCGCGTGCCCGCCACGGTGTGCTGCAGCCCTATCTCAAGCCGGAGCATATGGCGATCGGTTCGATCAATTCGCCGATGCAGTGCATGATGAAGGAAATCTGCGCCCAGTGCCTGCAGCTGCATAAGGACCCGGAGACGGGGCAGGAGACGGTGGTCTTCTCCTGCTTCAACCAGGACCAGGCGTTGGACAAGGTCGACTTCACCAATCTGCGTCAGCGCCTGTCGCAGAACACGGTGCAGGAGAAGCTGACCAAGCAGTGGATCGACCGCAGCTTGCGCCAGATCGGCAAGCGCATGCCGCTGGCCGCCGAGTAAAAGACCGCCGTCGCGCTGCGTTTTCGCTATAATCTTCCCATATGAGCTTGGGCCCGACGGGCTGCTCATAGGGGAGGTAAAGCCGATGACATCGTTTCTCGACGTCTTCACGCAGCACCTTGGTACGTCTTATGCGCGGCAATTGGCGTTGGCCGACCTCGTCGGTGATCGGCCCTGGAGCGCCGATCTCGATGCCGGCACGATCAGCTTCGGCGACGAGTTCGTCTTCCAGGCGCAGTTCCTGGGCAGCCGCTCGAATATCGACGACACCTGGCTTTGGGGCTGGGGCAATCATCACGGCTATGCGCCTGCCGTGCTAGAGGCCTCGATCAAGATCCAGGCCTTCGGTGAGGTCCAGGACATTTCCGAGCTGATGGACCGGAAGTTCAAGCTCGGACCCATCACCGACCACATGGTCGCCATGGCCTGCCGCGGCATCCTCGATGGCGACTGCTATTACCGCGCGCCCTATGATGATGGCGCGGCCTTCCTGCTGCTCGCTGGCCTGCCGCCGGAAGTGACCCAACCTGTCGCCCAGGAGCGGGTTTCGCCCCTGCTGATCGAAATTCTGTCGTCCTTCCACGTCAACCACCGCCTGTTGGCCGAGAGCTTTCTCGCCGAGCAGGGTTTCGTGATCGATACGCGCGAGGACGGGGCGGAGGCGACGCGCGGCAATACCCGCTTCATCATGACCTTCGACCATCTCGACCGCATAACCAGCATCGAAGGCAAGTTGGTACCGCATCCGTGATGATTGGAGGCAGTGCTCTGCCGCTTCGCAATGACGAGCGGCAAGCACCATCAAGTCGATTTGTACAGCCCCTCCAGCACCTCGGCGTAATCCTTGGTGATCTGGACACGGCGGATCTTGAGCGTGGGCGTCATGCGGTTGTTGTCGATGGTGAAGGGCTCGTCGATGACAGCGAAGCGACGAATGCGTTCCAGGGGTGACAGCATCCTGTTGGCGGCGTCCACCGCTGCACCGATATGCTTACGTTGTTCAGCGGCATCCTGCTTGATCAGCGCCTCGTCCGGCACGACCAGCGCCACGATGTAGTTGCGCCGGTCGCCATAGACCATGGCCTGCGCCACGCCCGGCTGCAGGGTCAGAAAGCCCTCGACGCGTTGGGGCGCCACCATCTCGCCGCCGGTGGTCTTGATGAAGTCGCGTTTGCGGTCGGTGATGCGTATGTAGCCATCCGGGTCGATCACGCCGACATCGCCGGTGTGTAGCCAGCCATCCTTGATCGTGCGCGCCGTCGCCTCCGCATCGTTCCAATAGCCCTTCATGACCACAGGGCCGCTGACGAGGATCTCACCGTCCTCTGCCAGCTTGACCTCGACCTCGGCCACGGGGGGGCCGACGGTCTCGATACGGATGCGGCCAGGCGGGTTGACCGAGATGACGGGCGAGGATTCGGTCTGGCCATAGCCCTGCAGCACGTTGACGCCGAGCGCCAGGAAGAAGCGACCGATCTCGACATTGAGCGGCCCGCCACCGGAGACGAAGGCCTTGAGCCTGCCGCCGAAGCGCTGGCGCATCTTGCCACGCACCATGGTGTCGCCGATCAGGTTCTTGAGCGCGCCGATGGGGCCGAGCGTCTTGCCATCCAGGCGCTTCAGGCCAAGTTCCAGGGTCATGCTGAACAGCTTGGCGGTGAGGCCGCCCTTGCGCTCCACGCCTTGCGTGATGCGCCGGTGCAGCATCTCGTAGAGCCGGGGCACGGCGGTCATGATCGTTGGGCGCACCTCGGCCATTTCCGCGCCCAGGTTTTCCGCGCCGGTCGAGAAATAGATCTCGGCACCGATGGTCAGCGGGAAGATGAAGCCCGCCGTATGCTCATAGGCGTGCGAGAGCGGCAGGAAGGAGAGGAACACCTCCTGTCCGAGACCGAAGCCCTTCAGCACCTCATGCGCGCCCCGGCAATTGGCGAGAATACCGCGATGGCTGAGCATGGCGCCTTTGGGCAGGCCGCCGGTGCCGGAGGTGTGGATGAGGCAGGCGGTGTCGTCCGGCTTGAGCGCTGCGACACGGGCGCCGATGTCGTCGTCCCGCGTACGGCCCATCGCCAGCACCGCATCCCAGAGATGGATCGGCACCGCGGATTGCAGAGTGAGGCTCTCCATCGATATCACGAATTTGAGCGAGCTCACCTGGGCCACCGCCGGCAGCACTTTCCGCGCCAAAGCCGTGGTCGAGACGATCAGGCCGGCGGCACCGCAATTGCCCAGCACATGCAGGTAATCCTCGGTGGTCGATGTCGTATAGGCCGGCACGGAGATCGCCCCGATCGTCATGGCCGCGAGATCGGCCACCGCCCATTCCGGCCGGCTATCGGCCAGGATCACCACCCGTTCGCCGGGCTCCAGGCCCAGACCGATCAGGCCGCGGGCCAGCTCGCGGACCTGGGCTTCCGTCTCGGCCCAGCTGACCGGGCGCCAACTGTGGGCATGCTTTGCCCAGAATAGCGGCCGGGCCCCGAAATCGCGGGCACGGTCGAAGAACATGGCGGGAATGCTGGGCCAGTGCCTGTCGCTCATCGGCTGTCCATTTCGGGATAGGGCCATGTTGAGGCCGGGAGCGCTCTTCTAACCCGTGGGGATGCTCGAAGAAAAGTGCTGGCACGCCTGTCGGGGCGACGCGGGATTCGCTATATGAACTGAGACCGGGATTCGTTTTGAGGATTGATGATGGCTGTTTCGCCCGACACGGCAAAGGATGCCAAGGACGCCGTGCTCAAGGACCTTCCGCTGTGGAATCTGGATGACCTCTATCCCGGTATGGGATCGGCGGCGTTCGGCCAAGCGATAAGCGACGCCACCGCCCAGGCCGAAGCGTTCACGACCCAGTACGAGGGCAAGGTCATCGACCTCAGTGGCGACGATCTCGCGGAGGCACTCGCCACCTACGAGCAATTGCAGGACCTGCTCGGCCGCATCATGAGTTATGCCAGCCTGCTCCATGCCGGCGATATGGACGATCCCAAGATCGGCCAGTTCTATCAGACCACGCAGGAGCAGGTGACCGAGATATCGAGCACGCTGCTGTTCTTCACCCTCGACCTCAATCGGCTGGAGGATGCCGATGTCGAGGCCAAGCTCGCCTCGGCCAAGCTCAGGCATTACGAGCCGTGGCTGCGTGATCTGCGCGCCTTCCGGCCGCACCAGCTTTCGGACGAGATCGAGAAGCTGCTGCACGAGAAATACGTCACCGGCCGCGCCGCCTGGTCGCGGCTGTTCGAGCAGACGATCTCGGCCATGCGCTTTCCCATCGAAGGCAAGGAGCTGACCAGCGCCGAGGCGCTCAACCTCCTGTCCAACACCGATCGCAGCGTGCGCGCACGGGCGGCGGAATCGATCTCCAAGGTGTTGGCGAGTTCGGTGCGCACCATGGCGCTCATCACCAACACGCTGATCAAGGACAAGGAGATCGAGGATAAGTGGCGCAAATTCCCGCGGCCGATCTCCTCGCGCAACCTGTCCAACTTCGTCGAGGACGAGGTGGTCGACGCATTGCTGACCTCGGTCACGCGCAATTTCCCGAACATCTCGCACCGCTACTATCGCCTCAAGGCGAAGTGGCTGGGGCTGGAGAAGCTGGAATTCTGGGACCGCAACGCGCCCTTGCCGGGCGATGAGGACCGCATCATCCCCTGGACCGAAGCCAAGAGCCTGGTGCTCGACGCCTATGGTGCGTTCTCGCCGAAGATGTCGGCGATCGGCCAGCGGTTCTTCGATGAAGGCTGGATCGATGCCGGGGTGCGGCCGGGGAAGTCGCCGGGGGCGTTTGCCCATTCGACGGTGCCGAGCGCACATCCCTACGTGCTGCTGAATTACCTGGGCAATACGCGCGACGTGATGACGCTCGCCCATGAGTTGGGCCACGGCGTGCACCAGGTGCTGGCGGCAGGCCAAGGCGCCCTGATGGCCGACACGCCCCTGACCCTGGCGGAAACGGCTTCTGTCTTCGGCGAGATGCTGACTTTCCGCAAGCTGCTGGGCGCGGAGAGTGATCCCAAGCGTCGCAAGATCATGCTGGCCGGCAAGGTCGAGGACATGATCAACACGGTGGTGCGCCAGACCGCTTTTGCCGAGTTTGAGCGGCGTATCCATGACGAGCGGCGCCAGGGCGAACTGACATCCGACCGGCTGGGCGAAGTCTGGCTGGCCGTGCAGAGAGAGAGCCTGGGCGATGCCTTCAGCTTCGCGGATGGCTACGAGTATTACTGGAGCTACATCCCGCATTTCATTCACACGCCGTTCTACGTCTATGCCTATGCCTTCGGCGATTGCCTGGTGAATTCGCTCTATGCCGCGTATCAGAACGCTTCGGCGGGTTTCGCCGAGCGCTACATGGAGATGCTGGCGGCGGGCGGCACGCGCCGGCACAAGGAGCTGTTGGCGCCCTTCGGCCTCGATGCCTCGGACCCGACCTTCTGGGACAAGGGCCTGAGCGTCATCAACGGCTTCATCGAGGAATTGGAGGCAATGGAGTAGGGCGCTCATGGCGGGTTGGATGCATGGCGGGGGATGAGGGTACGATCGCGGGGCGCGTGAAGCGCTTCGCCCAGGTCGGCGGCACGGTGGGTGGCCTCGCCGCCCGTCTCGCCGGCCAGCGCTACCTCGGCATCGGCATCGATGCCAAACGCCATGCGGCCGATCTCACCGCGGCACTCGGCGGCATCAAGGGGCCACTGATGAAGGTGGCGCAGATCCTGTCGACCATCCCCGGCGCCCTGCCCAAGGAATATAGCCAGCAATTGGCGCAGCTCCAGGCCAACGCGCCGCCCATGGGCTGGCCGTTCGTCAAGCGCCGGATGACGACGGAGCTGGGGCCGGCTTGGCAATCCCGCTTCGAGAGCTTCCAGCACGAGGCCGCTCATGCCGCCTCACTGGGCCAGGTGCATTGGGCCGAGGGGCTGGATGGCCAGCGCCTGGCCTGTAAGCTGCAATATCCGGACATGGCGTCGGCGGTGGATGCCGATCTCGGGCAATTGCGGCTGATCCTCGGCATCTATGAGCGTTATGACCGGGCGGTCTCGACCGGCGACGTCTATCAGGAGCTGGCGGCGCGGCTGCGCGAGGAGCTGGACTATACGCTGGAAGCCAAACACATGCGGCTTTATGCCTGCATGCTCGGGGGCGAGGCGGGAGTGTCGGTGCCGGTACCGATCCCGGAACTCTCGACCAAGCGGCTCATCACCATGACCCGGCTCGACGGCCGGCCGATCGCCAGGGTCGCCGACGAGCCGGCGGAAATCCGACATGCCGTCGCCATGGCCATGTTCCGCATCTGGTACCGGCCTTTCTACGAATACGGCGTCATCCATGGCGACCCGCATCTCGGCAATTACACGGTGCGCGCCGATAACGGCATCAATCTGCTCGATTTCGGCTGCATCCGCGTCTTCCCGCCTGCCTTCGTCAAGGGCGTGATCGACCTCTATCGCGCGCTGCAGAATGATGACGAGGCTCTGGCGATCCAGGCTTATGAGAGCTGGGGCTTCAAGCGGCTCAGCCGTGAGATGATCGACGTCCTGAACATGTGGGCGCGCTTCCTCTACGCACCGCTCCTGGAGAATGCCAAGCGGCGCATTGATGGTGGCGAATCGGGGCAATATGGCCGCGACGTGGCGGAGAAGGTGCATAAGGAATTGCACCGACTCGGCGGGGTCAGGCCGCCGCGCGAATTCGTCTTCATGGATCGTGCCGCGATTGGTTTGGGCTCGCTTTTCCTGCGGCTGAAGGCCGAAATCAACTGGTACGAGCTGTTCCACGACCTGATCGGCGGGTTCGATGCCGACGAGCTAGGGCGCCGGCAGGCGAGATTGCTCGACGATGTCGGTATTGCTTTGCCGGATTGGGCGCCGCAGCCTAATATCCGGCCCGAAAATGATACCTCCCTTTGAAAACCACCGGGACTTCGATCCCGACGACAACGGCGACATCTCGCCGATGCGGAAATTCGCGTCGATCGCGGTCGTGGTCGTGGGCGTCCTGGTTGTCGGCGGCCTGCTAGGCTGGGCTGGCGGGCGGATGTTGGTGAAGCCGCAAGTGCCGGCTCAAGCCACGATCGCCCAAAACAACGCTGCCCCCAATAGCGCCTCCCCGAACAACGTCGTTCAAACACCGGCGCCCGCGCCATCCGACAGCTATCAGACACGGACCTTGCTGGGCTTGCCCGCGGTCAACATCCCCGGCGACAGGAACGTGGCGCAGAAGGATGCGCCGCCGGTGCTGACCGACACGTTGGGCAATGGCAATCCGCCGCCGGTCGCGGCGGCGCAGACGACCCGTGCCCCGGCGCCGGCCGATAACGGGCCGAGTTATGGCCCATCCAGCTCTGCCGGCATCGTATTGATCGGCCCCTCGGACAAGCCGCAGCCGATCCTACCGCCGATGAAGCACAACCCACCGCCGCTCAACAATGCGACGCCGAAGCCGCTACAGCCGCCGCCCCAGCTGGCCATGCCGCAGCATCGCCCAGCCGAGCCCGTCCACGTCGCCCAGGCTCCGGTCAAACAAGCGCTTGCTAAGCCTGCCCCCGTCAAGCCTACCGCCGTCAAGTCTATCGCCGCCAAGCCTGCTGCCGAGGCGAAGCACAAGCGGGTGAAGCAGGTCGCGGCGAAGCCTCCGGCAGTGAAAGCCGAACTGCGTCGGCACGGCGCCCAGCCTGCATCTGCCCATGTTCTGGCGCCCAGCCCTACCAAGGCGCAGGCAGTGGCGGCCGGCCCCTGGGCCGTTCAGCTCGGCGTGTTCCGCGAGGGCTTGAATGCCCAGGACCTGCTCGCCCGGCTCGCGCGCAAAGGCGAGACGGCGCACGTCGTCCAGCGCCATGGCATGAACATCGTCTATATCCCCGGCGGCAGCCAGGCCGCGGCGCTGGCCATGGCGAAGAAGCTCAAGGCCGAGGGCTTCGATACCTATGTGATGAAGGGGTTCTGAGCGCCAGATCCGGCCGGACGATCCGGACGTGGCCTATTGCCGCCAGCGATCGGCGGCGGTGTCGTCGCTGGTCTTGGCCTCGACCCAATGATTGCCGGCCTTGGTCTCTTCCAGCTTCCAGAACGGCGCGTCGGTCTTCAGCCGGTCGATGAGGAACTGGCATGCTTCCAGGGCTGCTTGACGATGGCCGCTGGCGGTTGCCACCAGCACGATCGTCTCACCGACCTCCATGCGGCCATGGCGATGGACGATCAGCACTTGGGACAAGTCCCAGCGTGCGCGCGCGTCGTCCTCCAGCTCGGCCAGCTTGCGCTCGGTCATGCCGGGGTAGTGCTCTAGCGTCAGCGCCATCAGATTGCCGCCGCCATGCTCGTCGCGTACCTGGCCGATGAATGTGGCGATGGCGCCGATCGCAGGGTCCTGGCCGAAGCTGGCGAGCTCGCGAGAGGGGTCGAACGGCTCTGCGGTGATCCGGATCATGGCGTCAGCCTCCGGTGACCGGCGGGAAAAGCGCCACTTCGTCGGTGGCGGCCAGGACATGATCGTGCTGAACGTAATCCTGGTTGATCGCCGCGCGGATGGTCTGCGGCCGGGCGAAGGCCGAGGCATACCCGGCACCACGGCCAGCGAGGTGGGCGATCAGATCACCCACGGTCTCGACGCCCTCGGGCTTGGCGATCTCCTCGTGGGATTTTCCGATCTGGGTGCGTACCCAGGCAAAATAAAGCAGCTTCATGGTCAAGGGCCCTTAACGGGCGACGCTCGCGGTCTTGCGCTCGACGATGATCGCGGGTTCCGCCTCCGGCGTTCCCTCAGCGTCTGAAGAGGCGGGCGCCGACTGGGTAGACACCGACGATGCCGCAGGCCGCGCCGCATCGTCCGGCATGTATTTCAGGCTGGCGCGCAGGTAATCATAGCCGGTCACCAGAGTCAGCAGCGCCGCGATCCACAGCAGCACGTCGCCAATCTCAAGATAGGGCAGGCCGAATGGGCCATAGGGGCCGAGCAAGATGCCGCCGATCGCCAGCATCTGGATACCAGTCTTCCACTTGGCGAGCCGGCTGACCGGCAGTCCGACACGCAGATCGGCCAGGAACTCGCGCAGACCTGAGACCAGGATCTCACGCGCCAGGATGATCAGCGCCGGCAGAAGGTCCGGCATGGTCAGCCGGTCGAATGCTACCAGCATCATCAGCGTGATCGCGACCAGCAGCTTGTCGGCGATGGGGTCGAGGAAGCGGCCGAAGGCGGAGAATTGCGACCAGCGCCGCGCCAGATGGCCGTCCAGCCAATCCGTGATCGAGGCGAGCGCGAACAACCCGCAGGTGGTCCAGGCGGCGAAGGGTTGGGGAAGATAGAAAGCCGCCACCACCAACGGGATCACGGCGATCCGCGACAAGGTCAGAATATTGGGCAGGGTGGTCAGCATCAAAACTTCCAGGCCAGACGGCTATCGACCGTCGATCAGTCTCAAATATATGGGCCTATTCTAACCATCCGCATGGAAATGGTCGTAGATTTTTTTTGCGAATGACCGGCTGATGCCCGGAACCTGCATAAGATCGACGAGACCGGCACGCGAGACCTCACGGGCCGAGCCGAAATGATGCAGCAGCGCCTTCTTGCGCGCCGGCCCCACACCCGGCACGTCGTCAAGCGGCGAGCGGCCCATCGCCTTTTGCCGACGGGCCCGGTGTGTGCCGATGGCGAAGCGATGCGCCTCATCGCGCAAACGTTGCAGGAAATAGAGCACCGGGTCCTTGGGCTCAAGGCTGAATGGCTCGCGGCCCGGCATGAAGAAACGTTCGCGGCCGGCATTGCGGTCCGGTCCCTTGGCGATGGCTGCGACCGCGACATCGTCGATGCCCAACTCGCGCAGCACCTCGCAGGCGATCGTCAACTGGCCCGCACCGCCATCGATCAATATCAAGTCGGGCCAGGCGGTCTCGGTGACATCCTCCTCATCTTCCTTCAGCGCGCGCCGGAAGCGCCGGGTCAGCATCTCGCGCATCATGGCGTAATCGTCGCCGCCCGAAGGCGGTCCGGCTTGATAAGGCGCCGCCCGCTCGGCAAGGCCGAGGGTAGGGGACACCTTCTCCTCGTCGGTGGCCGGCAGGCCGCGCATGTTGAACTTGCGGTATTGGCTTTTCTGGAAACCCTCAGGACCGGCCACCACCATGGCACCGATGGCGTTGGTGCCCTGGATATGGCTGTTGTCGTAGATCTCGACCCGCTGCGGTGCGCCTTCGAGCCCGAAGATCGTGCCGAGCCCATCCAGCAATGTCTTCTGGGTATTGGTCTCGGCCAGGCGCCGGCCGAGCGCTTCGCGGGCATTGGCCAGCGCATGATCGACCAACTGGCGCTTTTCGCCGCGCTTGGGTTCGAGGAATGTCACCTTCCTGCCGGCATTCATCGACAATGCCTCGGCCAGAAGCTCGATCTCGGCCGGCTGATGGCTGAGCAGGATCAGGGGTGGCGCCGGTTTATTCTCGTAGAACTGGCCGATGAAGGCCGCGATCACCTCCGCCAGATCGAGGCTGCGGTCGTGGCTCGGGAAATAGGCCCGGTTGCCCCAGTTCTGACCGCCACGGAAGAAGAAGACCTGGATCGAGGTAAAGCCGCTGTCTTGATATGCGGCGATCACGTCGGCATCGGCCACGCCTTCGACATTGATGCCCTGATGCGCGGTGACGTGCGCAAGCGCGCGTACGCGATTGCGCAGCTCGGCCGCCGCCTCGAAATCGAGCCTGTCGGATGCCGCCATCATCTCGCCCACCAGGCGCTGGTTGACGTCGCGCGAGCGGCCGGTCAGGAAGGCGCGGGCCTGATCGACCAGGCCCAGATAATCCCCGTGGCTGATGCGGTCGACGCAAGGCGCCGAACAACGCTTGATCTGATATTGCAGGCAGGGACGGGTGCGCGAGGCGTACATGGAGTCGCTGCATGAACGCAGCAGGAAGGCTCGGTGCAGCGCCGTGATCGTGTGATTGACCGCCAAGGCCGAGGCGAAAGGGCCGAAATACTCGCCATCCTCGTTGCGCGCGCCGCGATGCTTGGTCAATTGCGGCACAGGGTGCTTGGACCGCAGGAAGATATAGGGAAAGGACTTGTCGTCACGCAGCAGCACGTTGTAGCGCGGCATCAGCTTCTTGATGAGGTTCATCTCGAGCAGCAGCGCTTCGACCTCGGTATGGGTCGAGACGACCTCCATGCGCGCGGTTTCTGAAACCATGCGGCGAATGCGGTTGGAGAGCTGGCCGAGATTGACGTAGTTACCGACCCGGTTCTTCAGGTTGCGCGCCTTGCCGACATAGAGCACGTCGCCCTTGGCGTTCAGCATGCGATAGACACCGGGGCCCGGCGGCAGCGTCTTCAGCGTTTCGCGGATCGTTGCGACCCCGGCGGCACCCGGTGTCGCCTCGTCGTGGTCGAGCTGGAAACGGGGCTCTTCGCTCATCTCGGGCAGCCCCCGCAAATGCAGCCGGAAAAGCCTACCCAGAGACGATTTTTCTGTTGCGCCGCGCTAAGTCGTTGAATCGTCATCGAATGATCATCTATCCACGGAACCTGTGGATAAGTTTGTGGACAGGGTTTTGATAGTTTGGCGCAAGTCGCAGACTCCCTAGAGATTCGTTAACTTGCATATTTTTTGGGCACAGCCATGCAACTCTTTGAAATACATACAATTTTTATTGTCAATATATATTAAAATTTATTTCAACTTGACGAGGGGAAGGGGCTGGCCAGCCCTTGCATTTTCTTCAGGGCCTTGTGTACAAGTGACGCCTCTAAATCGTCATAATTGATAAAATTTGATCTAGTTTCCCCGCTCCGGGAACGGGGAGCGGCGTTCGATGGCGATCCCGACCGACTGCATGTCCTGATAGACGTCGAGCTTCTCGACCTGTATCCGCACGGCCCTGATTCGGGGGTCGGCAAGGCAGGCCTCGGCGATGTTCTCCGCCATGGTTTCGATCAGCTTGACATGGCCAGCTTCGACAACGGCGCGCACTTGCTGCAGCACTTCATCATAGCACACGACGTTGCGCAGATCGTCGCCGGCCGGCCGGCCGTCATCATGCACGGCAAGGTCGAGATTGAGGCGCACGCGCTGCGGCCCCTTGAATTCATGGGCGTGCACGCCGACCAGGCACATCATGACCAGGTCACGCATGAAGACGTGCCGAATCGGCTTGTCTTGGCTCTCCGGTGCCGGCTCTGGCCGGGCTGCGGGAAAGGGCAGGGGTATGGCAGTCATCGATCCTATTCCTCCAGCCCTATTCCTCGGGCATTGCCGTACCCGCTTGCGACCAGGCGAGGTGCTGGCCGCCATCGAGCGCGATCATCTGTCCGGTCATGGCGGGAGCGGCCAGGATGAAGCGGATCGCGGCGGCGATCTCCTCCGGGCTGGTACCGCGCTTGAGCGGCATCTCGGCACATTGCCGGTCGAACTGGGCCTGGCTTTGCCGCGGGCTTGGCAGGGTCGGACCCGGCCCGACGCCATTGACCCGGATGCGCGGCGCCAGCGCCAAAGCGGCGGTCTGCGTCAAGGTCCATAGCCCGGTCTTGCTCAGCGTGTAGCTGGTGAAATAGGGCGTGAGGTTCCACACCCGCTCATCCAGGATGTTGACGATCACGCCCTCGGCCGCCTCGGGCAGCGCATGGGCAAAATCCTGCGTCAGCACGAAAGGTGCGCGCAGATTGGTTTCCATATGCCGGTCCCAGGCGTCGCGGTCACAATCGAGCAGCGTGTCATGTTCGAAGACGGAAGCATTGTTGACCAGGCAGCCGAGCGGTCCCAGCGCCTGGACCGCACACGGCACCAGGCCTTTCGTCGCCTGCTCGCTGGCGAGGTCGGCCTGCAGCGCCACGGCCTTGCCCCCCCCGGCGCGGATCAGCCCGACGACTTCTTCGGCGGCATCGGACGAGCCATTGTAATGCACGGCCACTGCCCAGCCCCAGGATGCCAGATCGAGGGCCACCGCCCGGCCGATGCGCTTGGCCGCACCAGTGACGAGGGCCGTGCGCGGTATCGCTTGTGATGGAGTCATCTGGAGGTCTGAAATCCTATCGCCAAGGTTCTAACGTCTAGGCCGCCGGCCGGGACGCCCGCCCTTGGGCGCCTGGGGCTTGGCGACGCGCTGGGCGCTGCCGAAATTCTTTGGCAACGCATCGCCCGATACCACGGTGTCCAGCCCCAAATCCATCTGCTCCAGCCGCTTGATCTCGTCGCGCAGCCGCGCCGCCTCTTCGAATTCCAGGTCGGCAGCGGCGGCCCGCATGCGCTTCTCCAGATCGGCCAGCACGGCCTTGATGTTGGAGCCGGCATAATGGGCGGCCGCGTCCTTGCCGATATCGACAGTGACGTGGTCGCGTTCGTAGACCGAGTCCAGAATATCGGCGATCTGGCGTTTGACACTTTCCGGCGTGATGCCGTGGGCCTCGTTATAAGCTTCCTGTTTCTCGCGCCGACGATTGCACTCGTCGATAGCACCTTGCATGCTATTGGTCATGCGATCGGCGTAGAGGATCGCCCGGCCTTCGACGTTGCGCGCGGCGCGGCCGATGGTCTGGATCAGCGAGGTGCGCGAGCGCAGATAGCCTTCCTTGTCCGCATCCAGGATCGCGACCAGTCCGCATTCCGGGATGTCCAGGCCTTCGCGCAGCAGGTTGATGCCTATCAGCACATCGAAGGCGCCGAGGCGCAGGTCGCGGATGATCTCGATGCGCTCCAGCGTCTCGACGTCGGAGTGGATATAGCGTACGCGGATGCCGGCCTCGTGCATGTATTCGGTCAAGGCCTCGGCCATTTTCTTAGTCAAGGTCGTCACCAGCACGCGCTGACCCTTGAGGGCGCAATCCCGGCATTCGGCCAGCAAATCGTCGACCTGGGATTCCGTCGGCCGGATGATGATCTCGGGATCGACGAGGCCTGTCGGACGCACGACCTGCTCGACGAAGACGCCGCCGGTACGCTCCATCTCCCAGGGGCCGGGCGTCGCCGAGACGAAGATCGACTGGCCGCGCATCGCCTCCCATTCCTCGAATTTGAGTGGGCGGTTGTCCATGCAGGAGGGCAGGCGGAAACCGTATTCGGACAGCGTCGACTTACGCACATAGTCGCCGCGATACATGCCGCCGATCTGCGGCACGGTGACATGGCTCTCGTCGACGATGACCAGCGCATCCTGCGGCAGGTATTCGAACAGGGTCGGTGGCGGTTCACCCGCCTTGCGGCCGGAGAGGTAGCGGGAATAGTTCTCGATGCCGGCGCAGCTCCCCGTCGCCGCCATCATCTCCATGTCGAAGGTGGTGCGCTGCTCGAGCCGCTGCGCCTCGAGGAGGCGGCCGGCGTGGTAGAGCTCGTCGAGCCGGGCGCGGAGGTCGACCTTGATCTCCTCGATCGCCTGC
>DATJJW010000144.1:0-6910 GCA_035491935.1 Allostellaceae bacterium | reverse complement strand
TGTTCCCAGCATCTGCTCCAGCTTGGCGATGCGCCGCGTGACCAGACCACTGGAAATATTGAGATATTCCGCGGCCTTGGAGAAACTCTCTCCCTGCACGACCCGGACATAGGTCTCCATGGCTACGAGGCGGTCCATCGGCCCCACTCCCTGCAACCGATCCGCCATTATTGCCTATAAGACAATTATCTTTGCAACATTTGTACATTGATCAGACGTCTTTTCACCGCACAATACGGGATGTTCGGCAAAGGCCCTGCCACACGGAAAAAATGGGCCTGGCCAGGACAGGGAGCGTTCAGGTGGGAGGCGAGGATCCTTGGGGATCGGGCGCCTTCGTAACGACAAGACAAGCCACCGCCAAGGTGGCATGCGGAGGTGCCCCGCCATGCCTGCCCCGATGTCGGAGTGTCAGATTGCGACGTCCATCCGGCCGCACGCGGCACCAACCGCTTCAACCTGGCCATGAGCATCAATCCGTCCGACGTCCCGGTCGCCGGCCGCTCGGATCGGTGTAACGGTCGCCGCATGCCGGGCACCAGCCCGGCATGGCCGGGAAAGGGCGGCGTATCCGCTGCCTCGCCGCCACCCAATCGATCAAGGATTCGACGCGTCTCACGGAGCGGATGCAGCCGCACGCCCCAGGGATGCGCATGAGCTGAGGATTTCAAGGAAGATGTGCGCGATGGATATAGCCAGTTACCGCCCGGTAGATTGCGACGTCCACATCATGCCGCCCAGCGACATGCGGTTCCTGCTCCCCTATTTCGACGCCTATTGGCACGATCACATGACCTCGCGCGGTGCGGAGAAGCTGGCGCTGACGCTGACCAGCTACCCACCCAATGCGCCGATGACCTGCCGCGCCGACTGGCGGGCCGCCGGTCCCCTCGACGTCAAGGCGCTCGGCCGCGATGCGCTCGATCCCTACAACACGCGCTTCGCCATATGCCACACGCTGCACAGCGCGCAAATCCTCTACAGCGAGGACATGGCCGCCGCCGTCTGCCGGGCGATGAACGATTGGATATCCCGAGAATATCTCGACAAGGATGCCCGGCTGCGCGCCGCGATCGTCGTGCCGGCACAGAGCCCGGAATTGGCTGCCGAGGAGATCGAGCGGATGGCCGCAGACCGCCGCTTCGTCGAGGTGCAGTTGCTGACGCTCAACGAGATGCCGCTCGGTCGCCGCTTCTATTGGCCAATCTATGCCGCGGCCGAGAAACACGGCCTGCCCATCGGCATCCATGCCGGCAGCACCTATCGCCATGCGCCGACGCCGATCGGCTGGCCGTCCCATGCGGTTGAGGACTACATCGCCCTCAGTCACAGCTTCCAGAGCCAGTTGCTCAACATCATCACCGAAGGGGTGTTCCAGAAATTCCCCACCCTCAAGATCGTATTGGTCGAGGCGGGCTTCACCTGGCTGCCGAGCTTCCTGTGGCGCGCCGATAAGGGCTGGCGGGGCCTCCGCCGCGAAACGCCATGGCTGAAGGAATCGCCGGCCAGGATCATCCGCGACCATGTGCGCTTCACCCTGCAGCCGGCCAACGCGCCGCCCGATCCCGCGATGCTGGAGCGTGTCATCGAGCAGATCGATTGCGACGACGTGCTGCTCTTTTCCAGCGACTACCCGCATTGGCACTACGAGGCGAATGAGGTGATCCCGGAGGGCTTCCCCAAGCAGCTCCTGCAGAAGCTGCTGATCGACAACCCGCTGGCGACGTTCACGCGCCTGGCCGACGCCAGGACCCAGGTTCCGGAGATGGCACAATGAGCATCGACACCGCGCCCCGGATGACCAAAGAGGCCAAGACACAGCTTGGCATCGTCGATTGCGACATCCATCCGATGAGCAAAACCGGCGGCGAGATCACCCGCTTCATGCCACAGCGCTGGCGCGAACACGCCGCCGTATTCGGCAGCAATATCCGCCAGGGCTACGCCGGTTCGCAGCCCTATCCGCGCATGTCGCCGGGCACGGCGCGCGCCGATGCGTGGCCGCCCGGCGGCGGGCCGCCGGCCTCCGATCTCCCCTTCATGCAAGCGCAGCATCTTAACCCCAACAATGTCGATTACGGCATCCTGCACCCCTTGCGGCTTGGCCCCTATGACCAGCGCAACCAGGAATTCGGCGCCGCGATGGCCAGTGCCATCAACGATTGGCAGCTCGAGGATTGGATCGGCCGGGACAAGCGCCTACGCGGCTCGATCGTGGTAACCCCCGACTGGCCCGAGGCCGCAGTCGCCGAGATCGAGCGCCGCGCCGGCCAAGCGGGCTTCGTGCAGATCAGCTGGGGCCCGCAGGCGATGGAACCGGGCGGGCGCCGTCGCTATTGGCCGGTGCTGGAAGCCGTGGCCGCCTCCGGCCTGCCGGTCGGCCTTCATATTGGTGGCCAGCCCGGCCGGGCGCCGACATCCGGCGGCTGGCCCTCCTATTATTTCGAGCATCACTTCCACACCATGCCGGCGATGCAGTCGCTGGTGACGAGCATGATCTTCGAGGGCGTGCTGGAGCGGTTGCCTGCACTACGTTTCGTCCTGGTCGAAAGCGGCTTCGGCTGGGTCCCGTCGCTGGCCTGGCGCATGGACCAGCATTGGCATCGCATGCGTGCCGAGGTGCCGGAGGTCAAGCGGCCGCCTTCGGAGTACCTGCGTGAGCATTTCTGGTTCACGACCCAGCCGATCGAGGAGCCGGAGCAGCCCCAGCATCTGCGCGACATCATCGACTGGATCGGCTGGGACCGGCTGCTGTTCTCCAGCGACTATCCGCACTGGGATTTCGACGACCCGGCCTATGCCTTCAAGATCAGCCTGTCGCCGGAGGAGAAGCATCGGATCTTCCGTGGCAATGCCTCTGCCTTCTACGGATTGGATTAGCTCATGAGCCGTCACGTCGTTGCCCATACGGACGACATCCCCGAAGGAGGCGCCCGCCAAGTCGAGGTGAAGGGCCGCAGGATCGGCGTCTTCAAGGTCAATGGCGAGTTCTTCGCGTTGCTCGACAAATGCCCGCATGAGGGCGCCTCGCTCTGCCGCGGGCGGCTGGTCGGGCTGGCGGAATCGGACATGCCCGGTGAATACTCGCTGTCGCGCGAGGGCGAGATGCTACGCTGCCCCTGGCATGGCTGGGAGTTCGACATCCGCTCCGGCCAGTCCTATTGCGACCCGGCCAACACCAAGGTGAAGCAATTCGCCGTCACGGTCGAGGATGGCGCGACCCTCGCCAAGGGTCCCTATGTCGCCGAGACCTTCCCCGTCAGCATCGAGCAGAACTACGTCGTGGTGGAGGTGTAGCCGGTGGCGAGGCCGACGGAGCAGCGAACCGCATCCGTGTCGCCGCCGGCAGTATCCACGACGGCCACCCGGGCCTTCGCCCGGCCCGAGCCTGCACCCGCCCGGCGCGGCCAGATAAAGCGGCGCATCCGTCTGCGGCCGACACGCATTCTGCTCTTCGCCCTGCTTGCCATCCTGTTGGGCTTCCTGACCCTGGGGCCGCTCGCTGCCGTGGTGATCGGCAGTTTCCGGCCCGATGGCCTGCCCTTCGGTGAAGGCTGGACGTTCGACAACTACATCGAGGTCTGGAGCTCCCATTACAGCTGGGTGCTCGCCGGCAACACGCTGGTCTTCACCGCCGGCAGTTCGGCGGTCGCCATCGTGATCGCGCTCACGCTCAGCTGGTTGATCGAACGCACCGACCTGCCCGGCCGCGCGCTGTTCCGCGCCGCCGTGCTGATGCCGATGGCGACGCCGCCCCTGCTGCTGGCAATCGCCTGGGCCCTGGTGCTGAGCCCGACCATCGGCATCGTGCCGCTCGCCTTGAAGCCGCTCATCGGCGCCTTCCCGTCCTGGCTCGATATCTACAGCCTGCCCGGCACCATCTTCGTGCAGGGGCTGGCCTATGTGCCGACTTCCATCCTCATGCTGTCGCCGGCGATCCGCGCCATCGATCCCAGCTTCGAGGAGGCGGCGTTGGTCGCACGCGCGACGCGCGTGCAGGTGTTCTTCCGCGTGGCCCTGCCCTTCCTGACGCCAACGCTGATCTCGATCGCGACCATCCTGATGATGGTCGGCGTACTGGCCTTCGACGTGCCGGCGGTGATCGGCATTCCCGGCAATGTCCCGCTGATGAGCATCGAGGTGTTCCGGCGCATGACCCCGCCCTCGGGCCTGCCCGATTACGGCGGCAGCGCCGCGCTCAACAGCGCGGTCTTCGTATTGATGGTCGTGGGTCTGGTCGTCTACCGCCGGGTCACCCGCCATGCCGGTCGCTACGCCACGGTCGGCGGCAAGGCCTATCGCCCGCGCATCTCCAAGCTGGGCGCCTGGCGCTGGCCGGCGTTGGGGTTGGTCGGGCTCTATGTCGCGGCGGCGATCGTACTGCCGTTCCTGGCACTGTTCTGGGCCAGCCTCATCCCCTATTTCGGCGGCTTCGATGCGAGCCTGCTCAACCGCGTGTCGCTCGGGGCATATCATGACATCCTGACCTCGCATGGCGTGTGGACCGCCGCCGGCAACGCGCTCGCCATCGCTGGGCTCGCCGTGCTGGCACTGCTGGTGCTGGGGCTCGTCACCGGCTGGGCCATCGTGCGTGCGAAATCACGCGCGGCCTCGCTGCTGCTCGACGTGCTGTCGATGATCCCGATGGGCGTGCCGCCCTTGATGATGGGTGTGGCGCTGATCTTCCTGGCCTTCGGCATCCGCATCGTGCCGATCTACGGCACGATCTGGCTGATCGCGCTCGGCCATTTCATCGCCTTCCTGCCGGTGTCGACGCGCATGATGCAGGTCGGGCTGATGCAGATAAACGGCGAGTTGGAAGAGGCGGCGGCGGTCGCCGGCGCCAACCTCGTCCAGACCTTGCTGCGCATCGCCACCCCCTTGCTGCGCCCGACCATGATCGCGCTGGCCATCTGGGTCGCCGTGCATTCGATCCGCGAGTTCTCGATCGCCGTCATGCTGCAATCCGGGCACAACAGCGTGCTTTCGACCGTGCTCTACAGCTTCTGGGAGACCGGCAGTTCCTCGCAGGCAGCCGCACTTGCCGTGCTGCTGATGGCGATGCTCTGCCTGATGGTCGCGGTCTCCGCCTATCTCAGCCGACAGAAGGACTGACGCCGATGCTGTCCGTGCGCACCCTCCACAAGAGCTTCGCCAGCCCCAGCGACGGCGGCTCGGTCAAGGTGCTGGACGATGTCAGCTTCACGGTGCCGGCGGGATCCTTCTTCACCCTGCTCGGCCCTTCCGGCTGCGGCAAGACGACCACGATGCGTAGTATCGCGGGGCTCGAGACGCCCGATGACGGCAGCATCTCGATCGGCGGCATCACCGTCTTCGACGGCGCCCGCGGCATCTACGTCCCGCCCAACAAGCGGCAGATCGGCATGGTGTTCCAGTCCTACGCCATCTGGCCGCATATGGACGTCTTCGACAATGTCGCCTTCCCGTTGAAGGTCACGGGCAAGCTGAAGAGCGCCGATATCCGCCGGCGGGTCGAGCGCGCGTTGGAGACGGTACAGCTGGAGACCTTGGGGAACCGACCGGCGACCAGGCTGTCCGGCGGCCAGCAGCAGCGCCTGGCGCTCGCCCGTGCCTTGGTGGTCGAGCCCGACCTATTGCTCCTGGACGAGCCCCTGAGCAATCTCGACGCACAGCTGCGCGACACCATGCGCAGCGAGCTGCGCCGCCTGCAGCGCGAGGTCGGCGTCACGACGATCTTCGTGACCCACGACCAGACCGAGGCGCTGGCCCTCTCCGACCAGATCGCCGTCATCAACAAGGGCGCCATCGTCCAGATCGGCGAGCCGCAATCGGTCTATGAGCGGCCGCAGAGCCGCTTCGTCGCGACGTTCCTCGGCTCGACCAACCTACTTCCTGCCACGTTGGCCGAGCGCCCCGGTGCCGATGGCATCGGCCGGGCCGAGACCGCCCATGGCCATCTCGCCTGCGTTTTCGCAGAGGATGCGGAGCGAGCGCCCAGCACCGTCGTCAGCATCCGGCCGGAGAACATCCTGCTGGCCGCCCAGCCGGTCGAGCAGCCCGGCCTCAACAGATTCGGCGGCACCATCCACGAACGCGTCTATGTCGGCGACAGCGTCGAGTATATCGTCAAGGTTGGCGAGACCCTGATGCGCGCACGGGGTACGCCACATGAGCGCTTCAACGAAGGCCAGGCGATCCAGCTCCACATGCGGGCACATGACTGCCTAGCCCTGCCCGGCGAGTAGCTGCCCAGCGAATAAACGACAACGACAAGAAGAAAGGGCGATACCATGAAGGCACAGCAAGATCATCGCGAAATCCTGGGGCGCCGCGAATTCCTGGGCACGGCGCTCGCGGTTTCGGCCACGGCGCTGATCCGGCCCGCTTTCGGCGCCGATGCGGTCGAGGCCGCCAAATCCGAGCAGGGGCTGCTCTGGTACGATCATTATGATCGCAAGGACGCGCTGACGCTGATGCAGACCTTCCAGAAGGCCCATCCTTTCGTGAAGAGGGTCGAGTTCATCGACGTGCCCTCGGCGCAGAAGACGTCGAAGCTCCTGCAGGAGAGCATGGCCGGTGGGCCGACGGCCGATTTCCTGCTCAACGATCCTTCCGCCATGCAGAAGCTGGTGGAGAAGGGCTTCGTGGTGAAGGACGATTGGGCGGCGCTCGGCGTCAAGACATCCACGGCGACCACGCCCAGCGATTACATGGCGCTGGTGACGACGCCGGTCTATGTCGTGCTCTACAACAAGAACCAAGTGAAGGATGCCGACGCGCCGGATACCTGGGATGCGGTGGTTGACCCGAAATGGACCGGCAAGACCGGTCATTGGATGCGTGCGGCGGCCTTCCTGCCGCTGCTGCCGGCAATCGGCGAGGACAAGACCCGCGATATCGTGCGCCGCATGGCCGCGACCAAGCCACG
>DATJJW010000143.1:0-7455 GCA_035491935.1 Allostellaceae bacterium | reverse complement strand
GACGCCACGGTGACGTTGCCGCTCTCGAACGGGCCTCGGCCGGTACCCTTGACCGCATTGGCCAGCCCCACCCCAATATAGCGGCCCTGCTTCAGGGCCTCGGCCTTGCGCACGGCGAAGCCGTCCCAGCCGGCGGCCTCCAGCGTCTCGGCCTGGGCCTTGAGATAATCGCCGCTGTCATAGACCATGGCGGCACCCGAGCGCGCCTTCAGCTTCTTGGTATAGGGCATCTTGGCGAGCGGGATCAGGTTGCGCCGCCGGATCTCGTCGCGGCTCAAGCCCAGCATCTGTGCCGCGCGGTCCATCAGCCGCTCCATGGCGAAGACCGCCTGCGGATACCCGGCGCCGCGCACCGAGGAGACCGGCACCTTGTTGGTGTGCGCGATCGTCACCTTCATGAAATAGTTCGGCACGATATAAGGGCCGGTCATGGCGGTGGCTGAGTTGTAGGGCAGGTTCACCGCCTTGGGCGCATAGGCGCCCTGGTCGTGCACGAGTTCGCCGCGGATGCCCTGGATTATGCCATCGGCATCGAGCGCCATCTCGACCATCCAGTATTGGTCGCGCTCCTGGATCGAGGCGATGAAGGTCTCGCGCCGGTCCTCGATCCATTTCAGCGGCCGGCCGAGCAGCCGGGCCGCGGCCGGTACCGACAGCTCCTCGGGATAGATGCAATATTTCGGCCCGAAGCCACCGCCGACATCGGGGGTGATGACGCGAAGCTGACCGTCGCCCATGCCGTAGAGCAGCGCCATGGTATGGAAGAGGTCGTTCGGCATCTGGGTCGAAGACCAGACGCACAGGCTGTCATCGGCCGGGCGCGGCTCGGCCAGCACGCCGCGCGGTTCCATCGACTGGCCGCAGCCGCGATGCTGCCAGATATCGTCCTTGACGATGTGGACGGCATTCTCGAAGGCCGGCCCGACATCGCCGAATCCCACATCCATCTTGCCGTAGATGTTGGTCGCCAGCTCGGTGCGGACCTTGGGCGATTCCGGCTTCATCGCCTCGCGCGCATCGATCACGACGTCGAGCGGCTCATAGTCGATCTCGATCGCCGAAGCCGCATCCTCGGCAAGATAGCGGCTGTCGGCCACGACCATGGCGATGGTCTCGCCGACATAGGCGACCTCGCCCTTGGCCAGCACGAAGGGCGTCGAATTGTTGCGGGTGTCAGAGGTCGTCGCGCCCAGCGGCATGCGCGGATCGAGCAGCACCGGCGCCAGGTCGTCGATGGTGAGCACGGCGTGGACGCCCGGCATCCCGCGCGCAACCTCGCAATTGACCGAGGTGAGCCTGGCATGGGCCATGGCGCTGCGGGCGAAGGCGACATGCAGCACGCCCGGCATCGGCAAATCGTCGACGAAGCGCCCCTTGCCGCGCAGCAGCGTCTCGTCCTCGATGCGCGGCAACGAGGCGCCGATGGCGCTGGCCGGATCGATGATGCTGAAACTATCCACGAGCGCCTCCCGCCCGAAGCGTCGCCGCCGCGTCCAGCACGGCGGCGACGATGCCCATATAGCCGGTACAGCGACAGATGTTGCCGGAGATGGCGTCGCGCACCTCCGCCTCCGTCGGATCGGCGTTTTCGCCAAGCAGCTCCAACGCGGTCATGATCATGCCGGGCGTACAGAAGCCGCATTGCAAGCCGTGATTGCGCCGGAACGCCTCCTGGATCACATGCATGGACCCGTCCTTGGCCGCGACACCCTCGATGGTGCGCACCTCGGCACCATCGGCCTGCACGGCCAGCATCAGGCAGCTTCGGGCCGAGACGCCGTCGACCAGCACGGTGCAGGCGCCACAGACGCCGTGCTCGCAGCCGAGATGCGTACCGGTCAGCGACAGCTTGTGACGCAGGCAGTCGCCGAGCGTCATGCGCGGCTCGACCGAACAGGCGCGCGCCTCGCCATTGACGTTGATGGTGATGTCGAACTCGGTCATTGCACCCCTCCGGCCGTCGCGCGCTTGCAGGCCAGCGCCAGCGCACGGCGCACCAAGGCCTTGGCAATGCTGCGCCGATACTCAGCGCCACCGTGGAAATCGCTGACCGCCTCAAGAGCATCGAGATGTTCGGCCGCAGCCGCGAAAGCCGCCTCTCCGGGCGCCTGCCCCCGCAGGCCACCCTCGCCGGCATGGAGGCGATAAGGCACCGGCCCCAGCCCGCCGACGCCGATCGCCACGCGATCGATCCGGCCGGCGGCATCCAGGGTCATGAGACAGGCCGCGGCCGCCAGCGCGAAATCACCATGCCGGCGGGCACGCTCCAGGAAGGCATAGCCGTGCGTAGCCGGCCAGAGCGGGAAGTCGACGCCGACGACCAACTCGTCGAATTCGATCGCCGGCTGCATGAACCCCGCAATGAATTTCTCCATCGGCATCGATCGGATTTGGCCGCCGGCCTTGGCGACCCGCACCTCGGCATCATGGATCAGCGCGATCAGCGGCTGCTCGGCGGCGGGATCGAGATGGCAGAGGCTGCCCCCCAGCGTGCCGCGATTGCGGGTCTGGCGATGGCCGGTCAGGGCCAGGCCTTCGGCGAGGATCGGCATCGCACGCCGAACACCCACATCCAGCTCGATCCGGCGCTGGCGCGTGCCGGCGCCGATCGACAGCCGGTCCCCGGTGATGGCGATCTCGTCCAGCCCCGGCACTTTGTTGATGTCGATGAGATGGTCCGGATAGAGATAGCGAAGGTTCAGCATCGCCATCAGCGACTGGCCGCCTGCCAGGACCTTGGCGTTCTCGAGGCTGGCCAGCAATGCGCAAGTTTCCTCGATGCTCTGCGGCCGGTGATATTCGAAAGGTGGTGGTTTCATGATGCCTGCTTCGGCCGGCCTTACCGGTAAATTATTCTATCGCTTGCCTTACCGCCCGCTGACGCGTGAGACGGCCGGAATGGAGCACCGTCCCGGCCGCCGTCCCGCTCCCGACCCTAGTAGCCCATCACGGCACGGGTCTCTTTGACCACGCTGTCCGGCGTCTTGTAGATGTCCTTCAGCATGGCCAGCGCCTGGGCGCCGGTCATCGGATTGACGTCGAGGCCGAGCTTCTTGGCATCGGCCACGAAATCCGGATCCTTCATCGTATCGTCGAAGGCCTTCTGCAGCGCCTGGGCGCGATCGGCGGGAATTCCCGGAGGCGCCACGAACGGACGGGCGATGGCTTGCGGGGCGAGTGCCAGCTTCAGCATCGCCTTCTGCTCCGGGGTCTTGCCTTCATCGATCATCATGGGCACGCCCGGCAGGTTGGGGTCGGGCTCCAAGGCACCCTGGATGATGAAATTGATCTGCTTGGTCTTGATCCAGTCGTCATGCGTGCTGCGCACCGAGCTGTAGGAGAAGCCGCAGACGCCATCCAGTTCGCCGCGCTGCATGGCGAGCGTGATATCGGCGGTGCCGGGATAGCCCGTGACCAGCTTGATCTTGGCGTGGAAGGCGTTCTTGATCATCGTGGCATAGACATCCGGATCGGCGCCCTTGCCTTCGCCGCCGACCTTGAACTCATGAGTGAAGATGTCGTCCCATTTCTTGACGGGCGAATCCTTCCACGAGATGCAGGTCATCGTGTCCTTGGTGATCGAGCCCAGCCATGTGTACTTCAGGCTGTCGAACTTGACGCCCGGCAGCTTCAGGAGCGGCGAGAGCGGCATGCTGCGCGAGAAGGTCCCGAACACGGTGCCGTCCTTGGGCGCCACCTCGTAGATGTAATTGGCGACGCGCAGCGTGCCGGCGCCAGGCATGTTCTGCGGCACCAATGTCGGGTTGCCGGGGATATGCTTGCCCATGTACTTGGCCAGGACGCGGGCATAGAGGTCGTAGCCGCCGCCGGCGCTGGTACCGATCAGCACGGTAACGGTCTTGCCCTTGTAGAAATCGGCGACGCTGTCGGCTTTGGCCGCGACCGAAGCCGATGCCATGGCCACGGTCATGCCCGCTGCGAACAGGTATTTCTTGGTCTTGCCCAACATGAACTGCCCCTCCCCCAATGCTTCTTCTTATGGTTGCTAGATGAAGTCGAAATTCGCGTGTAGTGCCGGCAGCATCTCGCCCAGGATCGATTGCGGCCAGACCAGCGCGAAGATGTGATCGAAGATCAGCCAGGAGATCGCGGTCATCGCGACCGCCGAGATCACCGCCGTCCGCCAGCGTTCGCCGAACTCGAAGCGGCTGTGCAGCAGGATCAGGAAGAACAGTCCCGGCAACAGGCCGATGCCATAGGCGACGACCAGGAAGCAGACCATCCAGGCGAAATGGCGCAGGCTGCGGGCAAAGGGCAACTGCCCTTGGATCACCGTATCCATGCCGTGGCCCCGGCCCCCCTCATGTCCTTCGGCCTGCTCGGCGCCGGCATAGAACAATTCGGTCACCAGGTTGACGCCGGCAAAGAGCAGGACGGCATAGGCCGCGGTGTGCGGCACCAGCTTGTCCTCCCACGGCCAGCCCCATGAGGCCCAAAGCGCCCAGACGACCACCGCGATCAGGAAGATGTTGAACATGACCGCGCCGTTGACCGCGATCCTGGGACCGCGCTTCGAGCGGAAGGTGCGCATCAGATCGCGGAAATTGTCGCGCAGCGGCTTCAGCACGATCCACAGGGTCAGCGCCAGGATGCCGATGACGACCGGACGGTAGAGCCAGCCCCAGCTGTAGATCTCGGTCGAGATGAACAGGTTGCGCTCGAAGATGCCGCCAAGCACGAAGCCCAGCATCAAAGGCGGGCGCGGCCATTTCAACAGCTTCATGAACCAGCCGACCGTGCCGAAGATCACCATGACATAGAGATCGCCCCAGCTCTGCGAACCCTGGAAGGCGGAAAGGAACATGAGGGCCAGCACGATCGGCACCAGCTTGCCGGCCGGCACCGCCGCCAGCCGGGCGAAGATGCCGCTGGCGCCGAGACAGATGAGCCCGCCCAGCACATGGGCGATGGTCAGGCTCCAGATGATGAGGAAGGTGACGTCGAGATGCTTGGTCAGCATGTCGGGCCCCGGCACCAGCCCGTGCATCAGGAAGGCGCTCAGCAGCACCGCCATCGAGGCACCGGACGGCACGCCGAAGGCGATGGTGGTAATGAGATGGCCGCCTTCCTTGGCATTGTTGGAGGCTTCGGGCGCGATCACGCCTCGAATGTCGCCCTCGCCGAAATGCGGGTCCTTTTTCTCGGCGCGCACCGCATGGCCATAGGCGATCCAGTCGATCGAGGAGGCACCGAGCCCCGGTACCGCCCCCAGGATGGTGCCCAGCCAGCCGCAGCGCAGCACCAGCCACCAATGCCGGAGCGCATCGCGCGCACCCCGCCATTGGGCGGTCAGCGAGAAGTCGATATTGCTGGCATCGCGGGCGATGCTGGAGCGGCTGATCGCCATCTCCGCAAGCTCCGGCATGGCGAAGAGGCCGAGGGTGAAGGGCACCAGCGGCAGCCGGTCCCAGAGATAAATCGTATCGAAGGTCCAGCGCTCGGTACCGTCGGGCGCGCCCGAGCCGATCATCGCCAGCATGATGCCGAGCCCGGCGACGGCGAAGCCCTTGAGCGGCGCCCGCCCGCTCAGCACCGCGACCATGGACAAGCCGAAGATGCTGAAGGCCAGCAGCTCCGGCGAGCCGATGAACAGGACGAAGGGCCGGATGACTGGAATGACGGCGGCAAGCAGGATCGCGCCCAGGACGCCACCGACCAATGCCGAGGTATATCCCGCACCCAATGCCCGGCCGGCCTGGCCCTTTTTGGCCAGCTCATGGCCGTCGATCACCGTAGCCGCCGCGCCCACCGTGCCCGGCACGCCAAACAGCACCGCCGGGATGAGGTCGGAAACCGTGGTCACCGCCGCCATGCCGAGCAGCAGGGCGAATGAGGAATAGGTATCGAGCTTGTAGGTGAACGGAATCAGCAAAGTGAGGCCGACGACACCGCCCAGCCCCGGAATGACACCCAGCGCCAGACCGACGACGACCCCGCCGAACAGGATGGCGAACCGAACGGGATCACCCAAAGCCACCAACGCATGAAGTGCCGCATCGAACATCTGCTATCCTTCGTCGCCGCCTTCCATGCCGAAAGGACAACCCAGCCATCGCGGCATAGATAGTATACGTATCAGATCAGCCGTCAACCAATTGTGGGACGATCGACCCCCGAAAGGGTCTTTTTCTGTAAAAATTCCGAAATCCGCACAATAACGATCAATTGCCTCCGCAAACGCCCAATTTCTGGGCGTCCCGGATGGGTCGCTTTCGGACCGACGATATTATTGGCAGATTGTCGGGCAGGCCGAAAGCTTCCGCTGCAGCAGAAATAGCCCGCGGAGACGCCCCGCGGAGACGCAATGACGGCGAAATGGGCATTCGCCGCCTGCCGAAACGGAAATCGAAGTTACAGGGGCGCCCAGCCAGGCGATGCGCATGCCACGCATCGGGAAGCGGGCGATCAATCCGCCAGGGCTTCGTTCGCCTGGTCCAAATCCTGTTGCCGAGGCAGACGCATGGGTGTGCGTCCCTGGTCCTGCAGGCCGTCGATCAGCTTCATGACGAGTTCGAGGAAGACCTTCTGCTCTTCGGGCTCCAGCGGCGCCATGAAGCGCTTCTGGGTATTCTTCATGCGCTTGGCGCTCTCATGCAGCGCCTGTGCACCTTCCTCCGTCAGATAGATTTCCTTGAAACGACGATCGCGCTTGGAGACTTCGCGCCGAACCAGGCCGTATTTGATCAGGCGGAGGATCACATCGCCGACATTCACGCGGTCGATGCCGACCTCCTCGGCCAGCACGGATTGCTCGATGCCGGGCCGTGCCGCGACGATGGTCAATGCCGCGTTCTGGACGGGGGTAAGGTCCAGCCCGGTCATTTCGTCATGGAAGATAGCCACGGATAGCTGGTGCAGCCGGCGCACCAGATATCCCGGACGCGACCATAACCCCGCCGCCCCTACCCGGCCGGGATCGGGCACGATGAAAGCCTCGTGAGCGGTCTTCTTGATCGTGGTCAGGGCAAATCTCCTAGGTCCGAATACGGGAACAAGCTCGTCCCGTTATGTGCCACGTGACACTGCGTTCCGTAACCCGAGTCACGCCGGCCATGCGGCAGCGCCGCGCCGTTTAGCACGAGACTTCCTCCAGGACCAGCCATCCCGCATCGTGGGATTCGAACACCCATATGCAGGGCGGTCTGCGGCATGTCGCCTAGCCCCGGGCCGCCTCTCGCCTGAGGCGTTCGATCTGCATATTGGCCAGGAACGGCACCAAGGGATGTGCGCCCATGGCGACGATGCCTGGGACATCGAGGCGGATCAGCGCATCGCGCTGAGGCTGGGTCAGCTTGAAGCGATCGGCGAAGCCGGCGGCATCGCTCATCCATGCTTCGCGCGCCAACTGCTCATGAGCGATCGCGTGGAGGGCGGTGATAAGGCCGACCAGCTCCGGCCTGGTCGCCGGATAATGCGGTTGGTGGATCCTGTCCT
>DATJJW010000142.1:0-2340 GCA_035491935.1 Allostellaceae bacterium | reverse complement strand
TGGCCCGATGGCCGAGGGGCTGATGGCCGCCGCCGGGGCCGGGCAGGTGGTGATCGTGACGCCGTTCACCCTGGCCGGGGCGATGGCGCCGATCTCGCTGGCCGGCGCGCTCGCCCAGCAGAATGCCGAGGCGCTGGCCGGTATCACCCTGACCCAGCTGGTGCGGCGGGGGGTGCCGACGGTTTATGGCGGCTTCACCTCCAACGTTGACATGCGCTCGGGCGCGCCCGCCTTCGGCACACCGGAGAACGCCAAGGGCACGCTGGCGACCGGGCAGCTCACCCGGCGCTATGGGATTCCGTACCGGTCCAGCAACGTGAACGCGTCCAACGCGGTCGATGCGCAGGCGGCGTACGAAAGCCAGATGTCGATCTGGTCGTCGGTGCTGGCGCACGCCAACTTCATGCTGCACGGCGTGGGTTGGCTGGAAGGCGGGCTGGTCGCCTCCTACGAGAAGATGATCGTCGATGCCGAAATGCTGCAGATGATGGCGCGCACGCTGGAGCCGATCGAAGTGACGGAAGACAGCCTGGGCATCGAGGCGATGATTGAAGCAGGGCCAGGCGGGCATTTCTTCGGCACCCAGCACACGCTGCGGCGCTACGACACCGAATTCTACACCCCGCTGCTGTCGGACTGGCGCAATTTCGAGACCTGGAAGCTGTCCGGAGCGCGCGATGCCACCCAACGTGCGAACGCGATCTGGAAGGCGCTGCTGGCGCAGTATACGCCACCACCGATCGATAAGGACGTCGATGCCGAGCTGCGCGCCTTCGTCGAGCGCCGCCGGCGGGAGATCGCGTCCGCGGCGCGGGGATGAAGGTAAGGTAGCCTCCGGCGGCCAAAGGGCTGGCGCCCTTTGGAATGGCACTCGTGCTGGCGGCTGAGGCACTGGCCTTCGGTCGCAAACCCACGATCTCGCCGCGGGCGCTGGCGAAGCCCAGAATCAGGTGGGACTGCACGAAGCTGCTGGGGTTCGTGATGTTGATTGCCTGCGGCGCAAGCAAAAGCAGATATCAACTGGCGGATGCTGATCCAGCCGCCAGCCCGAGTGCCATTCCAAAGGGCGCCAGCCCTTTGGCCGCCGGAGGCGCTTGCTTGCATCGGGGTTGACAGGCAACCATAAGGTTGCATATTGCGGCCATGGCTGATGACGCCGTCTTTCGCGCGCTGGCGGATCCGAGCCGGCGGCTCTTGCTGGATCGATTGCATGATCAGAACGGCCAGACATTGGGCGAGCTGTGCCGGGGGCTCGACATGACCCGTCAGGCGGTGACCAAGCACCTTGCCATTCTCGAGGACGCTAATCTGGTTTCGGTGATGCGGCAGGGGCGGGAAAGGCTGCACTTCATCAACCCGGTGCCGATCGGCGAGATTGCCGAACGGTGGATCAGGAAATTCGAGCAGCCGCGGCTTGCGGCGCTCTCTGAACTCAAGAGGACCTTGGAAGGAGAAGACCATGGCTAGTCAGGCAGGCAGCAGCTTTGTCTATGTCACTTTCATTCGCACCACGCCGGAGCGACTGTGGGAGGCGCTGATAAGTCCGGAGTTCACCCGGCAATACTGGTTCGGGGTGCATCAGGAGAGCGACTGGAAACCCGGGTCGCCGTGGCGGCTGGTTTTCCCGGATGGCCGGATTGCCGATGCCGGCGAGGTTGTGGAGATCGAGCCGTCGAAGCGCCTCGTGCTCAAGTGGCGCAACGAGTTCATGCCGGAGCTGAAGTCCGAGGGCTACTCACGCTGTTCGATCGAGTTGGAGCAGTTGGGCGGTGCCGTCAAACTGACCATCGCCCACACGATGGAGCGTGCCGGCTCGCAGTTCATCGAGAAGGTGTCGGGTGGCTGGCCGCGCATTCTCTCCAACCTCAAATCGTTGCTGGAGACTGGGGAGCTTGCCTTGGCTTCCTAGGCGGCTAGGGTTCTCCCGTTTGGGGAGAGCGTCGTGGCGGACCGTGTAGAAGTCATCGAGAACCTGTTCATCCCCATGCCGGACGGCACGAGGTTGGCGGCGCGGCTGTGGTTGCCCGCGGGGCCGGCGGCAGGGGCTATCGTGGAATACATGCCCTATCGCAAGCGCGACGCGACGCGGACGCGGGACGAGCCGATCCATGCCTGGCTGGCGGGGCGGGGCCATCCCTGCCTGCGGGTGGACATGCGCGGTTCGGGCGATTCCGATGGGGTGCTGGCGCAGGAATTCCAGGCGCAGGAGCAGGACGATGCCTGCGCGCTGATCGCCTGGATCGCGCTCCAGCCGTGGTGCGACGGGTCGGTGGTGATGCTGGGCAAGTCGTGGGGTGCCTTCGCCGGGCTGATGGCGGCGATGCGGCAGCCGCCGGCGCT
>DATJJW010000141.1:0-7244 GCA_035491935.1 Allostellaceae bacterium | reverse complement strand
AATATACTGGTTACAGGCTCCCGCACGATTCGGACCCGTGCGGGGGCCTGGCAGCCCCGCTTCATAAGCCATTCTTCTCCTCGGTTCTTTGAAGCAGGGTTGCACGGGGGCCGGCTGGATTTGAGACGTCAGTCCAGCCGGACCTTTCTCGGCCGCTCCAATTGCCGGAGCCGCCGCAAGGATTCCGCCAGCAACTGGGCGTGATCCAGCAATTCCTGAAGATGATCGCCGGTCAATTGATCGAGCAATGCCTCGCCCTTGCGGGTAAGCGCCACGATGACGCTGCGGCCGTCGGTCTGGGAGGGACGCCGTTCGATCAGCTCCGTCTGTGCCAGCCGATTGACGAGCTGCACCGTGCCATTGTGTTGCAGCACCAGCTGCTTGGCCAATTCCCCGATGCTCAGGCCAGCCGGTTCATATGCCTTCAAGGCCAGCAGCGCCTGGTACTGTTGCGGCGTGATATCGGTTTCGAGGGTGGCCGCCTCGATGATCGCGAGGAAACGCCTCAGCGCTCCGCGGAACTCGGCCAGCCCATCATATATCCTCGGATCGATCGCCACGAATTCCGTCGCTACGAATCCCGCTGCCCTGGCAAGGATGCCAAGGGGCACAAGGGGGCCAAGAGGCCGATCCACCGCCCGGGTCGGACCGTCCCGGGCAATTCGGACTCTTCATCATCATAGAAGACCGGATCACTGCCTGGGTCGGACCTCCCAGGCGGATCAGGCTCTAGAACAGCACCCCGTAGAACATACGGATCGAGGTGATGGCAAGAAAGAGTGCGAAGGCGCGCTTCAGCATCAGCGGCGGGATGGTGTGGGCGAGATGGACGCCCCAGGGCGTTGCGATCAGCGAGCTCGGCACGATCAGGATGAAGCCGATCAGGTTGATGAAGCCCAGTGAGAAGGGCGGCAGGCCCGGCACGTCCCAGCCGCCATAGAGGAAGCCCACTGTCGCCGGGATCGAGATGATCAGGCCGAAGACCGAGGATGTGGCGACCGCCGAGCGGATCGGCGTACCGAAGATCGACAGGATCGGCACGCCCACCGTGCCGCCGCCGATACCCATCATCGCCGAGATGCCGCCGATGAAGGTGCCGAGGCTCCAGAGCGTCGGCCCGCGCGGCGTCTGGTCGCGCAATTTGAAGTCGACGCCGGTGAGGCCCATGTTGAGCGCGACCAGCAACGCAATGGCGGCGAAGACCACGGTCAGGGCGTTGCCCTTCAGCCAGATTGCCAGGATCGTGCCGATCACTACGCCAAAGATCATCGACGGCCAGATGGCCTTCAACAAGGACGTGTCGATGGCGCCCTTGGCATAATGCCGGCGGGCCGAGATGATCGAGGTCGGGATGATGGTCGCCAGGCTGGTCGCGACCGCGATCTTCATCTGCAGGGATACCGGGATGCTCAACAGCGGCAGCACGTTGAACAGGACCGGGACGATGACGATGCCGCCACCGACGCCAAGCAGCCCCGCTAGGGTTCCGGAGACCAGGCCGGTGGCGGCCATGGAGGCGACGAGGCCCGCGAGCCAAAAGGGATTCGCCATGAGATGCATACTGAAGCCTGTGTTTCTGATCTGGTTGTTTTCGAGGGGCTCTTACGGCCTGGTGATCGTTCGATAACCCTCTAGTTCAACCGGGGCGTCTTGTCGACCGTCACGTCTCGCCGGGCCTCGTTTTTGTGGCTCTTGGTTTTCGTGGATTTCGATGGTCAGGAGGCCGCGACTTCGCCCCGGCGCCTGGCATAACGCTGGGCCATGGCGGCGCAGACCATCAGCTGGATCTGGTGGAAGAACATCAGCGGCAGCAGCAAGGCGCCGACCGTATGGGCGGGGAACATGATCGCCGCGATCGGCGTGCCGCTGGCCAGGCTCTTCTTCGAACCGCAGAATACGATGGTGATCTCGTCGGCGCGTCTGAAGCGCAATGCCCGCGAGCCATAGGTCGTGATGGCCAGCACCAGCAGCAGCAGGACCGTATCGGCGACGATCAGGGCCGCAAAATCGGTCAGCGACATCTCGTGCCAGAGCCCGGCGACCACGGCGGCGCTGAAGGCACCATAGACCACCATCAGGATCGAGCCGCGGTCGACCATGCCGGTCAGCCTGCCGTGACGGCTGATGAAGCCGCCGATGACGGGCCTCAGCAGATGGCCGACGATGAAGGGCAGGAAGAGCTGCTCCATGATCGCGGTCACCGTGTGCACCGAAAGGGCCGAGCCATGGACGCGTATCAGCAGCCCGACGAGCAAGGGTGTGATCACGATGCCGAAGAGGTTGGAGGCCGATGCGCTGCAGATCGCTGCGGGCACGTTACCGCCCGCGATCGAAGTGAAGGCGATCGAGGATTGCACGGTGGAGGGCAGGCAGCACAGGAAGACGATGCCCAGCACGATATTGGGGGAGATCACCGAAGACGGCACGAATTCGAGCGCCAGGCCCAGCAGGGGGAACAGGCCGAACGTTGCCAGGAATACGGTGATGTGCAGGCGCCAATGAGTGATACCCTGCAGGATCGCCTGGCGCGAGAGCCGGGCGCCGTGCAGGAAGAACAACAGGCCGATGGCGATATCGGTGGCGGTAGCGAAGACCGGTGCCACGCTCCCGCGCGCCGGCAGGATCGAAGCGAGCACGACCATGCCGACCAGCAGCATCAGGAAATTGTCGACGCGCAGACGCAGGCGCTTGAACATGGGCGCGGATACGCTCCCCTCGTCGATGGATCGGGTAGGACCGGCAGGCCGGTTGTTTAGTAAGGCCCGCCGTTAGTGTCAGATAATGCGCGGACCCGGTAGACGGCTTGCGACATGTCTGCAAGACGCCCACCTCAATCCCAGCCACATTGCATGGCGCCCCCGATTTTGTCGGACTGGGTATCGTCCACAACATGTGGTATGCAACACCTTATTCCGCAGAAATTATAGATTCGATTGCCATGGCTGGTCATTCCCAGTTTAAGAACATCATGCATCGCAAGGGCGCGCAGGATAAGAAGCGCGGCAAGGTGTTCACCAAGCTCATCCGCGAACTGACGGTGGCGGCGCGTTCCGGCCTGCCTGATCCCGCGGCCAATCCGCGCCTGCGCGCCGCAATGATGGCCGCGCGAGTCGCCAATATGCCCAAGGACACGATCGATCGCGCGGTCAAGCGCGGTGCCGGCGGCGACGATGGCGATAACTACGAAGAGGTGCGTTACGAGGGTTATGGCCCCGGCGGCGTCGCCGTCATCGTCGAGGCGCTGACCGATAACCGCAACCGCACCGCCAGCGAGGTGCGCACCGCCTTCACCAAGAATGGCGGGACCTTGGGCGAGACGAACAGCGTCAGCTTCATGTTCTCGCGCCTGGGCCAGGTGACGTACCCGCTCAGCGTCGGCGACAACGACGCCATGCTGGAGGCCGCCATCGAGGCCGGCGCCGACGATGTCGAGACGGGTGAGGAGGATCACCAGGTGACCTGCGCGCCCGACGACCTTTCCGCCGTACGCGACGCGCTGGAGACGCGCTTCGGCGCGTCCAGCGGCGCCAAGCTGATCTGGAAGCCGCTCAATCTGGTGCCGGTTGCCGAAGAGGATGTGGCGCAGAGCCTGTTCAAGCTGGTCGAAGCGCTGGAGGACAGCGACGACGTGCAGACGGTCTACGCCAATTTCGACATCCCCGAGGCGCTGATGGCCAAGCTGGGGAACTGAGGCCCATGGCCGTCTCCGCCCCTCCCGTGGCCAATGGCCCACGAGTCGTGCGGCTGATCGGGCTCGACCCGGGTTTGCGCCGCACCGGCTGGGGCATCATCGACGTGGTCGGCAACCGCCTGACGCGCGTGGCGGAGGGGGTGGTCCGTTCGGACGAGAACCAGCCGATGGCGTTGCGCCTGGTGGCGCTGCACCAGGGTGTGCTGGAGGTCATCGACCGCTATCAGCCGTCGGAGGCCGCGATCGAGGAGACCTTCGTCAACAAGAACGCGGTCACGACCCTGAAGCTGGGGCTGGCGCGCGGCGTCGTGCTGCTGGCGCCGGCCGAGCGGGGGCTGGTCGTTGCCGAATACGCGTCGACCGCGGTGAAGAAGGCGATCGTCGGCACCGGCCATGCGGAGAAGGCACAGGTGCAGATGATGGTCGGCCGGCTGCTGCCCGGTGCCGTGACCTCGCAGGCCGATGCCGCCGATGCGCTGGCCGTGGCCATTTGCCATGCCCATCATGCCGGCACCGGCCGCAATTGGCAGGCGGCGACGGTCATGGCCGGTGGAGCTGAACTCTCCGGAGCTAAACTCTCTGGGCCTAAACTCTCTGGAGCTAAACTCTCTGGCGCGAAGCTCTCCATGGCCAAGGCAAAGGTGTCGGCATGATCGCGAGATTGCGGGGCATCGTCGACGATATCGGCCTGGACGGCATGCTGATCGATGTCGGCGGTGTCGGCTATCTGGTCCAGGTCTCCAGCCGGACGCGCCAGGCGCTGCCCATCGGCGAGGCGGCGAGCCTCCTGATCGAGACGCATATGCGCGAGGATGCGGTCACGTTGTTCGGCTTCCTGGACGCCGATGAGCGCGACTGGTTCCGCATCCTCAATACCGTGCAGGGTGTCGGCGGCAAGGTGGCGCTCAATATCCTGTCGATCCTGCCGCCGGCGCAACTCGTGCTCGCCATTGTGGCGCAAGACCGCGCCCAGCTTTCGCGTGCCGAGGGGGTAGGGCCGCGCCTGGCCGCCAGGCTCGCGACCGAGCTGAAGGACAAGGCCGCGCTGTCGCGTCTGACGCCTTCCGTCCTCAGCCCGAAGGCGTCGGCCGCCGACGCGGAACCGGTAGCGGCTGAGGAACGCAAGACAGGTGCGCGGCGCGGCGCCGGCAAATCGGCAGCCGCCGCGCCTATACCCTCGCAGAAGCCGGCGCGCATCGAGGAAGCAATCTCGGCCTTGGTCAATCTGGGTTATCGCCGGGCCGAGGCGATGGTCGCGGTCATGGCCGTGGCGCGCGATGCCGATGACGATGTGGCGCTGGCCGAGCTCATCCGTGCCGGATTGAAGGAGCTTGCGGCCTGATGCGCAGCCTATCGGAAGAGCTCGCGGCATCCGATCGGGACCCCCGCCTGGTTTCCGGCGAGAACTCGGCCGAGGATGGCGGCGAGGCTTCGATCCGTCCGCTCACGCTCGACGATTTCACCGGCCAGCGTCAGGTGCGTGAGAATTTGCGCATTTTCATCGAGGCGGCGCGCGGACGTGGTGAGGCGCTCGACCATGTGCTGTTCCACGGGCCGCCGGGCCTCGGCAAGACGACACTGGCGCAGATCGTCGCGCGCGAGTTGGGCGTGGGGTTCCGGGCGACATCCGGGCCGGTGATCCAGCGCGCGGGCGATCTGGCGGCGCTGTTGACCAACCTCCAGCCGCGCGACGTGCTGTTCATCGACGAGATCCATCGCATGATGCCGGCGGTGGAGGAGGTGCTCTATCCGGCGATGGAGGATTTCCAGCTCGACCTGATCATCGGCGAGGGGCCGGCGGCGCGTTCGATCCGCATCGATTTGCCGCCCTTCACCCTGGTCGGCGCCACCACGCGCTCGGGCCTCATCACAAGGCCGCTGCGCGAACGCTTCGGCATTCCCCTGCGCCTCGATTTCTATACGCCCGAGGAGCTGCGCGCGATCATCCGCCGCGGTGCCGGCGTGCTCGGATTCGACCTGGCCGAGGATGGTGCTGCCGAGATTGCCTCGCGCTCGCGCGGTACGCCGCGCGTCGCCGGGCGCCTGTTGCGGCGGGTGCGCGATTTTGCCGCGGTTGCCGGCATCGTTACCGTCAATGCCAAGGCGGCCGATGCGGCGCTCACCCGGCTCGAGGTCGATGTGCGTGGCCTGGATGCCATGGACCGCCGCTATCTCGGTGCCATAGCCAAGCATTACCTGGGTGGTCCGGTGGGCGTGGAGACCATGGCCGCGGTGCTGTCGGAGCAGCGCGACGTCATCGAGGATGTCATCGAACCCTATCTCATCCAGCAGGGCTTCCTGCAGCGCACGCCGCGTGGTCGCATGCTCACCGATGCCGCCTACGGCCATCTGGGCTTGCCGATGCTGCGGCCGCCGGGGACGGAGTCCGCGCAGTTCGACCTGTTGCGTGGGGAAGGGGAGGGTTAGGCTATGCTGTCCGCTCCCATGCTGCCCGCTTCCGGCGTCCTCGACGGCGCCACCCATCTTTTCCCGGTCCGGGTCTATTATGAGGATACGGATGCCGGCGGCATTGTCTATCACGCCAATTACCTGCATTTCGCGGAGCGGGCGCGTTCGGAATGTCTGCGTTTGCTCGGCTGGCCCTTCGAGCGGCTGCGGGCCGAGACCGGACGAGCCTGGGTCGTGCGGCGCGCACAGATCGATTTCCGCCTGGCAGCCAAGCTCGACGATGCGCTCATCGTCGAGACCACGGTCGGCCAAATGACCCGCGCTGCCATAGAACTGCGCCAAATCGTCCGCCGTGCTGCCACAATCCTGGTGGAACTTCGCCTCCAATTGGTTTTAGTGACATCGGCGGGGCAATTGTCACGAATACCACCGATGCTGCTTGATGCCTTCAAACCGATCTTCGAGGCGGCTGCCTCCGTGTTCGACACACCTCCGGTGCCGCCAGTGCCGGAAGTGCCGGAACCTGGAGGACTCTCCAGCCGTTAAGCGTTACCGCGCATCTCATCGGATCGTCCCTGTCAGTCCAACTCCGAAACTGCCCAACCCCAAGCCAACCTGCCAATCGAGAGCTAAGCCGCGCCATGGAACCTAACGCCGTCACATCCAACGCCCTGGCCGTCCCTGCCGGAGCCGCACCTCCGCCCGCCGATCTCTCGATGCTCTCGCTGTTTCTGCAGGCCGATGTCATCGTCAAGGTAATCATGGTGGTCCTGCTGATCGCGTCATTCTGGTCCTGGGCGGTGATTTTCGACAAATGGCTGAAGCTGCGGCGCCTGAAACGCGAGGCCGACGCCTTTGAGGAAAGCTTCTGGTCGGGCGGTTCGATCGACACGCTCTACGACCGGATCGGCTCGCGGCCGACCGACCCGATGGCCGCGGTGTTCTCGGCCGCCATGCTGGAATGGCGCCGCGCCGTCTCCAAGGGGCTGGGCGCCGCCACGGGTTTCCAGGCGAGCCTGAAGGAGCGTATCGAGCGCATCATGAGCATCACCATCGGCCGGGAGATGGAGCGGCTGGAGCGTTACACCGCCTTTCTCGCCACCGTCGGCTCGACTGCACCCTTCATCGGGCTGTTCGGCACGGT
>DATJJW010000140.1:0-4269 GCA_035491935.1 Allostellaceae bacterium | reverse complement strand
GGCCGGCGTGATCTGGATCCTGTCGCTCTTCTACACGCCTTACGTCTATCTCTTCGTGATCTCCCCGCTGCAGCGGATGGACAGCGCCTTCGAGGATGCCGCGCGGGTGCATGGCGCTTCGTTCTGGACGACCATCCGCCTGATCACCTTGCCGCTCCTGCAGCCGGGGCTGCTTTCGGCCGCCCTCATCGTCTTCGTGACCAGCGCCGGGCTGTTCGACGTGCCCTTGGCGCTCACGGCCACCGCCGGCATTCGCACCGTGCCGACGGAGATCTTCGCGCTGGTCAGCTATCCGAGCGACCTCGGCCGTGCGGCTGCCTTCGGCATCTTCATCACCATCATCACCGTCGTCCTGACGCTTTGGCAGCGGGCGCATCTCGCCAGGCGCCGCTACGAGATCGTCTCCGGCAAGGGCTACAAGCCGCGGGTGATCGAGATCAGGGGCGGGGCCAGAGCCTTGGCGCTGGCGATCGAGCTCGTCTTCCTGGCGACCAGCGTCGTGCTGCCGATCCTGGCGCTGGTCCTCGTCGCCCTGTCGCCCTTGTGGACGGGGCATTTCGATCCTGCCAAGGCGAGCCTGGCCAACTTCGCCTATGTGCTCTTCGACTATGATTTGACGCGCCGCGCCATCGGCAATTCGCTGGTCCTGGCGGTCGTGGGGGCGACATTCGGCGTCGTCGTCAGCGCGCTGCAATCCTATTATCTGCTTCGGAGCCGTTCGGCCTTCAAAGGTGTGGTCGACGCGCTGCTGGCGCTGCCGCTGGGGATTCCCGGCATCGTCCTGTCGCTGTTCTTCCTGATCCTGGCGATCAGGACGCCGCTCTACGGCACGCTCGCCATCCTGCTCATCGCCTATGTCGCCCGTTTCTTTCCCTTCGCCACGCGTACGGTCGGCGCCATGCTGGCGGGCATCCACCCGGAACTGGAGGAAAGCGCACGGGCGAATGGGGCGAGCTGGCTGCAGACGATGCGGCTCGTCCTGCTGCCGCTGCTGCGCCCGGCGCTGATCGCGGCCTGGATCATGCTTTTCGTCATCTTCATCCGCGAATTGGGCGCCAGCATCCTGCTCTATGTCAGCGGCACCGAGACCATCTCCATCGCCATGCTGCTGCTTAGCGAGAACAGCGTCGGCTATGTGGCGGCATTGGCGTTGATCCAGCTCGTGCTGCTGCTGACGGGCTTCGCGCTGTTCAGGGTGACCAGGGTATCGACGATACAATAAGGCGAAGAAAGGGAGCCATGGTGAGGGGGCAGTCGTCGTCGAAGGGTTCCGGGCCGGAGGGGTTCGTGACCGTCAGGAACGTCGCCAAGTCTTTCGGCGGCTTCCAGGCGCTCGACGGCATCGGCTTCTCCATCCCGGAAGGCGGCACGCTCGCCTTGCTCGGCCCCAGCGGATGCGGCAAGACGACGATGCTGCGCTGCCTCGCCGGGCTGGAGACGCCCGACCAGGGTTTCATCTCGATCGCCGGCACCACCATCTTCGATTCCCAGACCGGCATCAGCCTCAATCCCGAGCATCGGATGCTGGGCGTCGTCTTCCAGTCCTATGCGGTTTGGCCGCACATGTCCGTCGTCGACAATGTGGCCTTTCCCCTGCGCGTGCGCGGCATTGCCATGGCCGAACGCCGCAAGCGGGCGCTGGAGATCCTCGACATCGTCGGGCTGGCAGGCTTCGCCGAGCGTTCGGCTACCCAATTGAGCGGCGGCCAGCAGCAGCGTGTCGCCCTGGCGCGTGCGCTGGTGCACCATCCGAAGCTCGTGCTTTTCGACGAGGCGCTGTCCAACCTCGATGCCGCACTTCGCGAACAGATGCGGCTGGAACTCAAGGCGTTGCAGGATAAGCTGGGGTTCACCGCGCTTTATGTCACGCACGATCAGAGCGAGGCGCTGGCCCTTGCCGAGACCATCGTGCTGATGAATGCGGGCCGCATCGACACGGACGGTCCGACACGGCAGGTCTTCATGCAGCACCGGACCGCCTTTGCGGCCCGGTTCTTCGGCCTCAACGTGATCGAGACCACGTCCTTGCCGGCCGTCACGTCCGGTCGCGACGGCGCGCCGGCCTATGTGGCCTTCCAGCGCGAGCACGCGCAGCTTCGGGCGCCGCATGCCGGGCGGCCCGATCCATGCCTGGTGCTGCCGGGCGTGGTGTCCACGCGCTCGTTCCAGGGATTGGCGGATGAATATGCCATCGAATTGGCGCCCGGCGTTTCGATCCGTGCGTTTGACCGGGGTGCCGGTTTCCAGCCGGGCGAGACCGTGGATGTCGTGATCGAGGAACAACACCTGTTCCAGCTCGACCAATAAGAAAACCCAGTTCGACTAATAGGAAAAGAAGGGGAGGCGACAATGGGCATGGCAAGACTGACACGTTTTGGGATCGCATTCCTGCTGATGGCGTTTGCCGCCACGACCGCCCGAGGGCAGGACATTCCCGCCGCCAAGGGGCTGGATCAGCAGGGGCGCGCGCAGCTCGCGCAGACGATCGACGCGGCGAAGCGGGAAGGGATCCTGGTCTACGCGGACACGATCTTCCAGCCGACGACCAATGACGTGCTGGTCAAGGCCTTCCGCAGCTATTACGGCCTGCCGGATTCCTTCCGCGTCAATTACACGCTGCTCACCAGCAACACGATGACGACGCGGCTTGACCAGGAACTCGCCGCCAACCGCGTGAGCTTCGACGTCGCCGCCGTCGGCTCGCCGACATGGACCTTCCAGCACTACAAGGAAGGCGCGTTCATGAAATATGAATCCCGCGAATACGCCGCCTACCGGGACGTCATCAAGGCGGGGCTCGGTGTCGATGGCTATTTCGTCTTCAATGGCGGTTACGCGCAGATCCCGATCTGGAACACCGAGGTGCTGAAATTCGACGGCAAGTCCTATCGCGACGCGCTGGCGGCAGCGGTGCCGGGCCGCTTCTCCATCGGCGACGTCGCTCAATCGGAATCGCATCTGACGACCTATGCCGGTTTGCGGCAGGTGCTGGGCGTCGATTTCTTCAAGGAGATGGCGAAGAAGAAGCCGACCTTCATCGGCCGCTCCGAGCTGTCGGCGCAGCGGGTCGTGACCGGTCAGGACGTCATCGCGTTCGGCGGCAATCCATCCCGCGTGCTCCAGGCCAACCAGAAGGGTGCCAAGCTCAAGATCCTCTATCCCTCGGAGGGCTTCACCTTCCTGCCGCAGCTGACCTTCATCCTGGCGAAGGCGCCGCATCCGGACGCGGCGAAGCTCTGGATCGACTTCATCCTGTCCGAGACGGGCCAGACGATCCTGGCCAACAAGGAGGCGCTGATCTCCGGCCGGGCCAATTTCCGAAGCCCGGTGCCGGACATCGCGCCGAACTATGCCGCGCTGAAGGTGATCAAAGTCGATTGGGAGAAGATGACACCGGATCAGTTGATGAAATATCGTGAGGAGTGGATCAGTATCTTCAACCCGTAATAAGGGAGCGATCCCGCTCGGGGGAGGAGCCATGGCAGGCGTGGAGGATCGGGCATGACTATCGATGTCGGCATGACGGTGAACGGCAAGTCCGTCAGCGGCTGCGTGGAGCCGCGCACGCTGCTGGTCGAGTTCATCCGCGAGCATCTGAAGCTGACGGGCACGCATATCGGCTGCGACACCACCCAATGCGGCTGCTGCATGGTCCATGTCGACGGCTTGGCGATGAAGTCCTGCACCATGCTGGCCGTCCAGGCCGACGGCCGGTCGATCACGACGATCGAGGGTCTGGCTGCGGCCGACGGCACGCTGCACCCGATGCAGCAGGCGTTCAGGGACCATCACGGTTTGCAATGCGGCTTCTGCACGCCGGGTATGGTGATGATGGGCGTCGACATCGCCCGGCGCCTGCCGGGGGCGGATGAGCAAACGGTGCGCCATCAGCTCGAAGGCACTATCTGCCGCTGCACCGGCTACCAGGGCATTGTCGCGGCGATCATGGATGGCAGCGCCATCATGAATGCGGCGCGCAGCTAGGCCGGCGAGGAAGCGATGTACAATTTCAATTACCGTCGGGCGACGGATCTGGCCGAGGCGGCGGCGAAGCTGGCGGCGGCGGAGGATCCGAAGCTGCTGGCCGGCGGCATGACGCTGCTGCCGACCTTGAAGAATCGCCTGGCATCGCCAAGCGACCTCATCGATCTCGCCGGCATCGACGGCCTCAAGGGCATCGCCGTCGAGGGGAATGAGGTGGTCGTCAAGGCGATGACCACCCATGCGACGGTCGCGGCCTCGCCGGAGGTCGCGCGCATGATCCCGGCA
>DATJJW010000139.1:0-4463 GCA_035491935.1 Allostellaceae bacterium | reverse complement strand
GGTCTCACCCTTTCCTTAGAAGTCTATTCTGGCGGCCACCCAGGGCGACTTCTTGTTAAAACGTCTCACGCCTTGGCATGGGCCGGCATGACGTCGCTGGCACTGCCGATGGCGACGGTCGGATTGTCGTAATTATCCTTGTCGGCCAGCACGGCCCGGGCCTTCTCCAAGTCGAACTGGCCCTCCCAGCGCGCGACCACGACGGTAGCGACGAAGCAGCCGATGACGTTGACCAACGCGCGCGCCTCGCTGATGAAGCGGTCGACGCCCAGCACCAAGGCCAGGCCCGCAATCGGCAGCACATTGGTCGAAGCCAACGAGCCCGCCAGCGCCACGAAGGCGGCGCCGCTGACGCCGGCGCTGCCCTTCGACACGATGACCATGACGATGCACAGCGTCACCCATTGCTCGATGCTGAGATGGATGCCCAGTGCCTGGGAGATGAACAACGCGCCCAGGGACAGGTAAATCTGACCGCCATCGAGGTTGAAGGAATAGCCGGTCGGCAGCACCAGCCCCACGACGGCGCGCGAGCAGCCCATGCGCTCCAGCTTCTCGGTCAGCTGCGGGAACACCGTTTCCGAGGTCGAGGTGCCGAGTACGATCAGGAGTTCGGTCTTCATGTAGCTGAGGATCGAGAAGATGCTGAGCTTGCACCAGACGGCCGAGATGAAGCCCAGCACGACGATGACGAACAGCACGGAGGAGACGTACATCGAGCCGACCAGCCAGCCCAGCGAGATGATGGTGTGGATGCCGTATTTGCCGATGGTGAAGGAGATCGCGCCGAAGGAGCCGATCGGCGCCAGGTACATGACCATGCGCACCAGCTTGAACAGCACGGCCATGAAGGCATCGATGAAGGCGGTCACCGGCTTGACGCGGTCACCCAGCATCGAGAGCACGGCACCGGTCGCCACCGCGAGCACGACGATCTGGATGACGTCACCCTTCAGGAAGGGCTCGAAGAAATTGGTCGGCACGCAGCGCACCAGCATGTCGACGAACCCCTCGGCGGCGCTGCCGGTCGGCTTGTACTTCTCCAGACCCTTCATGCTGAGGGTCGCAGGATCGACATGCATGCCGGCGCCCGGCTGGGCGATGATGCCGACCAGGAATCCAAAGAACAGCGCGAATGTCGAAACGACGAGGAAATAGATCAGTGCCGTCACCGCGATGCGGCCGGCCTGGCCGAGATTGCTGACGCGGGCCACGCCCATGCTGACCGTGCAGAAGACCAGCGGTGCGATCAGCAGATGGATCAGGCCGATGAAGACGTCACCCAGCGGCTTCATCTCCGTCGCGATATGCGGCCGGTAGAAACCCAGCAACGCGCCGATCGCGACACCGATCAGCACCTGAACATAGAGCAGTTTGAATATCTTCATCGTTTCCGTTCCCCGTTCGCGGATTCTTATGATTTGAGATAACTGACCGTCCGGTCACCTTCAATTGGCCTTTCGGCGACCTGATCCAAGAAATCCGGCACCGGCATCGCAGCAAGCCGCGCGGGCTCGGCGAACAGCGCCACGACCGAGCGCCGACGTGCCTCGCCCCAGACCGAAGCCGCCAGATCGTCGAACTTGGCGGCAAGCAAGGGCGCGGCCTCGTCGCGGCGGATCGGGTCGCCGATCGGATAGGCGACCTCGATCAACTCGGAGACGGCGCCATCCTTGGCCGTGACGCGGATGGCGTTGGCACAGGACGCGATGGCCGGGTCATGATGGTCGCGCGTATATTCCGCCTTCTCGACCACCTCGGTGACATCCCGCAGCGCATCGATGCGCGGGTCGGACGCGGCTACATCGCCATAGGATGAGGCGGAAAGCCGGCCGGTCAGCAATGCCACCGCGACCATATATTGCAGGCAGTGGTCGCGCGCCTCGGAATTGGACAGCGGCCCGGATTTGACGATGCGCCGCATCGCCTCGTCCTGGGTGAAGATCTCGATGCGGGTAGCCTCGAAGCCATGACCGGCGAACCAGGCGTGCAGGCGCATCGCCGCCTCGACCGCAGTCGAGCCGTTACGCTGGCACGGCACCAGCTTGAAGATCACCCGGTCGAGGAAGAAATCACCGGGTTCGCGGCCGAGCGTCAGCGGTTTGCCGCCCAGATGCACTGCCTCGAAACCCCAGATCGGCGCGCTCAAGGGCTGCCGATAGCCAGGTTCGCCCTTGAGTGCCAGCGCCGCCAGCATCAACCCGCGAGAGGCGGCGTCGGCACCGGCCCAGCCCTTGCGCGGGCCGGCATTGGGCACGTGGCGGTAGGCGTTGAGGCTCTGGCTGTCGAGTACGGCATTGCTGAGCGCCGCCCGAATGACCTTGGCATCGCCGCCCAGCAGTTTCGCCGCTACCGCCGCCGAGGCCATCTTGACGTAGAAGACATGGTCGAGGCCGATCCCCGTGCCGTCGAGCTTGTTGGACGCGAGACAACCCTGGATCTCATAGGCGGTGCGAATGGCGCGGAACACCTCATCCATGACCAGGGGCGCCCGGCCCTCCGCCACCAGCTGGCGCGAGCGGTATTCCGCCGCGGCCAGGATCGCGCCCAGATTGTCGGAAGGATGGCCGCCCAGGATCGAGGTGTCGCTGAAATCAAGCCAGCGAATCAGCAGCGAGGTGTCGAAAGCAGCCTTGACCGGATCGGCCTCGATATCCGTCGCCGGTACGCGCGCCCCGTGGCCGCCCGTCCCCTCGAACAGGGGACCCAGCAGAGCCGGCCGATGCGCCAGCGCGCCGGCGGCGCAGGCCAGCGCATCCATCAGGGTCAGCGCCGCGATACGCGTCGTCGCGGGAGCGAGCGGCCGGTCCGCCGCCGCATAGCCGGCCAAGGTATCCAGCAACCCATCGGTTGCGATGGTCCGGCCGGAAGAAAGCATTTCATCCATGGCGCCATTCTAGGTCCATGAGCGGCGGATAAAAGCGAATATCCTTCGCCAACCTTTTCCTGTAAGGAAAATGTCATGCGCCGCCTGCCCCCGCTTTCCGCCCTTCGCATCTTCGAGATCGTCGCCCGCGAAGGTGGAGTCTCGGCGGCGTCCGCTCAGTTGGGCATGACGCCGGGCGCGGTCAGCAAGCAGGTGCTGAAGCTGGAAGCATGGCTCGGCCGGAAACTGTTCAGCCGCGCCGGACGCGGATTGCAACTGGCGCCGGCGGGGGCCGATCTGCTGCGTGAGCTGGGATCGGCGTTCGACCGGATCGAGCTCGCCTGCCGGCGGCTGGAGGAAGGACGCCAGCCCGGTCTGCTACGCGTCACGGCGCCGCCGACCTTCATGACCCATTGGCTGATTCCGCGGCTGGGGCGTTTTCAACAGCTGCACCCCGGCATCAGCATCCAGCTCGACAACCGCCACGACCGGCGTCCGGGCCTGCCCGACCGCACCGACATCGCGATCCGGCGCGGACCGCCGGAGGATGCCAGCCTGTCGGTCGTGCCGATGATGCCGGAGGCGGTGACTCCGGTCTGCCGCCCCGACATGGCCGGGCTGGAGCGGCTGAAGCGGCCGGCCGATCTGGGCTCGGCCACCTGGCTCACCGCGACGATGCGGCCCCATGACTGGCAGGATTGGCTGAATGTCGCCGGGCTGCCCGAATTGCAGCCCGCCCACCGCTTTACCTTCGACCATACATATCTGGCCTTGGGTGCGGCGGCCGACGCGCTGGGCGTCGCCATGGGACCGCTCTACCTCATCGACCAGGACCTGCGCGCGGGCCGCCTCGCCGCGCCCTTCATCGCCATCACCTGTCCCAAGGAGGGCTATTACCTGGTCTGCGACACGGATCGGGAAGACACCCCGGCCCTATCCGCGTTTCGTGCCTGGTTGCTGGCCGAGGGTACCGAGCATGCGGCGGCGGTCGAGGCCCTCGTCGCCCGCTTCCGGCAACCAGTCAAAGCGCCATCCCGCCGGATCCTCAAGGGGCGGCTCGACTGACGCCAGTTACAGCGCCGGCTGGATCTCCCCATCCACATAGGCCATCGCGGACGACCTCGACACGCCCTTTGCCGAGACCGTCCGCGACGATGCGGCTAGATCTTCTCGCCGCGAGGCTGAGCGGCCGGGGCGGTCGCACCCGTACCCTGGCCCATGCCACCGCAATTGCCGGAGCTATGGCGCACCACATGCGGCTTGCCATTGCTTTGGCGGGTGATCTCGACCGAGCGCGTGCAGACATTGCTGCCGGACGCGGTCGAGACCATCGAATAGCTGGCCGAGCCGGGCGGCATGGCCTTCAACGCGGCCTTGCTCATCGCCGGACCGGCCGACGGCATGAGCGGCATCGCGCTGCTCATCTGGCGGAGCATCGCCGCCATCTGCCGGTCCATCTGCACCGATATCTGCTGCAATGCCGCGAAGGATGGATCCTTGGCGAGGCCGAAGCCGGCCGGCCAGAACATGGAGGGCATCGGCATTGGCATCAGTATCGCCATCTCGGGCATCGCCACAGGAGACACCGGCGCCGGTC
>DATJJW010000138.1:0-2451 GCA_035491935.1 Allostellaceae bacterium | reverse complement strand
GCGGTCACCGGAAGGTTGTTCTGCTGCGCCAGGTCATTGCGCTGCACCAGCAACTGATCGCATGGCACGGTGTCATACTGCAGGGAGGACTCGATGTTGGCGTCCTGGCGTTCGGACATCGAATTGCCGACGCAGCCGGCCGTTGCCAGGCAAGATGCCAAGATCATCATGTGCCAGCGCATCGAATATGCTCCCTCCTGATATTCCGCGCGCGCGCGCCCCGTGTTAACCGCGCACGCGATTCGGGCTTTTTCGCAGCAGAAGCTTCACCGAGACAAGTGGGGCAGTACCCCTTTGAGGTTGGGAAGGATCGCCGCATTGACCCGATTGTGAACGCTTCAGGCTGCGTGGACTTTCCCGGCCACAACGACCAGCCCGTCGACCGGTTCCCGACGATCCTGCCGGATCACGGTTGTTTCCAGGGACAGGATCGAAAATCCGTTGGCGGCCAGGATTTCACGCACATAGGTTTCAGAGTGCGCGTAGCGGCGCGATGACAGCAACACGAAATCGCCACTGCCGCTCAACCTCTCTACGGAAAAGGCCAACAGGCCATCCTCGGCCAGCAAGCCGGCGATCGTCTTCACCATGCCGTCGAGCGCGCCGACATAGATGAAGACGTCGGCTACTGTCACCAGCTCGGCCTTCGGGCCGGCATAGGAAAAATCCTGCAGATCGGCCTTGCCGAGGAAATCGTAGACGCCCTTGGCCCGCGCCCGTTTCAGCATTCCGGTCGAAATGTCATAGCCCTCAAGCCGGCCGGCAATCGGCCGCAGCCTCTGCCCCATCAGGCCGGTGCCGCAGCCGAGATCGAGCGCCAGCGGGAAGCGACCCGGCCTTGCCGTTCGAATCGCCTGATCCAGCAGCTCAGGCAGCCGGTAACCCAGCTTGTCGACCAGTGATTCATCGAAGCTCCCGGCGTAGTGGTCGAACAGTGTTTCAACGAAAGCGCTGGGGAGCGCGTCGGACGCCGGCGCCTTGCCGATCAATTGCAGGTACAGCGCGGCACCCTGGCGATCCGTCGGATCGAGTTGCAGCGACACCCTCCATGCCTGCGCGGCCAGATCCGATGCACCCGCCGCCTGCTGCATTTCGCCGAGACGAAACCAGCCCATCGCCCATTGCGGCGTCAATTCGAGTGCCCCGAGCAGCAATTCCGCCGCAGCGGCGTGATCGCCATCCGCAAAGAGCATCTCGGCATAATCGGCGCGGCGATCGGCGTTCAAGTCGCCGGACGAGGCCTGAAGCGGTTTCATGTCATGGGTCCTATCGGCGCATGAGGCCGATGGTGCTGTATGCTGGAGTCAGCAGTCCGTGGCAACAGACTTCCCGCAACGGAATTATATCCTATCTTGGGGACCATGCGAGCCAGCGACCTGCTTCATCCCCGGCCCGAAGGCCTTTACTGCCCGCCGGGCGATTTCTTCATCGACCCGGTGCGGCCGGTGGACCGGGCGCTGATCACGCACGGCCATTCCGACCATGCGCGTTCCGGCCACCGCTCGGTGCTGGCGACACAGCAGACGCTGGACATTATGGGCCTGCGCTACGGCGAGGACTTTGCCGGAACGACCCAAGCGGCACGGCTCGGCGAGACGATCGCCCTTAACAGTGTCAGCGTCAGCTTCCATCCGGCCGGCCATGTGCTGGGCTCGGCGCAGATATCGGTCGAGCACCAGGGCATGCGCATCGTCGCTTCAGGCGACTACAAAAGGCGCAAGGACGCAACCTGCGCGACGTTCGAGCCGATCCGCTGCGACGTCTTCATCACCGAGGCGACCTTCGGCCTGCCGGTGTTTCGCCATCCACCCGACACGGAAGAAATCGCCCGCCTGCTGAAGTCGGCGGCGCAGTTTCCCGAACGCTCGCATCTGGTCGGCGCCTATGCATTGGGCAAAGCGCAGCGTGTGATGCGGCTGTTGCGCGACGCCGGCTATGACAGGCCGCTCTACATCCATGGTGCGCTGGCCAGGCTCAGCGAGTATTACCAGAGCCAGGGCATTGACCTGGGAACGCTGGAACCGGCGACGGTCGAGGGCGCCAAAGATGACTTCACCGGGGCCATCGTGGTCGGCCCGCCATCGGCCTTCGCCGATCGCTGGGCGCGGCGCTTTCCCGATCCGATCTCGTGCTTCGCGTCGGGGTGGATGCGCATCCGCCAGCGCGCCAAGCAAGGCGGCGTCGAGCTGCCGCTGATCATCTCGGACCATGCCGACTGGGACGAACTCACCGCCACCATCAAGGAGACCGGCGCCGAGGAGATCTGGGTGACGCATGGCCGCGAGGAAGCGCTGGTCCGCTGGTGCGAACTGGAAGGCATAGCGGCGAGGCCACTGCATCTGGTGGGCTATGAGGATGAGGGCGATTGAGCATGAGAGCAATCGTTGATGCAGCGCTTTATGTCGCCCCCCTCTGTCCTGCCGGACATCTCCCCCTCAAGGGGGGAGATTG
>DATJJW010000137.1:0-2555 GCA_035491935.1 Allostellaceae bacterium | reverse complement strand
GACGGCCTCTTCCACGTCATGGGTGACGAAGAGCACGGTGAGCCGGTGCTCCTCCCAGATCTGGGTGAGGAGCTCCTGCATCTGGTGCCGGGTCAGGGCGTCGAGCGCGCCGAAGGGCTCGTCCATCAGCAGCATCTTGGGGCGATAGGAAAGCGCACGCGCGATGGCGACACGCTGCTTCATGCCGCCCGACAGTTCGGACGGAAAGCGGTCGGCACTCTGCGACAGCTTGACGAGGTCGAGATGCTCGCGTGCGATCTCGCGGCAGGCGGCGCGGCCATGACCGGCGGCCTTGAGCGCGAATTCGATGTTCTGCTGCGCCGTCAGCCAGGGCAGCAGCGTATAGGACTGGAAGACGACGCCGCGGTCGAGGCCAGGCTGCAGGATCGGCGAACCGTCGATGTCGAGGGCGCCGGCATCGAAATCCTGCAGTCCCGCCACGATCGACAAAAGCGTGCTCTTGCCGCAGCCCGAGGTCCCGACCAGGGAGACGAACTCATTGTCGGCCAGGGTCAGATCGATGTCGTGCAGCGCCTCGACTTGGCGCGCGCCTTCGCCGAAGGTCTTGCCGAGCCCGCGGAGCTCCAGCTTGGCCGTCATGTCTCGTGGCTCTGGTTGTAGCGGAACAGCAGGCGCTCCCCCGCTTTCATCAGCTGATCGGTGATGAGGCCGAGCACGCCCAGGAACAGGATGTAGCCGATGATGGTGTCGGTCTGGAAATAGCGCTGGGAGACGGTGATGCGATAGCCGAGACCCGAGGTGGCCGCCACCAGCTCCGCTACCACCACCCAGGTCCACGCCCAGCCCAGGCTGATGCGCAGCGTGTCCCAGATTCCGGGAAAGGCCGAGGGTACGACGATCTTCATCAGGATATTGAGATCGCTGAGCCCCAGGGTGCGGCCGAGGCCGATGAAATCGCCCGGCACCCGCTTGACGTTGTCCTGGATCAGCAGGACCTGCTGGAAGAAGGTGCCGATCCAGATGATGAGGAATTTCTGTCCGTCGCCGGTACCCGACCAGAGGATGGTCAGCGGCACGAAGGCGACCACCGGCATGTAGCGGATGAAATCGGTCAAAGGCTCGATCGCCGCCTCCCAGAAGCGGTAGGAGCCGATCACAACCCCGATGGGAATGGCCATGACCGAGGCGATCAGGAATCCGACGATGATGCGATAGAGGCTGATGCCCGCGTCCTGCCAGAGGGTCCCGTTCGCGGCCAGCGAGACCATGCGCAGCCAGACGGCCCCGGGCGAGGGCAGGAAGAGCGGGCCGACGAATCCCGCCCCGGTGGCGGCCGCCCAGGCCGCCACCAGCAGCAGGAACACCGACGCGGCGATGGCGATGAAGCCGGCACGGTTGATCCGGGCGCCGATCCCGAAGAGCCGCCGCCGGCGGCGGCGGGGCGGCGCCGGCCGCGCCGTGGCGCCGGTGCCAGCCCTCACCTGATCCATCGCTGCGAGCCTAGGCCGCCGCCCTATTGGGCCACGGCAACGAAGCGCGGATCGATCAACTCGGCTGCGGTGACATCCTTGGTCAGGATGCCGGCCTTCTTCGCCGCCTGGAGCACGTCGGCGAAGGTCTTGGCCGAGAAATCGCCCTGCAGCGCCTGCTTGTTCTCCGCCAGGGAGTAGTAGCGCACGCCATCGAAGGCGGTCTCGAGATCGGCGAGAGTGGAGCCGACGGATTTGGCGATGATCTCGCGGCTCTCGGACGTATGCGCCTTGTAATACTGCACCGCCTGATCCCAGGATTTGACCAGGGCCAGCACCTGGCCGGGCTTCGACTTCAGCACCTCGTCACGAATGACCAGCACGTCGCTGACCAGCCCTGGATCCTCGCCTGCCGTATAGAGCAGCTTCACATCGGGATCCTGCTTGCGGGCGATGGTGAGATAGGGCTCATAGGTCACCGCCACGGGCACGCGCTTGGCGATCAAGGCGCTGCCGGCATCGGCCGCCGGCATCGGCACGATCTGGACATCGGCAATGGTCATGCCATTGGCCTGGAGCGCGTAGTTCAGCAGGATGTCGCTGGTGGTGCCCTGCTCGAAGGCGACCTGCTTGCCTTTCAGATCGGCGATGCTCTGGATGTCCTTGCCGGCGATGATGGCATCGGCCGACATGCTGATATCCTCCAGCATCACGATCTTGATGGGCAGGCCGGCCGCCGCCATGGCCATGGCGGTATGGGTCGCGATATTGGCCCCGTCGATCTGGCCGCTGGCGAGCGCGGCGTTGATGTCCTTGTCCTCGGTGAAATTCACCAGCTCGACATTCTCCAGGCCGTTCTTGGCGAAGATTCCTTCCGCGGCCGCGATCTGCCATTGGCCGTAGCCGAGCCAGGGCTCCAGCCCGAGCTTGAAGCCGCCAGCCTCCGGCTTGGCCGGAATCGAATCATCGGCCAGCGCCGGCATGGCCGCGAGACCGAGACAAAGAGTGACGGTCGCCGCCACCGCGCGAAGTTCCCTGGCAAACGCCTGAATCATGATCCCTCTCCTGTTTGCTTGCCGTTGTTGGTTGGACGCCTATTTTGCCATGGCGGCGAGGGTTCCCCCC
>DATJJW010000136.1:0-26837 GCA_035491935.1 Allostellaceae bacterium | reverse complement strand
CCGGAAGCAGGAAGACCGGAACTCGGCAACAGCGAACCGGCGGCAGGCGGCGTCAGCGACGGGGCACCCGGTATGGCCGGAGTCGAGGACAGGGCATTTGCGTTGGGCAGCGATGCCGCCGATTGCATGCCAGAAATGGACGACGACGGCAGCGACGTCATGCTCGGCGCGCTGGACACGGACGGGACCGAGGGCATGGCGCCGAAATTGGCACTCGGCGCTTGAAGCCCCATGGCGCCGGAGTTCATGGCTCCCGAGTTCAGGGCGTCGGACGAGACGCCGGGCAGAGAAGACATGCCGGTTTGACCCGTTCCGGCCTGGCTCGCCGCCATCTGGGCCAGATTCGCACCATCCGGCGTCGACATGTCGAGGGGAGTGTAGGGCCGGATGCCGAGGCTGGCGCCGATGGCCCCCGGCTGGATCGCGCCGCTGCCGGCCATCGACGCAGCGGAAGGCGTGGCAGGGGACGCGACCGACGCCAGAGAGGGCGGCGCGAAGGACGAACCAGGCAGGAATGACATGGGAAACCTCCTAGCCGTTCTGGCAGTTCAGCCAGATCTTGCTGCCGTTCTTGGCGATGCCGCCCTGGTCGAGCACGATGGTGCTGCCATTGCTGGAGATGATGATCTTTTCATCGGTCATCTGGATGGTGCTGTGCCCGACCTGCAGCACGAGCATCTTGCCGGCCTGAATGACCAGGTTCTGGCCGATGGTCTTGAACATGTTGTTCTGGACCATCATCGACATGTCCTTCTGGCTATGGAAGGCGACCTCTTCCGAGCCCGCCTTGTCCTCCAGCGCGAACAGGTTGAAGCCACTGCCGCCGGGGCTGCTGGCGGTGCGGAACATCGTCTGCGTCTGCTGTCCCGGCAGGCCCAGCGGCACCGTCGTCTCGGAATTGGGGGCCGATCCCAGGATGATCGGCTGGTCGGGATTGCCCTCCAGGAACGCGACGACGACCTCCATGCCGACGCGCGGGATGGTCTGGGAGCCGAAACCGCGCCCGGCCCAGCTTTGGGTCACGCGCACCCAGCAGGAGCTGTTCTCGTTCGACTGGCCGCGCCGGTCCCAATGGAACTGCACCTTCACCCGGCCGTATTCGTCGGAATAGATCTCCTGCCCCGCCGGGCCGACGACCTTGGCGGTCTGCAAGCCCGAGACCGCGGGCCGCGCGGTCTGGCGCCGCGGCACGAAGGGCGTGGCCGCCGGCAGGCACGTCAGCTTGTTGCTGTAACCGGTATGGCTGGCGCCAGCGCTCTCATAGCTCATATCGGCCGCCTGATGGGTGACCGAGAGCACGACGTAGCTGCCATTCTCCGAGGCCACCGGGTGGTTGACCAGCTGGAAGCGGCTGCAGGGGCCGAGCGAACGGCAATCGCTGGCGGCGCTGATCATCTCGCGCTCGACCTCCTCCGCCTGCATCGCCAGCTTGGCGCGGCGTTCGCCGTCACCCGTGTCGCCATGGAGGCCCGGATAGTCGAAATGCTCGTGCTGAGGGTCCTGCTGATATGTGGAGACCGTCGGCACGGTCTGCTTCAGGTTCAGCGTGCTGGTCTGGAAATTATAATCGGTGAGCGACCAGGAGCTGGCCTGGTAGGCATGATGGCGATGCCATTCGGTGATGTGGTTGGTCTGGGCGGAGCCGGCACTGAACGGGATCTGTGGCTCGTCACCTGCCTGGTAGGCGGAGGTTTGACTACACACGACCAGCGTGTGTTTACCTGCTTCGTGTCTGAAATAGTAATAGAGTCCGTCTTCCTCCAATAACCTGGAAATAAAATTAAAGTCCGTCTCTCGATACTGCACACAATATTCGCGTGGCTTTATCGATCCGGCCAAAGAGAAATCGTAGTCATTGTAACCGAGCTCTGTGAAGATCGTCGTCAATATGTCGGTGGTACTTTTGTTCTGGAATATGCGGCAATCGCTGGTCCGGGTCAGCTGCCAGAGCCAGGGGACGAGCTGCAGCTCATAATGCCGCTGCCCACGGGAAGCGGCATGACCGCCGGCGAGTGACGCGACGATCGCATTGAAGATCCGGTAGCTGCCGTCCTGCAACCTTAAATGGACATTGACGTTTTGGCGGACCAGGCTCTTGGGATCGAGGTTGTCGTCGAGAGCGCGCGCCGTGGCATGGAAGGCGAATAGCGTCGAGACGCCCTCGGTGCCGCCAAAGGCTTCCAGCAGAAGCTGGTTCGGGCCCAACGGGGTATCGATCGCCAAGATACGCTGGCTCTGGGTAAAACCGTCCATATGCCCCTCATCCACCCGATGCCGGAAGCCGTCAAAACACTGTCGATGTCAACGGGCCGGCAATGGAACTCAGTCCTGCTCGGCCCTTGGAGCGCGGTTGGTCCAGCCGATCGATTCAGAATCTCCTCGTTGCCGATCCGCAACTGAAACGCGATAAGAAATTATTAACTGTCCAGACGGAGTCAAGAAACATTTCGCTGTCAGCGTGTGGTGAAGCTCATTGTGACAGCCATTTCCGCGCGCCATCCGATAGGGTTTTCCCCAAGATTTTCCGGGACTTCTTGGGTGTCTCGATACCCCCCAGATGGGTCAATAATCAAAAGATTGTTACGAATTTATTGCCAATCCGCGACCGCCGCCACAGGGAGCACCCCAAATTATGGTTAATATCTTAATTTTACATATTAACCATAAAAACTTGACTTTACCGTGAAAAAACTTCTCGACGCGGTAGGGCTGCAAATTATATTCAGGTCAACCAAGAGGTAAACGAAACATTACTTTTTGATAAAATTTTATGCTTCCGCCTCTATTGGCCGGGCATCGCCGTCGAGTGCCGCCGTGGCGGTGCTGGAATCGCCGGATGTCGGGCCGGGGGATGCCGGGCCGGGGATGATCGGCCGAAGTACCTTCCATGCCGCCGCGCACCTTCCGGCACGCACCTCCCGGCACGCACCTTCAGACTCACGCACCTTCAGACTGAAGAAACTTCTCAATCCCAGCGAGGATGTGATGGCCCTTGTCCTACGGGTTTTGGTAGCCGGCGATTGTTCCATCGCGGAGGGCGAAACCCGAATCTGCGATAGCGGCAGCTTCACGATCGGGCGCGGCATGGAGAACGACTGGGTCGTGCTCGACCCGCAGCGTCATCTGTCGAAGCAGCATTGCCGGATCGAGCTGCGCGGCCGGACCTATTTCGTCACCGACACCAGCACCAACGGCGTCTACGTCGCCGGCTCCGCGACGCCGATCGGGCGCGGCAATGCGCAGCCCGTCAATGACGGCGACGTGATCAATCTCGGCCCGTGCTCGCTGCGCCTGGAGATCGCTTCCGCCGTCAAGCTCCAGCCGGTCGCGACCGTGGCTGCGCCGACGGACTCGGCAGCGGAGCACGATCCCGGCCATTTCGGTGCCAAGGCCGGCTTCGGCGCGGGCGTCACCACCTTGCCGGCCGCGGCATCGATCGCCCAGATCCTGCCCGGCGACCGGGTCGCCGAGCAGCAGCTCGGCGACATGCTGGGCGAGCTGCAGGACACCGAGTACAAACCTGCCCACGGCTTCGGCACGGAAACGGCGCTCCATGGGCAATATGCCTCGACCAACGCCTATTTCCGGCCGCCGGAGATCCGCCCGCCGGTCATCCCCAACGACTGGCACAGCCAGGACGCCGATGCCGCATCCGCCCTGCTCGAAGAACCGGTCGCGCCGCCCTCTTCGGCAGCCGTCATCGCCGAACTCCGCAACCGGCCCATTCGTGAGGTCGAGGCCTCCGCACCCGCAGCCCCGCCGGTCGCACAAACCCAGCCTGCCGCCACCCAGCCCCAAAACCAGAATCAGAACCAAGCTCCGGCACCTGCGCCGGCCCAGCCGATACCGAACGACGTGCTGCAGGCCTTCCTCGCCGGCGTCGGCCTGCCGGTCGATGTCGTCGATCCGGCCGAGGCGCCGGCCATGATGCACAAGATGGGGCTGGCTTTCCGCGAGGCGGTGGGCGGCCTGCGCGAGCTGCTCGAACTGCGCGCCTTCCTGAAATCGGAATTCCGCATCGAGCACACGCTGCTGCGCGCCAAGGAGAACAACCCGCTGAAGTTCTCGGCCAATCTCGACGGCACGCTTGCCGTGCTGATCGGCCGCCGGGTCACCGGCTTCATGGAGGCGCCGGAAGCGGTGCGCGAGAGCCTGCGCGACATCAAGGCCCATGAGGTGGCGCTGATCTCGGGCATGAAGACGGTGATCGGCGATGTGCTGGACCAGCTCTCGCCCGAGACCGTCAAGGGCGGTGTCGGCTCGACCATGCTGCAGCAGAGCTACAAGGCACGCTGCTGGGAACGTTACGAGCAGGTCCATCAGCGGCTGATCGGCGAACAATCCTCGGGACCGCCTTTGGGCAGCCAGTTCTCGACCGCCTATACCAAGCAATTCCGCAACATCTGATCGTCGCCAGAACCCTGATCACTTTTGCCGCGATTACTTTTTCGGAGCCGGATCGCCCCATGTATCTTTCTCACCGCCCTGCGAAGCGTGTTGCGCTCACCCGTTATTTTATCTCGGCTATTTCGGCCTGGCGTGCCGCGGCCCTGCTGGCCCTGGCCCTGCTGTCGGCCTGCGCCTCCAGCGGCCCGATCCCCGTCTCCGTCCAGGCCAGCTCGGATGTGAACCCGGACCTCACCGGCCGCGCCTCACCCATCGTCACCCGTGTCTACCAGCTGGCCGACAAGGACAAGTTCATGCTGGCCGACCCGATCCAGCTGATCCAGCACGACAGCCAAACCTTGGGCGCCGACGAGATCGGCCGCGACGAATTCATCCTGCAGCCCGGCGACAAGCACACCATCACCATTCCCGAAAACGACAAGATCAAATACGTGGGCTTCGTTGCCGCCTATCGCGCGATCGACCAGGACACTTGGCGCCAGATCGTACCGGTACCGACGAACCAGCGCCTGTCGCTCACCGTGACGGTCGGCGCCACCGGCCTCGACATCCAGCAAGGCCAGCCCTGATGCCGCGCCATGGGGGGAGGCTTCAGCCATGATGTCCAGCAACCGGGTGGTCTGGAGCGAGGGCATGTTCCTGCGCGTCCAGCATTTCCAGCAAGCCGACCGCCATGTCGAGCGCCTGGTCAATGCCCGCAGCGAGGTGCTCACCCCCTTCGCCTGGGGCTTGAGCGAGCTGACCATCAATCGCGAGCTGCTGGGCATCGGCAAATTCGCCGTCGTCACGGCCCGCGGCATCCTGCCGGACGGCACGCCTTTCTCGATCCCGGACGAGGCGGATCACCCGCCGCCGCTCGAATTGTTCGATACGACCAAGAACTGCATCATCTACCTGACCCTGCCGGTGCGCCAGCCGGGCGGCGCCGAAATCGGCCTCGCCAATAGCGAGGATGCGATCACCCGCTTCATCCCGTCGCGCTACGATGCCGAGGACGCCAATCTCGGCAGCGGCCATTCCGCGGCCATGGATGTGGCGCGGCTGCGGCTGCGGCTTGCGCCGGAAACCCAGCCGTTGGCCGGATACGAGAAGGTGGCACTGGCCCGAATCGTCGAGGTGCGCGCCGACCGGGCGATCGTGCTCGACGAGCAGTTTGTCGCGCCTGCAACCAACGTCGCGGCGCAAGGCCCCCTTGCGGCGTTCCTGATCGAGTTGCAGGCGCTGATCCAGCACCGGGCCGAAGCCCTGGCCGGCCGCCTTTCCGGCCCGTCCTCCAAGGGTGCTGCCGAGATCGCGGATTTCCTGCTGCTGCAGACGGTCAACCGTTACGAACCCCTGTTGCGCCACTATTTCTCGACCGCTTCGATGCTGCATCCGGAGCGCTTCTTCCGGCTCTGCGTCGAGATCGCGGGCGAGCTGGCGACCTTCACGACCGAGGCCAAGCGCGCGGCCGTCTTCCCCGATTACCGGCACGAGGATTTGCAGGGCACATTCCGGCCGATCTTCAACGATCTGCGCGCGAGCCTCAGCGCCGTGCTGGAGCAGACCGCGACATCCATCCCGCTGCAGGACCGGCGCCACGGCATCAAGGTCGGCGTCATCATGGACCGCTCGCTGCTGTTCAACGCGACCTTCGTGCTGGCGGTCAGCGCCGACATGCCGGTCGAGCATCTGCGCCGCGTCTTCCCGAACCAGGTCAAGATCGGCCCGGTCGAGCAGATCGCCCAGCTGGTCAACGTGGCCTTGCCCGGCATCGCGGTCCGGCCTCTGCCGGTGGCGCCGCGCCAACTGCCCTATCGCGCGGGCCAGGTCTATTTCGAACTCGACCGCTCGAGCGCCCATTTCAAGCAGCTTCAGAAATCCGGTGGCCTTGCCGTGCATCTCGCGGGGGATTTCGCGCAGATCGACATGGAGTTGTGGGCCATCAAGGGGGGTGCGTGATGAACAGCTTTCCCAGCTACGGCCAGGCTGCCTATGAGCCGACCATCATCAAGCCGACGCCCGGCGGCCGCCGTCCGGCGCCGGCGCAAGTGACCGCCCCGCCGACCGATTTCGCGACCGAGGACGATGTCGACCTGACGCTCGCCGGCATCAACCCACTGGTCTCGGCCGCGGGCTCGATCCTGAATCTGGCACGGCGCCTGCGCCTGTCCGCGAGCCAATCCAATATGGAAGGCTTGCGTGAGCGCGTCGGCAACGAGATCAAGAATTTCGAGCGCCGCGCCCAGGCCGAAGGCGTGCCGAACGAGGCCGCGCGTGCCGCCCATTACGCGCTCTGCGCCACGGTCGACGACATCGTGCTCAACACGCCCTGGGGTTCCAACAGCCCCTGGGCGCGCAGCGGCATGGTTTCGACCTTCCACATCGACGTTACCGGCGGCGAACGCTTCTACGATCTGTTGAACCACCTGCTCAAGGACCCGCCGGCCAACCGGCACGTGCTGGAGCTGATGTATCTCTGCCTGTCCTTGGGATTCGAGGGCCGGCTGCGCATCCTGCCGCAAGGCTCCCTCGAACATGCACGCATCCGCGACGGGCTCTATCGCACGCTGGTGAATCTCCGCAGCGATGTCGAACGCGAGCTGGCGGTGCATTGGCGCGGCGTTGCCGCCCCCTTCCGCCCCTTACGTCCCGGCATCGAGTTCTGGACGGTGATGGCGGTGACGCTGATCATCATCACCGTGATGGCGACGGGCTTCAGCTTCGCCATCAACGGCCAGTCGGACACGACCTTGGAGAAGCTGGCCAAGCTGCCGCCTACCGAGGCGCCCTCGATCCAAATCGCCGCGCCGACGCCGCCGCCGGCGCCCATCGAGCCCAATGGCCTCGACCAGCTGCGGACGTTCCTGGCGCCGGAGATCGCCCAGGGCCTGGTCACCGTGGTGGCGCAAGGGCCGGATACCGTCGTGCGCATCCGCAATGCCGGCATGTTCGCTTCCGGCAGCAGCGAGGTCAACGACAGCTACGACCATCTGCTGACCCGCATCGGCGCAGCACTCGACACACGTCCGGGCAAGGTCCTGATCACCGGCCATACCGACAATATCCCGATCCGCAATATCCGCTTCCCGTCCAACTGGCATCTGTCGCAGGCGCGCGCCGACGCGGTCGCCGCGGTGATCGCGCCGCTGCTCGCCGATCCGTCCCGGGTTCGCGCCCAGGGCATGGCCGACACCCAGCCGGTCACCTCGAACGACACCGAGGCCGGCCGCGAAGCCAACCGCCGGATCGACATCATCCTGACCAGCCCGCCCACGGTCTCAGCCGTGCCGGCGCCGGCCAGCACGTCAAATTTCAGCACCTCGAATGAAGGAAGCGCCCCATGACCGGCGTCCTCTCCTCGCTCACCATGATCCTGGGATTGTTCCGCACGCGCTGGGCCTGGTCGCTCATCTGGGCGGTGGGATTCGCGATGATGATCTGGTACTTCGGCGCCATGATCGCGGTCGGCACGCATCGGCCGTTCGAGGCCGATATCGTGCGCCTGATCGCCTGCGTCGCGGTCTTCGCGATCTGGGCCGTCTTCAACCTGCAAATCAATCTGAAGGCGCACCAGACCAATCGCCGCATGGTGCGCGACCTGACCGACGCCGGCACGGACGAGAAGCGCCAAGGTGCCGACGCCGCCTCGGCCGAGGAGCTGCGCCTGCTGCGCGACCGGCTGCAGGAGGCGCTGGGCCTGCTGCGCAAGAAGACCGGAAGGCGCGGCTATCTCTACACGCTGCCCTGGTACATCATGATCGGCCCGCCGGGCTCGGGCAAGACCTCGGCCCTGCTGACCTCGGGCCTCGAATTCCCGCTCTCGACCTCGCTCGGCCGCGACCCGCTCAAGGGTATCGGCGGCACGCGCAACTGCGATTGGTGGTTCACCGACGAAGCGATCCTGCTCGACACCGCCGGACGCTACACGACCCAGGACAGCGACCCGCATCACGACCAGGCGGCATGGCTGGGCTTCCTCGACCTGCTCAAGAGCTATCGGCCGCGCCAGCCGGTCAATGGCGCCATCGTCGTCATGAGCATGGCCGACATCATGGCCCCCGACCCGACCGAGCGGCTGAACCACGCCCGCTCGATCCGCCAGCGCCTGAACGAGCTCTATGACCGCTTCGGCATCCGCTTCCCAGTCTACATGCTGTTCACCAAGGTCGATCTGGTGCCGGGCTTCGTCGAATTCTTCGATGGGCTGGGCAAGGCCGAGCGCGAGCAGGTCTGGGGCGCCACATATCCGCTCGACGACGGCGCGCCCGACAGCGGCGTCGTCAACCAGTTCCCGGCCGAGCTGGACGGTCTGGTCGTACGCCTGAACGAGCAGTTGCTGGAGCGCGTGCAGCAGGAGGCCGACATCGAGCGACGCGGCCTGGTCTATGGCTTCCCCAACCAGGTCGCCAGCCTCGCCGATTCCATGCTGGAGATCCTGAACGAGATCTTCCGTTCCAGCTATTACGAGATGCGACCGCTCCTGCGCGGCACCTACTTCACCTCCAGCGTCCAGGTCGGCGCGCCGATCGACCGCACCATGGCGACGATCGCCACGACCTTCGGCCTCGATCCCGTGCGCATGCCGGCCAACAACCGGCAGGGTCGCAGCTTCTTCCTGACGAGGCTGTTCCGCCAGGTGGTGTTCGCCGAGGCCGCCGTGGTCAGCCTCAACCCGAAGCTGGAGGCGCGCCGCCGCCGCATCCGCATCGCCACATATACCCTGGCCGCCATCATCCTGGCCGTGCTGGCCTATGCCTGGACCACCGGCTATGAGGCGAACAAGCGCCAGGTCGCCCATATCAACGCCCAGCTCGCCGCCTATGAAAAGGCGGTCGCCGGCATCCCGACCCGCGACGTCACCGATGCCGACTTGGAACGTGTCGTCAAGCCGCTCGACATCCTGCGCTCGTTGCCGACCGGCCTGCACAACAATGAGGGCACCGCCAGCCATTGGCTGACCTTCGGCCTCTACCAGGGCGACAAGCTGATGTCGGTGCATCAGCAAATCTATGCCCGCGCGCTGAACGGCTTGCTGCTGCCGCGCCTGCTGGTCCGGCTGCAGAACCAGATCCGCGCCCATCAGGGCGATGACGACTTCACCACCGGCGCGCTCAAGATCTACCTGATGCTGGGGGGCGCCGGGCCGCTCGACCCCAACGCCGTGCGGCAATGGCTGACCGCCGACTGGGCCGCGACCTGGCCAGGCGATGCCGGCAAGGGCTTGCGCGAGGATCTGGCGCGCCACCTGGATGCGCTGCTCTCCGGCAACCTCACCCGCATCCCGCTCGACGCCAGCCTGATCGCCCAGTCGCGCCAGAGCATCGAGAAGCTGACGCCGGCCCAGCGTGTCTATGCGCTGGTCCGCCAGCGCGTCAGCCAGCTGCCCCAATGGCGGCCGATCGACCATGCGGGTGCCACCGCCGACCACATCTTCACCCGTGCCTCGGGCAAGCCGCTGACCGAGGGTATCCCCGGCCTCTACACCTATGACGGCTTCTACAAATCCTTCCTGCCGGCGCTTTCCTCGGTGATCACGCGGGTGCAGAACCAGGGCTGGGTCACGGGCGACACCAGCGAGGCGGGGACCACGGCCACCGACGCATTGCGCGCCAAGGTGCTGCAGCTCTATTTCGCCGACTACACCCAGCAATGGGACGGCATGCTGAACGACCTGCGCATCGTGCCGCTGAACGACGTGCAGCAGACCATTGCGCTGCTGAACCTGGTCTCCAGCCCGGACATGCCGCTCTTGAAGCTGCTGAAGGACGTCGCGGCCGAGACGCAGATCGGCACGCCCCCCAGTCTTCTCGCATCGGGCGTGCCGAAACCGGGGCAGGCCAAACCCGGTGCGGCGGCAGCAGCAGCGCAGCCGGCTGGCATCGAGGCGCCGGCCGGCGCCCAGGCGGTGTCGCTGCACTTCAAGCCGATCACCGATTTCGTGACGCCCGTAAACGGCGCGCCGGCCCAGGTCGACGATCTGATCCGCACGCTGGGCGAGGCCTATCAGGAGCTGAGCAACGTCGCGAGCGGCCCAGGCAATGGACGGCTCGCCATGTTCACCCGGACCTCGCAAGGTGTCGGCGCCGATCCGATCCAGCAACTCGGCAACGAAGCGCCGCAGCTGCCGCACCCGGTCTCCGGCTGGATCGCGGCGATCTCCGGCCATGTCTCGCAGCAATCGGTCGGCGGCGCGCGCGCCCAGCTCTCCGACATGTGGGGCGGCGATGTCGGCGGCTTCTGCGCCCGTGCGGTCAACGGCCGCTATCCCTTCTTCAAGAATGGCAAGCGCGACATCTCGATCGGCGACTTCGCCCGGCTGTTCGCGCCCGGCGGGTTGCTCGACAGCTTCTTCAACAGCCATCTCCGCCCGCTGGTCGACACCTCCGGCCGGCGCTGGCATTGGAACGACGTCGGCAACACCAGCCTCGGCATCCCCGACAGCGTATTGGCGGAATTCCAATACGCGGCCCAGATCCGCGACGCCTTCTTCCCCGATGGCGGCAAGGTGCCCCACCTGCAGTTCCAGATCACGCCGGAAGACCTCGACGCCAATGCCACCGGCGTGCTGCTGGAGGATGCCGGCGCCAAGCTCGAATACCAGCACGGGCCGCAATGGCCGGCGACGTTCCAATGGCCGCCGGCGGGCGACCAGAATTCGGTCAGCCGCGTCGTCTTCGAATCGAGCCAAGGCTCGCCGCAGGGCCTGATGCGTACCGGCCCCTGGGGTCTGTTCCATCTGGTGGACCTGGGCCAGGTGTCGCGGCTTGCCGACGACGACATGCGGGTCAGCTTCTCGGCCGGCGGTCACTCGGCCGTATTCGACATCCGCTCGTCGACCGCGCTCAACCCGCTCGTCCTGCGTGAACTGAGGAACTTCCGTTGTCCGGCGTCTTTCTGAATACCGCCGCCGCCACGCGCGAGCCGGGCTTCTACGGCAAGATCCCGGCCCGCGGCGACTTCGTTTCGCGCCGCCTCGACCATTCGGTGGTGAAGCCGCTCGACGAGTGGCTGCAGGCCTCGATCGCGACCAGCCAGCGGCAGCTGGGCGATGCTTGGCTGCCGTCATATCTCGACACGCCGATCTGGCGCTTCATACTGGGGCCGGGCGTCTGCGGCGAGACGGCGGTGGCCGGTGTGCTGATGCCCAGCGTCGACCGGGTCGGCCGCTATTTCCCGCTGGTGCTGGCCACACCCCTGCCCGGCTGCGTCGCCCCCATCCGCCTGATCGAGAGCGGCCGCACCTGGTTCGACAGGGTTGAGGATCTGGCACTGACCTCGCTTGAGGACCGCTTCGATTTCGACGCCTTCGACAATGCCGCACGGCTGATGGGCAACCCGCCCTACGATACCGGCCTCGGCACGTCCGAGAGCAGCGGCAACGGCTTCCGCATCGGCCTCGACGGCGAAGGCAAGCTCAGCGAGACCTACGGCCGCATCCTCGACCAGGTTCTGGTGGGCTTCAACAACCGCTTCAGCCTGTGGTGGACCACCGGGTCGGACCGGGTGACCTCGTCGCTGTTGATCGCGCCGGGCCTGCCGGCGCCGCAGAACTACGCCGCTTTCCTCGACGGGCGTTGGGAACGCTGGGGCTGGGAACGCCCGGCCGACACCACGCTGCAACTGGCCGATGACGACCTGCCGATCCTGCTCCTGAAGCCGGTGGTCGAGCTGCCCTGCCACGGCCGCACCCATCCCGGCACCAAACGCCAGATCAACCAGGATGCGCTGCTGTCCCGGCCCGATATCGGGCTGTGGTCCGTGGCCGATGGTCTCGGCGGCCACGCCCGCGGCGAGGTGGCGAGCGCCGCCGTGATCGAGGCTCTGGGATCGGTATTGCCGCCGCTCTCCTATGGCGGCTTCGTCGAGGATGTACGCGACGCGCTCACCGGCGCCAACGACACGCTCAGGGACAAGGCCGCCAATCTTGGCGACCAGGCCCTGATGGCATCGACCGCCGTGGTGCTGCTGATCTACGCCAACCGCCTCAATTGCCTGTGGATCGGCGACAGCCGCATCTATCGCCTGCGCGATGGCGAGCTGAAGCAGCTCACCACCGACCATGTCGCCATCGGCCTCAACAACCAGCAGCGCAGCACCATGCTGGTCACCCGCGCGGTAGGCGCCGCCGATAGGCTGGAGATCGACATGGTCCAGGATGTGGTGCAGCCGGGCGACCGCTTTCTCCTGTGCAGCGACGGTGTCACGAGGGTGCTGAGCGACGCGGAGCTCGCCAAGATCCTGACCGGCCAGCCACCGCGCGAGACGGTCGATGCCATCGTCGAGGACATCCTGGTCGGCGGCGCGCCGGATAACCTCACCGCCATCGTCATCGACGTGCCGGCGTTGCCGGAGCCGATCGCCGCATCATGGCAGGGAGGCGAGGCATGAACCACGCTGCCTTCAATCCTTCTTTGGCCCTCGATCCTTCTTTGACTATGGCTCCCGAAGCCTGTCACGCGCCGGACGAACTGACCTCATTGATGCCGGGCGCGGAGGCCATCCCCGACGAGCTCACCCGCTTCGCCCCATCCGAAATGACCGAGCTGCTGGTCTCGGCTCCTGAGGCGACCCCCGGCCTGGGCACCCGCGACATGCTCGAGACGGAACTCGCGGGCTTCATCACCTCGATCCGGGCCGAGGCACGCCGTGCCGGGCTCGACGAATCACAGACCCTCGATCTGCTCGGCACCGCGCAGAACATCCTCGAACGCTATGTCGATGACGCCGGCCGGCCGGCCGAGCCTCAGACGGCAACGCCGGCAGAGCCGTCGCTGCCGGTCGATGCCGCGCAATGGTCGGTGCCGCCCGGCGCCATGCTGCTCAACACCTTTGCCGTGCGTACACTTTTGGCGCGCGGCGGCATGGGTGAGATCTACCGCGTGCGCCATCGGGATTTGAAGACCGACCACGCGGTCAAGGTCATCGTTCCGGAATATCGCGACGATACCAAGGTCGTGGGCCTGTTCCACGAGGAAGCCCGGCTGCTGCAGAAGGTGCGGCACGAGGCGGTGGTCGATTGCGCCGGCCTGTTTCGCGGCGCCGATGGCCGATCGATGATCGTGCTCGATTACGTCGACGGGCCATCGCTCTCCTATTTCATGCGGCGTGGGCCTTTCGGGCTCGGTGCCCTGGAAGCGCTGCTGCGGCGGCTGGCCGCCGGGCTTTCGGCGATCCACGCCGCCGGCGTCGTCCATCGCGACGTCTCGCCGGACAACATCCTGCTGCCCGGCGACAGCCCGGCCGCCGCCAAGATCATCGATTTCGGCGTGGCGCGTGAGATGCGGGGTGGCGTCACCCCACGCGACGGTCTCGATTTCGCCGGCAAGTTCTCCTTCGCCTCGCCCGAGCAACTGGGCCTGTTCGGCGGCGCCATCGGCATCGCCTCCGACATCTACAGCCTGGGCCTGGTCATCGCGGCGGCCGCACGCGGCGAGAAGCTGCCCATGGGCCAGATGCTGGAGGAGGCGACCGAGGCGCGCCGCCGCGTGCCGCCATTGACGGAAGTGCCGGAGCGGCTACGCGGGCTGGTCGAGGCCATGCTGCAGCCCGATCCCAAGCGCCGGCCGACCGATCTCGCGGCGCTGATCCAGACATTGCCGGCCACTGGTACGCCGAAGAAGAGCTTCTGGCGCTGGTTCGGCCGCCGTAACGCCAGACCCACCGCGAGGTCGTGAGCATGGATACGCTCTTCGACATCGAGACCTTGCTGCGGCCGTTATCGCCCGACCAGCCTTGCGGCGTCGATCTGCGCCTGCATGCCGGCGGCGACACCGCCTATTTCCAGCTCAAGGATCTGCGCGCCACCGCGCGGGCCATCGAGCGGCGCGCCGATTCCGACGAGGAGGCGCAATCGGCCGCCGCCGAATGGCAGCGCATCCTGCGTCTCGGCCGCGATGCACTGATCGAACGCACCAAGGACCTCGAGATCGCCGTCTGGCTGACCGAGGCGGCGGTGCGGCTGGGTGGTTTTGCCGGGCTATGCCTGGGCTTCCGCCTGCTCGCCGGATTGGTCGAGCACCATTGGGACACGGTCTACCCCCTGCCCGACGAGGACGGCATGGCGATCCGCCTGGCACCGATCGGCGGCCTCAACGGCCTCGGCGCCGAGGGCACGCTGATCCAGCCGATCCGCAAGGTACCGCTGGCCGAGAACGACGCGGCACCGGGCTTCGCCTACTGGCATTACGAGCTGGCCCGGCGGGCGATCCAGGCGCCGGATGCGCGTGGCCGTACGGATGGCAAGGGCATGCCCAGCCTGGACGCGCTGCGCCAGCGCATGGAGCAGATCGCCGTCCCCGAGAAGCGCCGTCTGCTCGACGATATCCGCGCCTGCCGCTCGGCCTTCCACGAACTCGACCGGTTGTTGACCGAACGCTGCGGTGCCGAGGCGCCGCCGACCTCGACCATCACGCATATCCTGGAGGAGATCGAGGACGCGGTCATCTTCCTGACGGGGCTGCGCGAGGTGGCGGCACCGGCCGTGGAGAGCATCGAGGCCGAACCCGTCGCCACTGTCGCCGAGCCCGAAATCCAGCTGCCGCGCAAGGGCATTGCCAGCCGTGAGGAGGCGCTGCGCCTGCTCGACGAGATCGGCCAGTATTTCCGTCGGACCGAGCCGCATTCGCCGCTCTCCTACACCATCGAGGATCTGGTCCGGCGCGGCCGGATGAGCCTGCCCGAGCTGCTTGCCGAACTGCTCCAGGATTCCGCGGCGCGCCACAACCTGCTGACTGCCGCCGGCATCCGCTCAACCCCACAGCAAAGCCCGTGAGGGCCGGAAGACCACGTTTGGATTCTTGCACCGAAATCCTTTGAGACGAACCGCCTAGACGCGAACAACCAGAGATTAGGAGACCATAGATGGCCAGTGTTCACGACAAGCTCGAGCGGGTCCGCAAGCCCCGCGTGCACATCAAATACGAGGTCGAGACCGATGGCGCCCTGGTCGAGAAGGAACTGCCCTTCGTCGTCGGTGTGCTCGGTGATTTCTCGGGCGATCCGACCGAGGAGCTGAAGCCGCTCAAGGACCGCAAGTTCATCCAGATCGATCGCGACAATTTCAATGACATCCTGGCGCGCATGCAGCCGCGCCTGGCGCTGCGCGTCGCCAACGAGCTGGCCGATGACGGCAGCGAGATGGCGGTCGAGCTGAAATTTTCGTCGCTCGATGATTTCGAGCCCGGCCAGATCGTCCGCCAGGTGCCGGCGCTGCGTCAGCTGCTCGAGACCCGCAACCAACTGCGCGACCTGCTGACCAAGGCCGACCGGTCGACCCAGCTCGAAGACCTGCTGGAGAACATTCTTCAGGACGACGCCCAGTTGCGGAAGCTCTCCGAGCAGCTCGGGGCCACCGAGGAGGTGAAGTAATGGCTAGCGATACCCTGACCGCCGCCCGCGAGGAGCAGGCGCCTCTCGACCATGCCTCGCTGCTCGACCAGGCGATCGGCGCCACCAAGCAGACCGAGCCGGCCCGCGTCCAGGAGCTGCTGCGCACCCTGACGCAGGAGGCGATGAACGGCACGGTGACCTACAGCCGCAACCTCACCATCACGCTGACCGAGGCGGTGCAGGCGCTCGATGCCAAGCTGTCGCGCCAGCTGGCGGCGATCATGCACCATCCGGAGTTCCTGAGGCTGGAAGGCAGCTGGCGCGGCCTCAACCACCTGGTCATGAACACCGAGACCAGCGCCAACCTCAAGATCCGCGTGCTCAACGTGCGCAAGCGGGAATTGATGAAGGACCTGGCCAAGGCCGTCGAGTTCGACCAGAGCGAGCTGTTCAAGAAGCTCTACGAGAACGAGTTCGGCACGCCGGGCGGCGAGCCCTATGGCATGCTGGTCGGCGATTACGAGTTCACGAACCACCCCGAGGACATCCAGATGCTGACCAGCATCTCGAGCGTCTCGGCGGCGGCCTTCGCGCCCTTCGTCTCGGCGGCGAGCCCGAAGCTGTTCGGCTTCCAGGACTATCGCGAGCTGGCCAAGCCCCGCGACCTGGAGAAGATCTTCGACTCGATCGAATACGGCTCGTGGCGCGGCTTCCGCGACAGCGAGGACAGCCGCTTCGTGACCTTGACCATGCCGCGTGTGCTCGCCCGCCTGCCCTATGGGGCCGGAACGCTGACGGTCGACGACTTCAATTATGAAGAGACCGACCTCGACACCAACGGCAAGTCGCTGGCGCTCGATCACGAAGAATATTGCTGGATGAACGCCGCCTATGTGCTGGGCGCCAAGGCGACCGACGCCTTCGCCAAGTATGGCTGGTGCACGGCCATCCGCGGTGCCGAGGGCGGCGGTAAGGTCGAAGCCCTGCCGACGCACATCTTCGTCAGCGACGACGGCGACCCGGACCAGAAATGCCCGACCGAGATCGGCATCACCGACCGGCGCGACGCGGAGCTGGGCAAGCTGGGCTTCCTGCCGCTCTGCCACTACAAGAACACCGACTATGCCGTGTTCTTCGGCGCGCAGACGACGCAGAAGCCGAAGAAATACGACCGGCCGGACGCCACCGCCAACGCCGCGATCTCGGCGCGCCTGCCCTACATCATGGCGACCTCGCGCTTCGCCCATTACCTGAAGGTCATGGCGCGCGACAAGATCGGCTCCTTCCTCGAAGTCGAGGATTGCGAGGCGTGGCTCAACCGCTGGATCAACAACTACGTCAACGCCAACGAGGGTGCCGGCCAGGAGATGAAGGCCTCGTACCCGTTGCGCGAAGCCAAGATCACGGTGAAGGAGATCCCGGGCAAGCCCGGCTCCTACAACGCGATCGCCTGGCTGCGTCCCTGGCTGCAGATGGAGGAGTTGACCACCTCGCTGCGCATGGTCGCGCGCATCCCGAGCAAGCTCTGATGCATCAAACCCTCGAAGCTGCGGCCCCTGAAGCCTTGGCCCACGGAGTCCCGGCGGCGGGGGTGACGCAGCAGAACGACGTGAATCCCGGCCGGATCGCCCGGCCGGGAGCGGGACGGGATTGGCGGCACGCCTTGCGCCGCCACCCCGACAAACGGCTGGCCATCGACCAGCTGATCGCCTCCATCGATGCGCTGCTCACCGCCCAGGTGAACCGGATCCTGCACCATCCGCGCTTCCAGCAGTTGGAAGCGACGTGGCGCGGGCTGCTGCAGCTCGTCGATACCTCGACCTCGATGCGCGCGGTCAAGATCCGCATGCTCGACGTCGCGTGGCGGGAACTGTGCCGCGACTTCGAGCGCGCGATCGAGTTCGATCAAAGCCAGTTGTTCAGCAAGGTCTATTCCGAGGAATTCGGCACGCCGGGCGGCGAACCCTTCGGGCTGTTGATCGGCGACTACTATGTCCGCCACCAACGCGACATCGACCACCCGACCGACGACATCGGCACGCTGAAGGCGATCGCCGCGGTCGCCGCCGCTTCCTTCTGTCCCTTCGTCACCAGCTGTTCGCCGGTCCTGTTCGGCCTCGACAATTTCGGCGATTTCGCCGGCAGCTTCGATCTCGCCCGCTCCTTCGACGGGCTGGAGTTCCTCCGTTGGCGCAGCCTGCGAGAGGAGGAGGATGCCCGCTTCGTCGGCATCGCGCTGCCGCGCATCCTGATGCGCCAGCCCTATCGCCAGGACCCCAACCGCATCGACGGCTTCCGCTTCGGCGAATATGCCGGCGCACCCGACGGCAGCCATTATCTCTGGGGCAACGCCGCCTTCGCCTTCGCCATGGTGGCGATGCGTGCCTTCCACCAATATGGCTGGTTCGCGGATCTGCGCGGCGTGCCGGAGGACATGGCCGGCGGCGGTTTCATCGCCGATATTCCGGGCCAGCGCTTCCCGCATCTCGGCCGCAACGCGCAAGCCGCGGCGCCGCTTGAGGTCTACCTTTCCGACCGACAGGAGAAGCAGCTGAGCGATCTCGGCATCGTGCCCCTGTCGCGGGTGGGATATCTCGACGCCTGCGTCTTCTATTCGACCCAATCGCTGCACAATCCGAAACTTTATGACCGGGCGGTCGCGACATCAAATGCCCGGCTGTCGGCCATGCTGCAATACGTGCTCTGCGCCTCGCGTTTCGCCCATTACATCAAGACGATCGGCCGCGACAAGATCGGCTCCTTCGCCACCGCCCAGGATTTCGAGGAGCATCTGCGCGTCTGGCTGCGCGGCTACTGCCTCGCCAATGACGATGCCACTGGCGCCTTCAAGGCCCGCTACCCCTTGCGCGATGCCGAGGTGCAGGTGCGCGACATCGCCGGCCGCCCCGGCGCCTTCGGCTGCGTCATCCACCTGAAACCGCATTTCCAGCTCGACGACGTGCAGACCAGCTTCCGCCTGGTCACCGAGCTCGTCGGACCCCAGGCCTGAGGAAAGTTGCCGCCATGAGCGCCACCGAGATTGCCCAAATGATGGAGACAGGCGACCTGCCGGCCGCGCTCGCCGCCGCGACATCCTATGTCCAGAAGGCACCCGGCGATACCGGTGCCCGCTACCTGCTGGCCGAACTCCTGTGCTTCACCGGCGCCTATGAGCGCGCCGACGCCCAGCTCGCCATCGTCATGAACCAGGACCCGAGCTCGATGGTGCCGGTCGGGCTGTTGCGCCATCTGATCCGTGCCGAGACCGCGCGCCAGGATTGGTACCGCAGCGGCCGGCCGCCCGAATTCCTGGTCGCGATGAACGAGACGGCAAGGCTGCATCTGGAGGCCGGCGTCAAGGCCCGTGCCGGCGATGCCGCCAGCGCCGCCCGCGACCTGGCCGAGGCCGAGAGCCTGCGCCGCCCACATGCCGGGATCTGCAACGGCCAGGATTTCGACGATTTTCGCGACTTGGACGATAGCTGCGGCGGGCTGCTCGAGGTGCTGAGCGCCGATGGCCAGTATTTCTGGGTCGATTTCGACGACATCGCCGCGCTGCATTTCGAGGCGCCCCGGCGGCCCTCGGAACTCCTGTGGCGCCAGACCAGGCTGGCCCTGCGCGACGGCAGCACCGGCACCGTCTATGTGCCGACGATCTATGCCGGCACCGAATCCGGCAGCGATCAGCATCGCCTGGGCCGCGTCACCGACTGGGTCGAGCGCGACGGCATGGTGCTGGGCCAGGGCCAACGCTGCTTCCTGGTCGGTGACGAATCCCTCGGCTTGCTCGACCTGAAGAGCATCGAGTTCGCGCATGCCGCCCAATAATTCGACCATCACGCCATCCGTGCTCGACCGGCTGATCCAGCCGCAAGGCGGCCCGGTGGTGCCGCAGCCAGGCTGGAACGCCGCGCTCAGCCAGTTGAAGCAGTCGCTGCGCCGCGACCTCGAAGCCTTGCTCAACACCCGGCGGCGCCCGGGAAAGCTCGGCCGCGACGTCGCCGAACTCGGCCGATCGGCCTTGGGCTACGGCATCCCCGATTTCACCGCCCTGAACCTGGCGGCATCCGAGCGGCAGGTGGCGTTCGGCCGGGCGCTGGAGACCGCGATCCGCGATTTCGAGCCGCGCCTGGGGGCCGTCTCGGTGACGCTGCTCAACAGCGATCAAAATCTGGAACGCACGCTGCGCTTCCGCGTCGAGGCGATGATCCGCATCGAACCGGTGCCTGAGCCCATCGTCTTCGAATCCGTGCTCGATCCGATCAGCCAGACCTTCTCGGTGAAGGCCGACTTCCATGCCTGACAGCTTCCTGTCCTTCTATAACCAGGAACTGGCAGCGATCCGGCGCCAGGCGACGCAATTCGCCGCCGAGCATCCGAAGGTCGCGGGCCATCTGCGCATCAGCCCCAACGCCATCGACGACCCGCATGTCGCCCGACTGATCGAATCCTTCGCCTATCTCACCGCCCGGCTGCGCCAGAAGCTCGACGACGATTTCCCCGAGCTGACCGACGCCATGCTGGGCGTGCTCTATCCGCATTACGTAACGCCCTTGCCCTCGATGGCCATCGTGCAGATGAAGGCCGCGCCGGAGCTGACCGGCCGCTTCAATCTTCCGCGCGGCGCCGTGATGGAGACGGAAGCGGTGAAGGGCGAACCCTGCCGCTTCCGCACGACCATGCCGGCCGAGATCTGGCCGGTCGAGGTAACCGCGGCAAGCCTGGCGCCGGTGCCGGCCGCCGCACCGCAAGTGCCGGCCGCGCGCCTCGCGAAATCGGTGCTGCGGCTGAAGCTGGCGGTGACCGCCCCGGGCATGAGTTTCACCGATCTTGGGCTGGACGGTTTACGCTTCTTCCTCTCGGGACCACCGGAGCTCTCCTACACGCTGCACGAGCTACTGCTGAACAACGTCATCGGCATGGCGCTGGCCGAGACCTTGAACGACCCGACCCCGGTCGAGCTGGGACCGGAGCATATAAGCGCCGTGGGCTTCGAGCCGGAAGATGGCGTGGTGCCCTATGGCGCACGCTCGTTCCTGGGCTACCGGCTGCTCAGCGAGCTCTTCGCCTTTCCGGAGAAATTCCTGTTCGTCGACCTGTCAGGTCTGAGCGCGCGTGCATTGCGCGGCATCGGCCGGGAGATCGAGATCTACATCTATCTCGACCGCGCCTGGAGCGAGGGCGAGCGGCTGGTACGGCCGCAGGCCTTCGCGCTCGGCTGCACCCCGGTGGTTAATCTGTTCGGCCAGCCGGCCGAGCCGATCATCCTCGGCCATGATGCGACCGAGTATCTGGTGCAGGCCGATGCCAGGCGGCCGGAGGCGCGCGAGATCTATTCGATCGAGCGGGTCATGGCCTCAAGCCCACGCGGCGAGCGTGTCGAGTTCCTGCCGCTCTACGGCAATCACCATGGGGCCGATCCCGCGCGCCGTCAGCATTTCTGGCACGCGATGCGACGATCGCGCGGCGGCCGCGACAAGTCGAGCGAGATGTATCTCTCGCTGGTCGATCTCGGCCTCAACCCCAATGTCCCGGCCGATTGGACGGTCAGCGTCGAGACGATGTGCTTCAACCGCGACCTGCCGGCGCAGCTGCCCTTCGGCGGCGGCCACCCGCGCTTTCACCTGACCGAGGGCGGGCCGGTGAGTGTCGCGCAGTGCCTGACGCCGCCGACGCCGGTGGTCCGGCCGGAGAGCGGCGACGGCGCGCGCTGGCGGCTCATCTCGCATCTCAACCTCAACCACCTGTCGCTGGTCGACGGGCCGGATGGCGCGCAGGCGCTCCGTGAACTGCTCAGGCTCTACGACATCAAGGACACGCCCGAGACCCGCGCCATCGTCGATGCCGTGAACTCGGTGGGATTCCGCCGCACCACCGCGCGCGCGCCGCATGCCGATGTCGCGGCGCTGTGCCGGGGCGTCGATATCGAGCTGATCATGGATCCGGAACGCGCCGGCGCCATGGGCATATTCCTGCCGGCCGCGGTGCTGGAGCGGTTCTTCGCGCTCTATGCCTCGATCAATTCCTTCACCCGGCTCTCCTTGCGCGCCAAGGGTCGGACGGAAATCACCAATCGCTGGGCCGCGCGCATCGGCGACAGGCTGACCGCATGAATGCGCTCGCCCCTGATAAGCCTCCGTTGATCGAGCAGCTGCGCGACGAGCCGCAGCGCTTCGAGTTGTTCCGCGCCATCCAACTCCTGGAGCGGCAGCTGGGCGGCGAGGAAGGATCGAACGAGTCTCATGGCGACATCGGCGACGCGCTGCCGGTCCGCTTCGCCGCCCATCAGTCGCTGGCCTTTCCGGCGCATGAGACGCAACGCCTGAGCCTGCCGGCCCCCGCCGAACAGGGCGGGGAAAGGCTGCCGGCCGAGATCAACCTCAATGTCATGACCTTGACCGGCCCGGTCGCGGCTCTGCCCCAGGTCTATACCGAGACGGCGATCCGGTCCTTGCGCGACCGTGCGCCCGGCTTGTCCGCCTTTCTCGACATCTTCAACAATCGCGTGGCGCAGTTGCTCTACGCCGCGTGGCGCCGCTACCGGCTGCCGGCGCTCTATGAGCGACAAGGCATGGCCGGCGGTGATGCCGCCAGCGCCGCGCTGTTCGGTATCGCCGGATTCGGCACGGGATTCCTGCGCGGCCGGCTGTCGCTGCCGGACGAGGTGCTGCTCTATTACGCCGGCCTGTTCGGCCAGCAGCCGCGTGCCGCCATCTCGCTCGAACGCATGCTGGCCGATGCCTGCGGCCTGCCGGTCAAGATCGAACAATTCGCCGGCCGCTGGATCGCGATTCCCCAGGATGAGCAGACCAACCTGGCGCGAGGCGGCAAGCAGCCGAGCTACAACCGCCTGGGCATCGATACGGTGGCAGGCGCGCGCATGTGGGACGTACAGGGTCAGTTCCGCATCGTGCTGGGGCCGCTCACCCGCCGGCAATTCCTCGATCACCTGCCAGGGCGGCCAGGCTTGCAACGCCTGGTCGAGCTGACCCGACTCTATGCCGGACCGGAATTGGGCTTCGACGTCCAGCTCGTGCTGCGCCGCCAGGAGGTACCCGATTGCGTCCTCGACGGTACGGTCGAAGCCGGCCCGCGCTTGGGTTATGACGGCTGGCTGGCCTCTCTACCCATGATGGAGGACCCGAAAGATACAATCATTGATACAAAAGATGTTGATTAAAAAGATATGAATATGCATATATACCGCAAGATTAAAAGAATCTTATAAAGTGATGATTTTGTTTCAATACTGTAACGCATGAACATTTCGCATCTATAAATCCGCCTATACTGACTCATTCGCAAATGCGGATGGCGATAGCCCGGTATTATCCGGCGGGCGCGATGCGTATGGCGAAGCAACATTTTGGATTTCAAAGCATGGCCGCTGTGGATTTGAGGAGCTTGGTCGGCAATCTGGACAGCACGGCACGCCGCGCTTTGGAAGCGGCAGCCGGCAGCGCCATGGCCAAGACCCATTACGAGATCGAGATCGAGCATTGGCTGCTGACGCTGCTGGCGCCGGCCGATGCCTCGCTTCGCCAATCTCTACCTCAGGTAGGCATTCCGCCGGAGCGCATGGAGCGCGTGCTGGAACGCGCATTGGAGCGGTGCCGCACTGGCAGCGCCCGCGCGCCCGCCTTCTCGCCACGCGTCGTCAGCCTGATGCGCGAGGCCTGGTTCCTGGCCACGCTGCGCTTCAGGGCCGCCAATATCGGTCCGCTGCATCTGCTGGCGGCGCTGGTCGCCGACGAGAACGGCACGCTCGCCTTCGCCGAGCTCGGCAATCTGCTGCAGGATGTCGATCCAGAGGCGCTGAATGCACTGGTCGAGGCGGCATCTGCGACCGTCCCCGCACCCGGCGGCGCCCCGACCACGACACGCGGCGGCCGTACGCCCAATCTCGATGCCTACACCATCGACCTCACAGCCGAGGCGGCGTTTGGCCGCATCGATCCGATCATCGGCCGCGACGCCGAAGTACGCCAGGTCATCGATATCCTGACGAGACGGCGCCAGAACAACCCGATCCTGGTCGGCGAGGCCGGCGTCGGCAAGACCGCGGTGGTGGAGAGCCTGGCGCTGCGCATCGCGACGGCCCAGGTGCCGGCGGCCTTGCGCGACGTCTCGATCCGCACCCTCGATCTGGGACTGCTGCAAGCCGGCGCGGGGGTCAAGGGCGAGTTCGAGAACCGGCTCAAGGGGGTCATCGACGAGGTGAAGGCGTCGGCCAAGCCGGTGATATTGTTCGTCGACGAGGCGCACACCCTCATCGGCGCCGGTGGCCAGGCCGGCCAGGGCGATGCCGCCAATCTGCTGAAGCCCGACCTCGCGCGCGGTGCCTTGCGCATGATCGCCGCCACGACCTGGGCCGAGTACAAGCGCTATGTCGAACGCGATGCGGCGCTTACCCGCCGTTTCCAGACCGTCAAGGTCGACGAGCCGGACGAGGCCACCGCCATCGATATGATGCGGGGATTGGTGCCGACCTTGGAGAAACATCACGGCGTGCGCATCCTGGACGAGGCGGTGCGGGCATCCGTCCGCCTGTCGCATCGCTACATCCCGGCCCGGCAGCTGCCCGACAAATGCGTGAGCCTGCTCGACACCGCCTGCGCCATGGTCGCGATGAGCCGCGCCGGCACGCCGGAGACTCTCGAGGCGCTCACCCGCGAGGTCGAGCTGATCGAGGCGGAACAGGCGGCCTTGCACCGCGAGTCAGCCCTCGGCACCGACCATGCGGCGATGCTGGCCCAGCTCGATGAGCGCATGGCCGATGCGAAGTCACGCCGGCAGGAAGTCGAATGGCGCTGGGGCGAGGAGCAGCGGCTGATCGAGGAGATCACCGGCCTGCGCACCCGCCTGGAAGCGCCGGGCATCGATATCGACGCCCAGACCCTGCGCGACCGTCACGCCAGCCTGCGTCACGATTTGGCGCAGTTCCAGGGCGAGGCGCCGCTGCTGCATCACGATGTCACGGCGCAAGGTATCGCGACGGTGGTGGCGCGTTGGACCGGCATCCCCGTCGGCCGCATGCTCTCTTCCGAGATCGAGAATGTCCTGGGGCTGGAGCAGCGCCTGGGCGACCGCGTCGTCGGCCAGGACGGCGCCCTGCACCTGATCTCCGAGATGCTGCATACCGCGCGCGCCGGCATCGCCGACCCATGCAAGCCGCCGGCGGTCTTCCTGCTCGCCGGCCCCAGCGGCGTCGGCAAGACCGAAACCGCGCTGACGCTGGCCGACCTCATGTATGGAGGCGAGCAGAGCCTGACCGTCATCAACATGTCGGAGTTCAAGGAGGAGCACAAAGTCTCGCTGCTCATGGGTTCGCCGCCGGGCTATGTCGGCTACGGCGAGGGCGGCGTGCTGACCGAGGCGGTACGCCGGCGCCCCTATGGCGTGCTGCTGCTCGACGAGATGGAGAAGGCGCATCCGGGCGTCCAGGACATCTTCTACCAGGTGTTCGACAAGGGAACCCTGCGCGACGGCGAAGGCCGCGACATCGATTTCCGCAACACGACCATCCTGATGGCGTCCAACGCCGGGTCGGAATTGCTGACGGCGCTCGCCGCCGACCGCGAGACCCTGCCCGAGGTGAGCGGGCTGGCAACCATGCTCCATCCGGAACTGCTCAAGCATTACAAGGCGGCCTTCCTCGGCCGTGTCACCGTGGTGCCCTACCTGCCGCTCAACGCCGAGAGTTTGGCCGACATCGTCGCCATGCAGATCGACAAGCTGCGTCGGCGGGTCGTCCAGACCTATGGCGCCCGGCTGGAGGTCAGCCCCCGTGTCGTCGAGATGCTGGTGTCGCGCTGCGGCGAGAGCGACGCCGGCGCCCGCGCCATCGACCATGTGCTGTCGCGCGGGCTGATGCCAGCCCTGTCGCGGCGGATCCTCGAAACCCTGGCCGCCCGGCAGAACATCGCCGCGGCGTCCGTCGATTTGGATGACGGCACCGGAGATTTCCGGATCGACATCGAAACGTTGCCGGCGGCCGAGAGGCCGATCCTGAGGTCCGCGGCGGACTGACGGCGGCAGCACCCTCTTCTGCATCCTCTGCCCGCGGGTCAGGCGATGCGACGCACCTTCGTCCTACTTCCCATGAACCAAGGAGCTCACAATGCCGATTTTCCTTCAGATCGATGGCATCCAGGGCGATGCCACGCAGGCGAACCACACCGGCTGGACCGACATCAAGACGCTGCAATGGGGCGTCACCCGGTCGATGAACACGCTGGCCGGTGCCACCACCAACCGCGAAGGCTCGGAGCCGTCGGTCGGCGAGGTCATCCTGACCAAGACCTCCGACTCCTCGTCGGTCAAGCTGTTCTCGCAGGCCTGCAGCGGCCGTAGCGGCGTCACCGCCAAGATCGACCTGTGCACCACGGGCAATCCGGGCGACACCTACATCTCCTTCACGCTCACCAACACGCTGATCTCGTCCTACACGATCTCGGCCTCGGCCGACCGTCCGGAAGAGACCGTCGTGCTGAACTTCACCAAGGTGGAGATGAAGTACACGCCGTACGATGCCCAGCATAACCCGCAGTCGCCGGTCATCGCCTCCTACGACCTGTCGACGACCCAGGCGTCGTAAGCGCTACCGGCCGGTCCATGCGGTGATAACGCCGCATGGGCCGATCAGCTTCGAGACATTCCCAAAGAATTCGAGACAGCAATCATGGCTACCGCTCCGACCGTCCATCACGTCGACCATGAAATTTGGATCATGCCGCTGGAGTGGCTGGCAGCGAGCGACAACACGCTCAAGAGCAAGGAACATACTGACTTCATTGCGTTGGGCCAGCTCGCCCAGGCCATTGGGAAATTACGTCATCAAATAAAGCTCTTGGGAATGCTCGGGCAGGCCTACGTGAAAGTGGTGAAAGGCAAGCCGTATCTCATTTTCAAAGGCACCGTGAATGCGCGCCCGCTGCAAGGTACGCGCTATCTTCGGGAAAATCCCAAGGTCGCCTGTTTTGTCATCGGGACCAAGGAACTGGTCAAAGACGCTCTCGAAGCAACACGCATCGCCGTATTCGCCTATGTTGCGATTGACGTCATGAAAGAGTGCCTGATGGACCGATTTTCGCTGGCCCGTCTCGGCATTAATCTATCCA
>DATJJW010000135.1:0-5716 GCA_035491935.1 Allostellaceae bacterium | reverse complement strand
TAGACGCCGCGCTCGTACCTCCCTTTTAGGAAAGACGCCCGCGTTCGTGCTACGAAAAGGGCAACCGAGAATCGCCGACCAAAAATCGTGCAGACCCAACCGATCGCCCATAAACCTGGCAAAAGATTATGGCTGCGCTTGGGACCGTCAAGAAAGTTTAAGAAATTCGCGAATGATGGATCGGCGGTGTTGCTGCAACGCCACAAGATCCTCAACCAACTGAGGAATATTCACCTGTTATACTGCTCGCATATGCGAGAGGCGCATAGAATTCCCCGGTAACATGGTAGAGCCTTGGGGCGCCTTGCACGGCTTCGATGCCCGGCCTATGATTCGCGACAACCGAAAACCTTATGCCCAGCCGCGCTATCCGCTTCGCATGCTTCGACAGACATGCTAGGAACGCCGGCCAAACCCCTTTCCCTTGATCGGGCGGGAGCGGGCCCGGGAGCGGCGCGATGGTCGCGTCGCCGTGGGTCACGGCCAACCCGCGCCGGAGAGTCTAAGATGGTCGTTCGCGTGCAGCCCGCTTCGCACAATCGCATGTATCGCCCGGTACAGCTCCTTCGCTTCGGTAGCCTGGCTCTGGCCGGCGGCCTCGTCCTCTCGCTCGCCGCCTGCGACAGCGTCACCCCGTCCCAGACCTCGCAATCCAATCCGAAATGGGACCCCTACGGCGCCAATGCCCAGCAGCAGCGCAGCGAGACCATCTTCGGCCAGGGCAACAACCTCGGCTCTTTCCTCGGCATCTCGCCCGGCAACAAGGGTGGCGCCGCCCCGGGTGCCGCGGGCGTCGGCGTCAACACCTTCCTGTGGCGTGCCTCGCTCGACACGGTCTCCTTCATGCCGCTGGCTTCGGCCGATCCGTTCGGCGGCGTGATCATCACCGACTGGTATGCACCGCCGGCCTCGCCCAATGAGCGCTTCAAGGTCAATGTCTTCATCCTTGACCGCGAACTGCATGCCGCGGGCATCCGCGCCACCGTGTTCCGCCAGACTCGCAACGATGCCAACGGCTCATGGACCGATGCGCCGGTCGATGCCAAGATCGCGCAGAACCTGGAGGACCAGATCCTGACCCGTGCCCGGCAGCTTCGCGTCTCCTCCACCGAGATCCAGAGTCAGAAGTAAGGGCGCGGCCGACAGACGACTGATCACCGACGACGACATCATGGATTCATCCGCACCAACGCCTGCCGCCTCACCCGACCGCTACAACTTCCTCGACGCCGAAGCGCGCTGGCGCCAGGCCTGGGCCGATGCCGGCTGCTTCCGGGTCAAGACCGATCCGGCGCGGCCGAAATACTATGTCCTGGAGATGTTCCCGTACCCGTCGGGCAAGCTCCATGTCGGCCATGTCCGCAACTACACCATGGGCGACGTCGTCACGCGCTATAAGAAGGCGCGCGGCTTCAATGTGCTGCATCCCATGGGCTGGGACGCCTTCGGCCTGCCGGCCGAGAATGCCGCGATCGCCGGCGGCGTGCATCCGGCGACATGGACCTACGAGAACATCGCGACCATGGGCGCTCAGCTCAAGCTGATCGGCCTGTCCTACGACTGGGACCGCGAGATCGCGACCTGCCACCCGGAATATTACCGGCACGAGCAGAAGATGTTCCTCGATTTCCTGAAGGCGGGCCTGGCCTACCGCAAGGAATCCTGGGTCAATTGGGACCCGGTCGAGCATACCGTGCTGGCCAACGAACAGGTGATCGAGGGCCGCGGCTGGCGTTCGGGCGCGCTGGTCGAGAAGCGGCTCTTGTCGCAATGGTTCCTCAAGATCACCGATTTCGCCGAAGACCTGCTGGCCGGTATCGAGACGCTCGACCGCTGGCCGGAGCGCGTGCGGCTGATGCAGGCCAACTGGATCGGCCGGTCCGAGGGCGCCAGGCTGCGCTTCGCCATCGCCGACACTGATGAATCCCGGGATTTCCAGGGCGAGACCGTTGAGGTCTTCACCACCCGGCCGGACACGCTGTTCGGCGCCGCCTTCTGCGCCATCTCCGCCAATCACCCGATCGCGAAGCGCCTCGGTGAACAGGACCCGGCGATCGCCGAGTTCAATGCCGAGTGCAACCGCATCGGTACCAGCGAGGCCGCGATCGAGACGGCGGAGAAGCTGGGCTATCGCACCCGTCTTTCGGTCGCCCATCCTCTGGTGCCGGGCCTGGCCTTGCCGGTCTACATCGCCAATTTCGTGCTGATGGAATACGGCACCGGCGCCATCTTCGGCTGCCCGGCGCATGACCAGCGCGATCTGGATTTCGCGCGTAAATACGGGCTGCCGGTGCGCACCGTCGTGCGGCCCCAGGATGGCGAGGCCGCCGAGATCGGCACCGAAGCCTTCACCGCCACCGATGGCGTGCTGGTGAATTCGGGATTCCTCGACGGGCTGGCCGTACCGGATGCCAAGCGCAAGGTCATCGAGCGTCTGGAGACGCTGGGCGTCGGCACCAAGACCATCCAGTATCGCCTGCGCGACTGGGGCGTGTCGCGCCAGCGCTATTGGGGCTGCCCGATCCCGATCATCCATTGCCCGGATTGCGGCATCGTGCCGGTGCCCGAATCCGAGCTGCCGGTGCGGCTGCCCGACGATGTCAGCTTCGACCAGCCCGGCAACCCGCTCGACCGGCATCCGACCTGGAAATACGTCAAATGCCCGCATTGCGGCACTGATGCCCGGCGCGAGACCGACACCTTCGACACCTTCTTCGAATCCTCCTGGTATTTCGCGCGCTTCTGCTCACCGCGTTCGGACAAGGCCTTCGAGCGGGCGGATGTCGATTACTGGCTGCCGGTCGACCAATATATCGGCGGCATCGAGCATGCGATCCTGCATCTGCTCTATGCCCGCTTCTTCACCCACGCGCTGAAGCGTTGCGGCTATCTCGGCATTACCGAGCCCTTCGCCGGCTTGTTCACTCAAGGCATGGTTTGTCACGAGACCTACAAGAGTGACGCGGGCGCCTGGCTCTACCCTGAGGAAGTCTTCACCAAGGACGACGGCGCCCATGTCGACGCCGCCGGCCACCCGGTCGCGGTCGGCCGCATGGAGAAGATGTCCAAGTCGAAGAAGAACGTCGTCGGGCTGGAGACCATCGTCGAGAGCTATGGCGCCGATACCGCACGCCTGTTCCTGATGTCCGACAGCCCGCCGGAGCGCGACCTGGAATGGACCGCATCCGGCATCGAGGGCATCTGGCGCTATGTCAACCGGCTCTATCGCCTGGTCGTGGAATCGCGCCCGCGCTTGGCTGCGCCCGGCACGAAGCCGGACGAGGCCCATATCGCGACCCGCCGCATTCTGCACAAGACGATCGCGGCGCTGACCGAGGATCTGGAGCAGTTCCGCTTCAACCGTGCCGTAGCCAGGCTGCGCGAGCTGTCGAACCATCTGGAGGATGTCGCGGCCAAAGCCGACGGCGCCACACTGCGCGAAGCGCTCGACACGATGACCGTGCTGATCGGCCCGATGCTGCCGCATCTGGCCGAGGAGCTGTGGCAGGCGCTCGGCCATGACGGGCTGCTGGTCGAGCAGCCCTGGCCGGTCGCCGACCCCGATCTCCTGCGCGACGACACTGTGACCATGGCGGTCCAGGTCAATGGCAAGCTGCGCGCGACGCTGGAATTGCCGCGCGATGTGAGCGAGGATGCCGCGCGAGAGGCGGCGCTTGCCCAGCCGACCGTGCAGAAGGCGCTGGAGGGTCGGCAAGTCCGCAAGGTCATCGTCGTACCTGGGCGGATCATCAATGTCGTTGGCTAGATACCTTGGGGCTAGGCTTTCGGCTTGCACTCTGACGCTGGCGCTGCTCGGGGGCTGCGGCTTCACGCCAGTCTATGGCGACCACCAACAGGCCGCGGTGGCGGGCAATCTGAGCCAGGTCAAGGTGGCGCAGATTCCCAACCGGCTGGGCGTGGTGCTGACCAACCGGCTGCGTGACGCCTTCGACCCGACCTCGAACGGGCCGACGCCGCAATACCAGCTGGTCGTCAAACTGACCAACAGCAACAGCAGCTTCGCGACCCGGCCCGATGGCACCGCCGCCTGGACCGATGTGCTGATCAAGGCCGATTGGCATCTGGAGAACATCGCCGACGGCAAGCCGATCACCGAGGGCAGCGCCGCAGCCACCACCGGCTACAGCATGTCCAATGACGGCTACGCCAACGTCACCAGCCAGCAGGCCGACGAGATGCGCGACATCGACCAGCTGGCCCTGCAGATCCAGGATCAGGTGGCGCTCTACTTCAAGACCGGCACCAGCGCGGCCATCGCCCCGGGTGCCGAGCCACCGCCGGCGCCGATGGCCGCCGTGGTCACGCCCTGACGGCCGGCCCGGCCCCGTCTGCATGAAGCAAATCCGCCCGTGAAGCTGCCGCCGGCCAAGACCAGCGACTTCCTCAAGAATCCGCCAGCCGATATCGCGGTGGCCCTGGTCTTCGGCCCCGATGAGGGGCTGGTACGCGAGCGCGCCGACATGCTGGTGCGCGCCGTGCTGGGCGGCACAGGCGATGACCCGTTCCGCCTGGCGCTGCTCAACGGCGACGCCATCAAATCCGATCCGGCGCGGCTTTCCGACGAGGCAACCGCCATCAGCCTGATGGGCGGGCGACGCGCGATCCGGGTGCGCGATTGCGGCGACGTCATCGCCAAGACCGTGGAATACCTGCTGGGCCAGCCGACCGGCGACAGCCTGACGATCCTCGAAGCCGGCTCGCTCGAAGCCAAATCCGCCTTGCGCAAGCTGTGCGAGAACGACGCGCGTGCCGTTGCCATCGCGTGCTATGCCGATGGCCCCCGCGAGCTGGCCGAAACCATGCGCGAAAGCTTCGGCCGCCACCGCGTCTCCATCGATAAGGATGCCGCCGATTTCCTGGTGGCGCATCTGGGCGGCGACCGCATGGTCACCCGGCAGGAGCTGGAGAAGCTCTGCCTCTATGCCGGCGAGGGTGGCCGGCTGACCCTGGCCGATGTCGCGGCCTCGATCGACAATACCAGCGCGCTGGCCTTGGACGATATCGTCTATGACGCCTTCGACGGCCGTATCGGCCCGCTATCGACCGGGCTGGACCGGCTGCTGCGCGAGGGCGAGATGCCGGTCACCATCCTGCGCGCGGCCTTGCGCCACGCCCAACGCCTGCACCTCGTGGGCACGGAGACCGCCAGGGGCAAGCCGCTCGATGTCGCGATCCAGGGCCTGCGCCCGCCGATCTTCTTCAAGCTGGCCGACCGGTTCCGTGGCCAGTTCCGTCGCTTCCCGATCCATCGCGCCCAGCGCGCGACCAGCCTGCTGCTGGCCGCCGAACGCGATTGCAAGCGGACCGGCTACCCCGACGAGACCATCTGCCGCCAGGCCCTGCTCAATATCGTGCGGCTGGGCAATCTGCGCGATTGACCTTGCCATGACGGCAAGGTTCAAGGTGTCGACCGAACTACAATGACGACGGAGGAAACCATGCGCCCGACCTTGCTCGCATTCGCCGCTTCGTTCTTTCTCTTGGCCTCGTCGGCCCATGCCGCCGATCAGCAGCAGGCCGCGCCCGGCAAGACCATGCGGGGTAAGGACATGCAGGGCATGAACATGCCGCTCACCGCGCCGCCATCTTCCCAAGCCTTCAAGGCGGCGGACGACAAGATGATGAAGGATATGGACGTGCCCCTGACCGGCGATACCGATAAGGATTTCGTCGCCGGCATGATCCCGCACCACCA
>DATJJW010000134.1:0-9207 GCA_035491935.1 Allostellaceae bacterium | reverse complement strand
TGACGCCGGCCCAGATCGCCCGCATCCAGGAACTGCACGGCGAACAGATGCGCCGCTTCGGTTATCTTTGAGGCCCATCATGAGCGAGCCATCCTTGATTGACCCGGCCGAACTCGCCCGCAATCTGGCGGAGGTCCAGACGGAGATCGCCGCGGCGGCGAAGGCGGCAGAGCGTGAGGCCGGCGATATCGGCCTGGTCGCGGTGTCGAAGACCCATCCGGCGGCGGCTATCGAGGCGCTTCATGCGCTGGGCCAACGGCGCTTCGGCGAGAATCGGGTGCAGGAGGCGCAGGCGAAATACGGCGCGCTGCGTGATGGGCTTCCGGGGCTGGAGCTGCATCTGATCGGGCCGCTCCAGACCAACAAGCTGCGTGACGCGCTGGCCCTGTTCGACGTCATCGAGACGGTCGACCGGCCGAAGCTGGCCGAGGCCATGGCGGCGGCGCTGCAGCAGCCGACGACGCCGATCCGCATGCGCGCCTGCTTCATCCAGGTGAATACCGGGGAGGAGCCGCAGAAGGCCGGCATCATGCCGCATGAGGCCGATGACTTCATCCGGCATTGCCGCGAGGATCTGCACCTGCCGGTCGCGGGGCTGATGGCTATCCCGCCGGCCGAGGAGGAGCCGTCGCCGCATTTCGCCTGGCTGCGCTGCTGTGCCAAGCGGCATGGCCTGCGGCAGCTCAGCATGGGCATGAGCGCCGACTACCCGGTCGCCATCGGCCAGGGCGCCACCCTGGTCCGCGTCGGCACCGCGATTTTCGGACATCGTCCAGCGCTGCGATAAGGCCCCCTGCGGCCGGCCATCACAGCCGCCTCGGGCACGCTTCGAGCGCGAAAGGTGAGCCTGCGGCAATGCGGATCCCAAAAAGGGAATATAAAGTATTATTTTAGTATTCTGTTAACTTGTCATAGATTTGTAAATATATGGCCGAATGCACACAGTGTGATCGATAATGTTCACCGTCACGTAACCTTCATATTGAAGTCCAATAACTGTCATTTCCCCTCCGTAAAACGCGGGCACTCATCCAGAAGGGGATGAATCGGCGTTTATCCCCTTCGCTCAAAGGGGGAATCAATGCTGCGTAAGTTCAACCTCATGCCGGGTCGTGTGTCGGCTCTGGCGATGGGCGCCGTATTCGGCGGCGTCCTGTTCATCGGCCAGGGTACGGCGCATGCCGCCGGTCCGTCGACCGCCACCCTGGAAGCTGAGATCCGTCAGCTGCAGTCCCAGATCCAGCAGCTCCAGGCTCGCCAGGACTTCTCGCAGGCCCAGGCCAGCCAGGCCCAGGCGACCGCCAACGCGGCCGCTGCCGCCACGAAGTCGACCCCGGCCGCCGCTGGTGGTCAGGTCGTGACCTTCAACAAGGCCAACGGCCTGCGTCTGGGCAATGTCAACGTCAAGGTCGGCGGCTACATTGCGGCCGAAGGCGTCTACCGCACCAAGAGCATGGGCGCGGACATGGACAACCGCTACACCAGCATCCCGCTGCCTGGTTCGGCAGCGTCGCGCGAGCATGAGCTGCGCGGCAGCGCCCGTCAGACCCGCCTGTCCCTGGGCATCAGCACCAAGCCGGACAGCGTGACGACGATCTCGGGCTATGTCGAGAGCGACTTCATGGGTGCGGCTCCGACCTCGAACTCGAAGCAGTCGAACAGCTACATCCCGCGTCTGCGTCAGGCTTGGGCGGGCTATGAGCGCTCCGACTTTGGCCTGCATGTCTTCGGCGGTCAGATGTGGTCGCTGGCCACCGCCGAGAAGAAGACGCTCGATCCGGGTAGCGAAGCCGGTCCGGCCGTCATCGACAACAGCAACGTCGTCGGCTTCACCTATGCGCGTCAGCCGGGCTTCCGTCTGGTCAAGGATTTCGGGCCGCGTTGGTGGGCCGCCGTCTCGGTTGAAAACCCGCAGGGTGTTGGTAGCAGCACCATCGCCGGTAACGGCAACTTGAGCGGTGTCACTCCGACCAACGAAACCGCGCCGGACGTCATTGCCAAGGTGGCGACCGACACCAGCATCGGCCAGTTCGCCCTGTTCGGCCTGGTCAACTTCTTCCACAACCAGACCACCGGTGCGCCGCAGCACAACAACAACCTCGTCGGCGGCGGCGTCGGCGCCAGCGCCGTGACCAATGTTGTGCCGAAGTACCTCGACCTGCAGGCGAACGTGCTTTGGGGCGAAGGCACCGGCCGTTACGGTTCAGCCAACCTGAGCGACGTTGTGGTCGGCGGTCTCAACGCGGCTGGCAATCAGAGCTGGGGCGCGCTGCGTAACTTGCAGGCGATGGTCGGCCTGGTCGGTCACCCGACCCCGGTCCTCGACGTCTATGGTTATGCCGGCACGGAGTATCTGTATGCTGATGGCGCCAACGGCTATGGTCCCGGCCGTGCCGCTGCCGGTGGTCAGGTCCATCATGTCGACGAAGGCACGGTGGGTTTCTGGTGGAAGTTCTACCAGGGTCAGATGGGTCTGATGCAGACCGGCCTGCAGTACGCCTATCTGCGCCAGAGCAATTTCGCTGCCGGCGCCGCTGGCGTTACGACGGGTCCGGCGATCCACGCCTCGGACAACACCATGATGGTCAGCCTGCGCTACTACCCGTTCCAGTAAGCGCTGGTCCCATGCCGATCGTCACCTCCGCTTCACGCGGGGGCGACGAGCCGGCGGGCTCGACCCGCCGGCACCGTAAAAAAGAACGCGCCGGTCCCTTCCGGGAAACCGGCGCGTATCTTTTTCAGCGCGATATTATCCGTATGCCAAGTATAAGTATGATGGCAGACGGGTTTTACTTGCTGCCGTCCTTGCCGAGGGTCTTCAGCAGGTTCAACGCGGCATTGCGTTGACGTTCACCCTCAATGGCATAGAACGCGCGGACCAGCTCGACGGTCTTGCGCTTCTTCATTAGGTCGCCGGACACGCCTTCACCCGGGGGCGGAGCGGTCTCGGTCTCCGGAGCGACAATCTCGTCCGCATCGATGGTCTCGAAGAAATAAGAGACCGGCACATGCAGAATCGTCGCCAGCTGATACAGGCGCGACGCGCTGATGCGGTTGGTGCCGTGCTCGTATTTCTGCAGCTGCTGGAAGGTCAGTTCCATGGTCTTGCTGACGCTCTCCTGGGACAATCCCAGCAAGATGCGACGCAGCCGAACCTGGGCACCGACGGCGGCATCGATGCTCTTCAACTGCCCTTCGTCGAACTGGCCGCGGGGGCGCTGAGTCTGGTTGCCTTGCAACTTGGTGGCGGAGGGGCGGGCCAACGTACTGTCTCCTTATGACTGGTTATAGGAGTTATACTACGGTTGTAACTGAATTGGATTATATAGTTATCGAAGAAAAGGGCAGATTTTAGGCCGACGTCCCCCTAAAATATGAAGGAAATCATCGACAATATTGCTGCCACGAGTTGCTGAAATTTCTGAAACTCAACGAAACTGCCATGTCCGTGCCACCGGCGTTGCGACGTAACAGGACGCTATGGTAGCGTCCGCCGGTTCGCCTTACGAACGACACACATACCGGGTATGAGCGCAGACCATAATTTGCGATGTAAAGGAACGCTGCTTCGTGCCGAAAATTGCCATCGACAGTCTACCTCGGGCCCACGCGACCGGCGCGGCATACAAGATGATGGTATCGGTAACCCGGACAGCACGGCCTCGTTCCTCCCGCCTCTCTGCTTTTGCTGTTCTGCTCCTGACCCTGATCGGCGCCACCGTGGGTGCGTTGCCGGCCCGTGCGGCGGTGGCGGGGCCGACGCTCAATGCGGTACGCATGCGCGGCATGGTCGCCTGTGGCGTCTCGACCGGCGTCGCCGGCTTTTCGTTGGCCGACAGCCATGGCAATTACACCGGCCTCGATGTCGATATCTGCCGCGCCTTGTCGGCGGCGATCTTCGGCACGCCGGACAAGGTGAAGTTCGTCCCGCTCAATACCCAGCAGCGCTTCACCGCCCTGCAGTCTGGCGCCGTCGATCTGCTGTCGCGCGACACGACCTGGACCCTGCAGCGCGAGGCCAGCCTCGGCATCCTGTTCACGGCGCCGGTCTATTATGACGGCCAGGGTTTCATGGTCTCGAAGAAGCTGGGCATCAAGAGTGTGAAGCAGCTCTCGGGCGCCACGATCTGCCTTCAGCCCGGCACTTCGACCGAACGCGACCTGACCGATTACTTCCGGGCCAACCATATGAGCTTCAAGCCGCTGGTCATCGAGAATTTCGACGCGGTACAGAGCGCCTTCTACAGCGGGAAATGCGACGCCTTGACGGCAGATGCCTCGGGTCTTGCCGCCAGCCGCGTGACCAAGGCGCCCAATCCGGACGATTACGTCATCCTGCCCGAAACCGTGTCGAAGGAACCGCTGGCCCCGGCCGTGCGCCAGGGCGACGACCAGTGGTTCGATGTCGTACGCTGGACGGTCTTCGCCCTGATCGAAGGCGAGGAGAAGGGCATCACCTCCAAGAACATCGACGGCAAGCTCAAAAGCGACGATCCGGAAGTGCAGCGCCTGCTGGGTGTGACGTCCGGCATGGGCACGGCGCTCGGCCTTGACGACAAATGGGCCTACAACATCCTGAAGAGCGTCGGCAATTATGGCGAGATCTTCGAGCGCAATGTCGGCCGGGGTAGCCCGCTCAAGCTGGAGCGTGGCCTGAACGAGCTGTGGACCGCCGGCGGGCTGCTCTACGCGCCGCCGCTGGAATAGGTGCCGCTGACGCCATCTTGATCTAGGCTTCCTTCGTAGCGACGAAGGAGGAGAGCCATGTGCCGTGGCGACGACGTCACCTGCCCGCAATTCGAGACGCATCACAAGGCCTTCCTGGCCGATCTGGCGGCCGAGCGTCAGGCTTTCCTGAAAAGCCGCTTCGTCACCAGCGGCCAGGCGGATGACCTGCTGGGCGGAGGCGCCACCGGCCCCAGGCAGCCCGTCAGCGGCCGCCGGCACCATCTGGCGGTCAATGCGGAAACCGTGCATTGGGGCTATTTCAGCAGACTGCTGAAGCCCCAGCTCGAGATCGATTCCGGCGACATCGTCACCATCGAGACCCTGCTGACCAGCCAGTCCAACACCGACGCCGAACGCATGATCGCCCGCGATCCCCGCGCCGAAAGCATCTTTGCCTGGACCAGGGAATACAAGGCGATCGACCGGCGCGGTGCCGGGCCGATGGATGCGCCGAATGGCGCCGGCGCCGGCTTCGGCGTGCATATCTGTACCGGGCCCGTGCTGGTCCGCGGCGCCGAGCCCGGCGACGTGCTGGAGGTGCGCATCCTGGAGGTGACGCCCCGGCCTTGTGCCAACCCGGCTTACGCCGGCAAGACCTTCGGCGCCAATATCGCCGGCTGGTGGGGCTTCCATTACAACGACCTCATCACCGGCCAGACCCCGCGCGAGGTGGTGACGATCTATGAGGTCGACGCGACCGGTGGGCGCGATTGGGCGGAGGCGGTCTACAGCTACGCCTACACGCCGCAGATCGATCCTTATGGCGTGGCACACCCGACCTGCGACTATCCGGGGGTGATCGTCGATCCCGGGACGGTCACGAAGAACCATGGCGTGCTGAAAGGCATCCGCGTGCCGATCCGGCCGCATTTCGGCGTCATGGCGGTGGCGCCGGCCGAGGCCGATATGGTCACCACCATCCCGCCGTCGCATTTCGGCGGCAATATCGACAATTGGCGCATCGGCAAGGGCGCCATCATGTATTACCCGGTCGGCGTCGAGGGCGCGCTGTTCTCGGTCGGCGACCCGCATGCCAGCCAGGGCGATTCCGAGCTATGCGGCACGGCGATCGAATGCTCGCTCACCGGCACCTTCCAATTCGTTCTGCATAAATCGCGCGACCTGCCCGGCACGATGCTGGCCGAGCTGGATTATCCGCTGCTGGAAACGAAAACCGAGTGGCTGATGTGCGGCTTCAGCTATCCCAATTACCTGACGGCACTGGGGCCGGATGCCCAGAGGCAGGTCGCCGGCAAGGCCTCCCTCGACCTCGCCATGCGCGATGCCTTCCGCAAGGCGCGTGCTTTCCTGATGAATGCCAAGGGCCTGAGCGAGGATGAGGCGATCTCGCTGATCTCCGTGGCCTGTGACTTCGGTGTGACCCAGGTGGTGGACGCGAATTGGGGCGTCCACGCCGTCATCCGCAAAGAGATGTTCGTGGGCGGGTAGAAAGGTGCTTTTAAGATTCGTGGTGCGCCAGCCGGATCGAGTGGCTGACGTTGTCAGAAGCGACGTCCTCCTGGTAACCGGAGGCCTTGGCATGAGGCGAAAGCTCCGGCAGCAGGATCACGGTGAGCAATGCCAGGAGGCAAAGCGCGTAACGCAGGATCGAGGCGATATCTGTCGGCTGTTTCTTCATGGGCCCGTCTTTCCCCAAAGGCTGGTCCGTCTTGCGACGGTCCTAAGCTGAGGGGCGATTGCGGAATGCCCATGGCTCAATTGTGGTCAATTGTGGCTTGATTGCGGAATTTTCCTAAGGGTTTAAGCCGGACGAGCCCAGCCGATATGCCGGCTGCCCAATCCCGGGAACCCGCTTAATCCAGCACCAATACCTTGCCGGGGTTCATCAGGTTCTCCGGGTCGACAGCGCGTTTGATCCGCGCCATCAATTCCAGCTCCAGCGCCGATTTGTAATGGGTGAGCTCGTCCCGCTTCAGCAGGCCGATGCCGTGCTCGGCGCTGATCGAACCGCCATGACGCGCGACGATGTTGTGGACGATGTCGTTGAACTCGCCCCAGCGCGCGAGATATGCCGCCTTGTCGGCGCCCTTGGGCTGGGTCAGGTTGAAATGGATGTTGCCGTCGCCGGCATGGCCGAAAGGCACCGGGCGGATGCCGGGCAGGCGCTCGGTCACCGCCGCGATCGCCTCCTTGAGGAAGGCGGCGACCGACGAGACCGGCACCGAGACATCGTGTTTGATGCTGCCGCCTTCATAAGCCTGCATTTCCGGCAGGGCCTCGCGCAGATGCCAGAAGGCGCGAGCCTGGGCGGTACTGGCGGCAATGGTGCCGTCCTGGATCAGCCCGTCTTCGAGCGCGCGCTCCAGCAAGGATTCCATGACCGCGCCGAGCCCCGCCTGCTCGTGGGAGGAGCTGAGTTCGATCAGCGCGTAGAACGGATGCGGTTCGCCCAAGGGATCGACGCAGCCCATATGCTCGACCAACATCTCGATGCCGATGCGCGGGATCAGCTCGAAAGCGGTGAGTTGGTCGCCGGTGGCCCCGCGGGCGCGGGTGAACAGCGCCATGGCGGCTTCCGGATCGGCCAGCCCCACGAAGGCGGTGGCGCTGTCATGGGGGGCGGGGAACAGCTTCAGCTTTGCTGCGGTGACGATGCCTAGGGTGCCTTCGGCGCCGATGAAGAGCTGCTTCAGGTCGTAGCCGGTATTGTCCTTGCGCAGGCCACGCAGGCCATCCCAGATTTGCCCGTCCGGCAAGACCACCTCCAGCCCCAACACCAGCTCGCGGGCATTGCCATAGCGCAGCACCTGGATGCCGCCGGCATTCGTCGAGATGTTGCCGCCGATCTGGCAGCTGCCTTGCGCGCCGAGGCTCAAGGGGAAGAGGCGGTCATGTTCCAGCGCCTTTTCCTGAATGGTCGCCAGGATGCAGCCGGCTTCCACCGTCATGGTGAAATTGGCCGCGTCGATCTCGCGGATGCGGTTCAGCCGGTGGGTTGCCAACACGACATTATGTCCATCGGCGCCGGACATACCGACACCAGGCACACCGATACCAGGCACACCGCCGCCGACCAGCCCGGTATTGCCGCCCTGCGGCACGATCGGCAGCCGCGCCTCGTGGCAGGTGCGGACGATCTCCGCCACCTCCGCCGTCGTCGCCGGCTTCAGCACCAGTGCAGTCTTGCCCTGGTATAGTTTGCGGCCTTCGACCAGATGGGGCGCCACATCGGCCGGATCGCTGAGATACCCTTGGGGTCCGACGATCTGGCGCAAGCGGTCGAGGATCTGATCCATGATTATCGTCCCTGTTCCTCGGGCCTGGGCGCGGCGGCCCGGCGTAGGCGGTCGTTGATTGCAAGACCGAGCCCGGTATCCGGGATCGGCATCACCGCAATGCCGGTGAAGGGCGGCCGGTCGAGTGCGCGCAGCGTGGCGAAGAGATGGGATGCCGCCTCCACCGTATCGCCGGCCTCGCTCAGCTGCGCATCGGCCCTGGTGCCCGGCAGCGGCCGGCCGAAGGCGATAAAGGCTTCGCCCTGCTGCGGCACGGTGGCGTTCAGCCGCACCGGACGCTCCGGCGCATAATGGCTGTCGAGCATGCCGGGGCTGAGCAGCCCCGCCTGGGCCAGTTCGTCCTGATCCATGGCGGAGGGTTGCTTGTGGTCGAGTGGCTGGCCCAGTACCTGGGTGATCTGGGATTCGGTGACGCCGCCCGGGCGCAGCAGCAATACACCGTCGCCGGTCAGGTCCAATACGGTCGATTCCACTCCGACCCGACATGGGCCGCCATCCAGCACCATGGCGACGCGATCGCCCAGCTCCTGTTCGACATGGGCGGCGCTGGTGGGGCTAATGCGGCCGGAACGGTTGGCGCTGGGTGCCGCGACCGGGCGCCCGGCGGCGCGCAGCAGCGCCAGCGCCAGCGGATGGCCCGGTACGCGCACGCCCAGGGAATCGAGCCCGGCGCTGCATAGCAGGCTCACCGGGCAATCGGTCCGGCGCGGCAGCACCAGGGTCAGCGGTCCGGGCCAGAACGCCGCGGCCAGCCGGCGCGCGTGAGCGTTGAATTGCACCAATGTCTCGGCCGCCGCCAAATCCGGCACATGGACGATCAGCGGGTTGAAGTCCGGGCGGCCCTTGGCGGCGAAGATCTGCGCGGTCGCGGCGTCATTGGTGGCGTCCGCGCCCAGCCCATAGACGGTCTCGGTCGGAAAGGCGACCAGCCTGCCGGCCTGCAGCAATGCCGCGGCGGCCCGCACTACCGCTGATTCCGCAGCGGCGTCTACGGCGTCGTGCAGCGTCGAAAATGCGTCGGCATGGGACGGAATGGTCATCAGAGTCGATCGATATCCGTGCGTGGGCCTGTTCTGCAATGTGGCCGGCAGCCATCTGGCCGCGGGAACGTGGTCGAAAAATGCGGCAGAGCCAGCTTCCGCCGCCGTTTTGGCCTCGACCGGGCCAGCGGCGGCTTGCTAGCTTCCTTATAGGGTTCGCCTGCTGCCGAGACAATATGCGG
>DATJJW010000133.1:0-2125 GCA_035491935.1 Allostellaceae bacterium | reverse complement strand
CGAGAATGCCGTGAACTCGAAGGATCACACGACCCTGGTCGCCGCGGTGAAGGCCGCCGGCCTGGTCGAGACCCTGTCGGGCCCCGGCCCGTTCACCGTCTTCGCGCCGACCAACGAAGCCTTCGCCGCCCTGCCGGCCGGCACCGTCGACAACCTGCTCAAGCCCGAGAACAAGGCGATGCTGGTCAAGATCCTGACCTGCCACGTGATCGCCGCCAAGGCGCTCTCGACCGACGTCGTGTCGATGGCCAAGGCCGACGGCGGCACCCATGAAGTCACCACCGTCGGTGGCTGCAAGCTCTGGCTGTCGGTCAAGGACGGCAAGGTCATGATCAAGGATGAAGCCGGCGGCACGGCCACCGTCACCATCGCCGACGTGATCCAGTCCAACGGCGTCATCCACGTCGTCGACCACGTGCTCCTGCCGAAGATGTGATTGTCGGTGTGCCGCCCCTCCGTCCGGCACACATGCAATTGAAACGCGCGTGTCCTATCTTGTGGTAGGACACGCGCAATCGTTCAGAGGGGAGGGCCCGCAATGGCCACATTGAATCGACGTTCGCTTCTGTTGGGCGGCACCGCTCTCGTCGGTCTCGCCGCCATTTTTCCGGTCGTCTCCCGTTCCTATGCCGGCTTCATCATCCCCGCCGGCCAGCCGGGCCCGGTTCCCGGCAGCTTCGAGGTCACTCACACCGACGAAGAATGGAAGCAGATCCTCGGCGATGACGCCTACCAGGTGATGCGCCAGCGCGGCACCGAAGTCGCCGGCAGCTCGCCGCTCAACGACGAGCACCGCGAGGGCATCTTCGCCTGCGCCGGCTGCGATCTGCCGCTGTTCGACAGCAAGACCAAGTTCGACAGCGGCACCGGCTGGCCGAGCTTCTATCAGTCGCTCGACAACGCTACGGCACTCATGCCCGACCCCGACACCCCGGCCTACAGCGAGTGCCATTGCCGCCGCTGCGGCGGCCATCTCGGGCACCGCTTCGATGACGGCCCGCAACCGACCGGCTGGCGCTATTGCATGGATGGCGTCGCCCTGAAGTTCCACCCCAAGGCGGCCTAGCCCGCACCGCAGATTTGCGTGAAATCCGGCTTGCGTGACACCGTTGCGCGGGCCATTTTTTCGCCCATGAAGCTCACTCTCATCCAGCCGACCGACGTGCCTCCGCCGCTGCGCGAGAAGTTCGGTCCGTACGACGCGATGTTCCACCGGATGTTCGCGGCCGAAGGCTTCACCTTCGAGACCGTGCGTCTGGCCGACGGTCAGCCGCTGCCCGACCCGGCAGCCCTCGATGCCGTCCTGATCACCGGGTCTTCCGCCGGGGTCTACGACAACCACTTTGCCTGGATGGAGCCGCTGCGCCGGTTCATCCGCGGCGCCTACGCGGCCAGGACCCCGATGCTGGGCATTTGCTTCGGCCACCAGATCATGGCCGATGCGCTCGGCGGCGACGTGCGCAAATCCGAGAAGGGCTGGGGCCTCGGCCGCCACGTCTACGGCGTCACCCAGCGGCCGGCCCATGTCGGTGGCGAGCTGCCCGAATTCGCCATCGCCTGCTCGCACCAGGACCAGGTGATCGCCGCGCCATCCGACGCGGACGTCTTCCTGTCGTCCGAGTTCACCCCCAATGCCGGGCTCGTCTACCGCAACGGCGCGGCAATGAGCCTGCAGCCGCATCCGGAATTCGAGGACGACTACACCATCGCCCTCGCCGAGATGCGCCGCGGCAAGGCGCCCGACGCGCTGATCGACACGGCCATCGCCTCCGTCAGCCGCGCGTCGGACAGCCGCGAAATGGCCGGCTATCTCGGCGCCTTCCTCAGGAGTGCGGGCTAGCGTCCCGCGCCGCCCAGCGCCCGCTGCAATTCGCCCTTGCTCATGCGCGAGCGGCCGCTGATGTTGCGCTTCCTGGCCCGTTCAATCAGCTCGGCCTTGGTCGGCCCGGTAATGCGGCCCGACCCGCCGGTGGCGCGGCGCCGGCTGGTGCCGGCGGCGCCCTTGGCGAGCGTGCGGCGCTGGGCGCTGCGGCCCTCCTTCTGCGCCTCGGCGGTGCGGCCCGACCGCTCCTTGGCCTTCGTCCGGCTGAGCGTCTGCCGGTTCTTGCTCGGCGACTTGCGGTTG
>DATJJW010000132.1:0-3762 GCA_035491935.1 Allostellaceae bacterium | reverse complement strand
CAGAACATGATCGTGCATGCCCGCATGCATATCGGCGATACGGTGCTGATGGGCTCCGATGCCCCACCCAGCTTCTTCAAGCAGCCCCAGGGTTTCTCGGTCTGCCTGAACGTTGCCGAGCCCGCCGAGGCCGAGCGCGTTTTTCACGCCTTGTCGGAGGGTGGAAATATCGAAATGGCGATCCAGGAAACCTTCTGGGCCAAGCGCTTCGCAACCTTCACCGACAAATACGGCACGCCCTGGATGGTGAACTGCGAGAAGCCGATGGGCTAATGCCCATAGCCTTTCGCCTCGGCGGTCAGCGGCACGTTGCTGGTCCGCGCGCCGTAGCCTAGGGCGAACAGCATGCCGACCCCGCAGGCAAGGCCCACGGCGATGATCGAATTGCCCAGCCCGCCGACGGCCATGGCCAGCGGGGGGTAGACATAGGGATTGATCGTGTCTGCCAGGAATTGGTTCGACACCATCAGCCCCACTGCCCGGCCCCTGATCTCCGGTGCGGCGCGCGACAGGATGAGGTTCGACTGGTGGGGAAACAGCGTGCCGCTGCCGACGCCGGTGAAGGCGAGCGCGACGCCCACCTGCAGCAGGCTGTGCGACGAGCCCAGCAGCACCAGCCCGATCCCGGCCATGGTCAGGAAGAAGGCCGGAATCCAGCGGCTGCCCAGGAAGCGGCGGGTCAGCGGATAGGCGAAGGCCGACAGCACGATCAGCGTCTGGTTGATGCTCTGAAGATGCGCCCGCGTCGCGGCGCTGGTCACGCCCTGGTCGGACAGGATGAACGGGGTCTGCGAGTTAGAGGTATAGACCGTCGCGTTCATGATCAGCAGGAACAGATAGACCGGCCACATGTCGAGGATAAGGCGCCAGCCCGACCGCGTGGTCCTTTCCACCGAAGGTTGCACCTTGGCGGATGGCGGGATCAGCGGGATGCCGGGAATCAAGAGGATGATCGCGATGATCGGGAACAGCGCGAACGACGCCTGCCAGCCGAAGCTGTCATTGAGCGCACCGGAGATGTTCATGGCGACGATGCCGATCAGCGACGAACCCGCCATCTGCATGCCCAGGACACGGGGGCGGATCGCTGCCGGGATATGCTCGCCGATCAGCGTGGTCGAGGCGGCGGAGACGCAGGTCGCCACGACGCCGGTCAGGAAGCGCGAGACAAGCAGCGGCGCGCCTTCCAGCACCATGCCCAGGACGCCGACCACGCCGAACAGTGCGATCGACCAGATCATCAGCGTCTTGGCGGAAACGCGCGACAGCAGCAGGCCGGCGAGGATGCCGCCGACCACGATGCCGGCGGTCGGCATGGCGATCAACGCGGCTTTGTCGCCGCCCACCGCCTTCACCATGTTGGGCAGGATCGGCAGGCAGATGGTCAGCATCATGCCGACCATGGCCGGGCCGCAGACCATGACGACAATCGTCACAATGCCGAGCAGGCCTTTGGGCAGCGTGTAGCCGCCGCCGGCGCCTTCGCTATTGGTTATGGTCGCAGTCATCTTCCCACCTTGCGCGCGCTCGTCCGCGTCGTTGCGCGAACCCTAACATGGCCATGCCGGTTGTCGAGCGCGATGCGTCTGGCGTGGCGCGCTCCACTCCGATATCCTTGCTATCTTATATAGAAAAGCCATCACTACAATTGATGATTGGGTGGGCAACGCCAGGGAGGATCGATGCATTTTGTAACGCGCGATGGCGTTCGCTCTGCCTATGTCGAGGCCGGATCCGGCGGCCGGCCGTTCCTGCTGAAGCCTTCTCCCACTCGGCGGGAGAAGGTGCCGGCGAAGCCGGCGGATGAGGGGGCAGGGCGATAGAAATTCAAAACTGCCTCGCTCTCCTATTTCACGAGCGAGGCGCGATGACAGGAACGGAACTAGTCTCTGAGGCTGGCGGCGGTGATCGGGGCGCTGTAGTCGAAGGCGTGCTTCCAGCCTTCGCCTTCGCGCGTTGCCTCGGAATAATGCTCGCGGGCCAGCTTTTCCGCGCCGGCCGCGTCGCCTTTGGCGATCAGCCTGTAAAGCTTCTCATGGTCCCTCAGCGTCGCCATGCGGATCGCCCTGTCGGCGAAGGCACCATGCTGCACCGGGCGGCGGGCCAGCCGGTCGACATGGGCGGACCACAGGGCTTCCAGCGCGCCGATGATGAGCGCCATCGTCTCGTTGCCGCAGCCGGCCACCAGTTCGACATGAAAACGGCGGGCCAAGCCGATATAGATATCCGCGTCGTCGATATGGGCGTGGCTCTGGTCGATATTGGCCTTGAGTTTGGGCAGCAGGGTGGTTTCGCGGTCAGGCCGGTTGGCGGCCGTCGCCGCGCAGACCGGTTCCAGGTCGCGGAGCGCGGTCTGCAGGTCGCGAAGATCGACCGCGCGCGACTGCAACACCATGGCCAGCATATAGGCAGCCTTGGACTGCTGAGGCCGGTGCACGATGGCACCGCCGATATTGCCGCGCTGGACCGTGATAAGTCCCTCGGTTTCCAGGATACGCAACGCCTCGCGGATCGAGGGCGGGCTGACACGGAACTCGGCCAGAAGATCGTCCTGCTTCGGCAGCATTGCGCCGTCCTGCAATTCGCCGGACAGGATGCGGTTGCGCAGACCGTCGGCGACCATTTCGGCCAGGCGCGGTTGCCGCAGCCGCTGCTTCAAGTGAGGCAAGGTATCATCCACGGTCACCACGCCCTTCGTCTTTCATTATCCGACGCCGTGCCGGGGATGACCCCACGGCAGACGCGTCGCCGATTCTACAACCGGTCGTTGTGTGCGAGCATGCCTAACGCCCGCGCGTGCCGCAACCGGTTCCTGATTGCTCGCATATATACGATGGTTTTGCCGCTCGCGCGCTATACGCTCCAACCCGCAACGCGCCAGAATAGATGATAGAGGGGAAAATGCCGTACCGAGACCGCGCCCATCGCGCCAGCTGCTTCGTCATTTCGATCACGCCTTTTACCGCCGACGGGGCGCTGGATGAGGGCGCCTTTCGCGAGCACATGCGCCGGCTGGCGGATTCCGGGATCGGCGTCTATGTCGGCGGCGGCGGCAGCGGCGAGGGCTATACCCTGTCGCGGGAAGACAATGCCCGGATCTTCGCCGTCGCGGTCGAGGAGCTGAAGGGCAGGGTGCCGGTGCGCGCCATGGGCGTCGAGCCGCGGACCGCCGCGCAGATGCTCGACTTCTTGAGGCTGGCGGCCGACGCCGGCATGGAGGCGGCACAGGTCTATTCGCTGGATGTCGGCCACGGCCATGGGCCGACGAACGAAGAGCTGGAAACTTATTTCGACGAGGTGATCGCGGCCGCGCCGCTGCCGGTCGTGTTGTCGACCCACCAGTCGGTCGGCTATCGCATCGCGCCCGAGTTGATCGTGTCGCTGGCTGCCCGGCCGCAGGTTCTGGGGGTCAATTGCACCCATCCGGACCTGGGATACCTGGCGACCGTGATCGACGGCGTGGCGCCCAACAAGGACGTCCATGTCGGCGGACCGATGCAGGGCCTGACCGCACTGGCCTTCGGCGGGCAGGGCTATCTGTGCTCGGAGGGCAACCTGGCGCCCAAGCTCTGCGTCTCCGTGATCGACCATTACAAGGCGGGCAACCTGGACGCGATGATGGATGCTTTCTCCAAGGTCGTGCGCCTTTCGACCGGCCTCTACGGCAATGGCGGCATCCGGGTGACCAAAGCCGTCCTGAACCAGCTCGGCCTTCCCGGCGGCTACCCGCGCAAGCCCCGCCTGCCGGTCACCGACGACCGG
>DATJJW010000131.1:0-2870 GCA_035491935.1 Allostellaceae bacterium | reverse complement strand
TAGGCGGGCCGGTCGCCTCGGGTTATCCTGCCACCCGGTAATTCAAGGTAAGCCGTCATGCCCAAGAACGGCTGGATCCTAATGGGAACCTCGGGAGGGTTCCGCCATGCCGCTAATGGACTCCGGCCATGCCGTCGGCTTTCCGTCTGCCTTTGGATACCACCGCCAGAAATCGAGGTGACCACGCACTTATTCCAGTGAGGATATTGCCATGCTCGAAAACACGCCGATGCGCTTCTCCCACATCCGGCCCGGCGACACGCAAGCCCTGGGTGGCGGCTTGCGCGACTTCTTCCTCTATCGCGATCTAGGCATCAAGGATGCGACCGGCGGCAAGGTCATCGCCCATATCGTGACGGCCAATCTGCCACCCCAGGAGGGTACGGGCTGGCATCTGCACACAGCGGAATTCCACATCGTCTTCATGCTGAAGGGCTGGGCCCGCTTCATGTACGAGGACAAGGAAACTTTGGTCGCCGCCGGCGATTGCGTGCACCAGGTGCCGGGCCTCCGGCACTACCTCTTCGACTATTCGCCGGACATGGAATATCTCGAGATCGTGGGACCGGCGGATTTCGGCACGGTCGAACTGACGGACGTACCCTTCGCGATACCGTCGCCGACGCCCTGGGAATAAGGGCAGGCAATGCCGCGCCGGATCAGCAGGATCCGGCGCCGGCCGCAGACGAATGGATAACGGCTGATCAGTGCCGAAGCATGACCGGCGCTTCGGCCGAAGCCTCGCCGTCGATACGCAGATCCTCGTCATCGTCGCGCAGGCGGGCGAGCAGCTCGCCGGCGTCCGGCACGCCGCCCAGCAGCTCGAACAACCGGTCGATCATGATGAAGGCGAGCATGAAGATGTCGCCTTCCTCGCTGGTCAGCGACTTGGTCGCCAGGCAGCTCTCGGCGGCGCTGACCAGGATGGTCTCGGCCAGCGCGGCATGCGGGCCGGCCACCGGCAGCGGCAGGGATGCGGCCGGTCCGGCGAGGCGGGGCGTCAACCGCAGCGAACGCAGGATGATGCGGTTGCGCAGGCAGCCGTCGAGCATCGGCATGGTCGTGGGGCCGGCAATCTCTTCGATCAGGGCGTAGATGCGCTTCAGCGCCGCCACCAGCCCATAGGCGACATCAGCGCACGACGCCCGGACCCGCGCTTGGGCCAGCCCCTCGTCGATCAGCTGCTCGATCTGCGTGCTCATGAAAACCGTCTCCAGGAATACTCTCGGGCCATGGATGTTCCTCGGACCCACCTGCCTCCTGGCAATTTCCAGGCCGCGGGGACCGACCCCGGCAAGCCTTTGGATTTCCTACAAATTCCTGGACGTACCCGTCTCCGCGGACGAGACCGTGGCCTGTGTCAAACCTGCCGCCGGCCGTTTCGTCCCGGCAGATTTTACCGGGCGCCTTTTGCCGGTGTCGGCAGCAATCTTGCCGCCTGCGGCATCGCGGGTGCTTTACTTCCGCCCGATCACCGCCGATCTATGCCTCACCGCTCATCCGGCAAATTTGCAGCAAGGCCCTTCGATGACATTCCGCCCCGCGCTCGCCGCCCTCGTCCTGGGGGGCTTTTGCCTCACACCTTTCTCGATCGGCAGCGCTCAGGCGGCTTTCCCCGAGGGATCGTCGCTGGTCAACAATTCCGGCATACCCAGCGTGGCACCGGTGCTGCGCAAGGTCGTGCCGGCGGTGGTCAATATCGCCGTGCGCGCCCAGCAGCGCATCGACAACCCGCTGTTCAACGACCCGATCTTCCGCCAGTTCTTCAACATGCCGCGGGGGCCGATCGTCCGCGAGATCCAGGCCGTGGGCTCCGGCGTCATCGTCGATGCGGACAAGGGTTACGTCATCACCAACAACCACGTCGTCCGCGACGCCACGCAGATCAAGGTGACCTTGCGCGACAAGCGCAGCTTCACCGCCAAGCTGATCGGCCGCGATCCCACCACCGACATCGCCGTGCTGCAGATCCCGGCCCAGAACCTGACCGCGCTGCCTATGGCCGACAGCTCGAAATCCGAGGTCGGCGATTTCGTGCTGGCGATCGGCAACCCGTTCGGTCTCGGCCAGACCGTGACCTCCGGAATCGTCAGCGCCCTCGGCCGCTCCGGCCTCGGCATCGAGCATTACGAGGATTTCATCCAGACTGACGCCTCGATCAATCCCGGCAATTCCGGCGGTGCGCTCGTCGACCTTACGGGCAAGCTGATCGGCATCAACACCGCCATCCTGGCGCCCAGCGGCGGCAATGTCGGCGTGGGCTTCGCCGTGCCGTCCAACGTGGTGCGCCGTATCATGACCCAGCTCATCAAATATGGGCACATCAATCGCGGCACCATCGGCGTCAAGGTACAGAGCGTGACGCCGGACATCGCGAACGCCCTGCATCTCGACCGGGCGGGCGGCGCCGTCATCACCACGGTCTTCAACGATTCCAGCGCCCAGCGCGCAGGGCTGCAGCCGGGCGACGTCGTTACCGCCATTGGCGGCCAGACGGTCGACGACGCGGCCAGCTTCAACAATGCCGTAGCCCTGGCCCAGCCGCGCGACAAGCTGCCCATGACCATCAAGCGCGGCGACCGGAACTTCGAGACGACCGTCACCGTCCTGCCCGAACGCGGCCCCCGCACGGAGCAGTCGCAGGACGATGACGAGGATCAATAATCCGCGCAAAAAATTCCCCTCACCTCCCCGCGATTAATCAAGGGTGAAGGAATTATCCTCCACCTAGGCGGGAGTGCCCTCAATTTCGGGTTAGGTGGGAGACGGTCATAATGTCGTTCTGGAGCAATCTGTCCATCCGGACGAAAGTCCTCGTGGCTTTCGCAAGTGTGCTGGTCATCACCGTCGGCATCGGTGCCACCGGCCTG
>DATJJW010000130.1:0-9127 GCA_035491935.1 Allostellaceae bacterium | reverse complement strand
CCGGGTCGCTCCTGACCTTGATCCTCTTCCGCGCGGTCCAGGGTTTGGGCGCGGGCGGCCTCATCGTGCTGGCTCAGACAAGCCTTGCCGATCTGGTGTCGCCGCGCGAGCGCGGGCGCTATCAAGGGCTCTTCGCCGCCGTGTTCACCACCTGCTCGGTGGCGGGCCCGCTGCTTGGCGGGTTTATTACCGAATATGCCTCCTGGCGCTGGATCTTCTACGTCAACCTGCCGATCGGTGCCGTGGCGCTGGCGCTCATCGTCAGCGGTCTGCCCAAGCGTGTGCCGGGCCCGGCGCCCAAGCTCGACTATCTGGGGGCGTTGGTGATGATGGCCGGCACTTCCTGCCTGCTCCTGCTGCTCAGCTGGGGCGGCAATACCTATGCCTGGACTTCGGTGCCGATCCTGTTGCTGGCGGCGGTGGCGCTCACCTGCCTGGTCGTGCTGGTGCTGGTGGAGCGGCGTGCGATGCAGCCGGTTTTCCCGCCCGACCTGTTCCGCAACCGTACCTTCGTCACGGCGGCGATAGTCCTGTCGCTGGCGGCCATGGCGCTGTTCTCCGCCGTGGTCTTCCTGCCGCTGATGTTCCAGCTGCTGATGGGCGCGAGCCCCTTGGTCGCCGGCTTGATGATCGCGCCATTGATGGGCGGGGTGATCACGGCGTCGACCTTGACCGGCCGGCTCGTCGCGCGCACCGGGCGCTACAAGATGCTGCCGGTGATCGGGCTGTTCATCGCGACGACCTGCTATTTCCTGCTGAGCTGGGCGGTCAGGGCCTCGATCGGCGTGCCGCCCATCGAGGTGATCCTGGCCGCGCTGGGCCTCGGCATGGGCTCGACCATGCCCAACCTCACCACCGGGGTGCAGAATGCGGTGGCGCGCAGCCAATTGGGTGCCGCGACCGCATCCGCCGCCTTCTTCCGCTCGCTGGGCGGGGCGCTGGGCGTGGCGATGGCCGGCGCCGTGGTGGCCGTCTATCTGCATGATTTCATGCCGGGCGGCTGGCATGCGCCCTCCAGTGGCGTGCTGCAATTGAGCAGCCTCTCGGCGACGGAACGCGATGCGATTCTGTCGGCTTATCGGACGGGACTGTCGGCGGCCTTCACCGTGGGTGCGATTATCGCGGCGCTAGGCTTCCTCATCGCGCTGACGCTGCCGGATCGGCCATTGCAGCCCCGCCAACAGGGATGATCATTTGGAGGCTGTTCCGGAAGCCGGCGGGAGAGGCTGGATAGCCGCTCCTACGGAACAATGCGTCGGCGCGGCTTGTGCTCGACGATGACGGTGCGGACGGCCCCGGAGGTAGGCGCGGCGGTGCTGGGCGAGCTGCCCATGCGCAGCGGCTGGCCAAGCTGGAGCTGCCTCGGCCGAGGGGCGGCATCGGAAATATAGGGCTGGGAGACGTAGGGCTGGGAGACGTGGGGCTGGGAGACGAGGGGCTGGCCGGCGGCGGCGCGCGGCTGGGCCGGACGTGCGGCCGAGGCCGATGCCTTGCGCGGCTGGGTCTTGGCGCGGCCGACCTTGATACGGCAATTGTCGATCACCGTCTTGTTCACCGCCTCGATGGCGCGCTCGACCGCATCCTCGGGAGCAAGTGCGATGACGCCCAGCCGCAGCTCGCCGGAATTGGACGGGATATGACGAATCTCCGCACCAATGACCAAGCCGAAACTGTCGAACAGCTCAGCCAATTGCCCGGAGGTCATGCTCGCCGGCATGTTGGTGACGATCAGATTGCCCTTGAGGGGTGCGGAACGCATCGCTCTTTCCTCGATATGAAGAGCGTAGTTTATGCTGCGCCGCAGTATAAGGGTAGTCGAAGAAACGCTCGATTTCTGCAGACCTGCATGTCGATTTGACAAGCCAAGGCCCGGGTATACCAGTGATACCCGGGCCTTGATCGGTAAAACCTAAGGTCGATCGGGGCTTGCGGCCTCGCTCGACCGGAAGTTACTCGGCCGCTTGAGGCAGGTCGAGCGCTTCGCGCAACGCGGAGCCCTCGAGCACGACGACAGCGCCCTGGACGATCCGCATGGTGAGCTGCCCGCGATCCTCGATACGCCGGGCACAAGCGATCGCGTCAGACAGGTCATTGGAAACCGTATGACGGAAACCGCAGCTATCGATCACGACATGTTCCAGCGACATGGAATTCCCTCGGCACGTTAATGGGCAATGCGCGAGAACAATGCCGGGGCATGGCGAATTGTTCCCTACATTAACGTTAATTTTTTATTAATATAAAATCTAGCCTCGCAAGCCGTTCGCGGAACGAAACCGGCCGCTCCGTCCTTGAATTTGATAGGTAAAATTTTACGCTTCCGGAGGCGCCCATGGCTGAGAAAGCCGAACTCAAGACCCTGGCGGCCGAGGCGCGTAACGCACGCCGGCTGGCCGGCATGACCACCGATCCGACGGCACGGGCATGCCTGGAACGGATCGCCGAGCGCCATGAGGCAGAGCGCGTCCGGCTGGTGGCGGACGATAACGAGTTGATAAAGGACAGGCAGGCCCGGGAGGAATCGGTGCTGTCGCTGGATCGCGTCAGCGCGATCGGGGGAATTGCCTCGCCGGCCACGATGCTGGATGAGGAGTTGGTCGAAGGGGCCGGACTCTAGAACCTGATCCGCTTGGGTCGATGCAACCCAGGCGGTGAAGGTCGATCTAGCGGGAAATCTCTTCCAGCATGCGGTTGCGGGTGCGCGGTCCCAGCGCCAGGATCACCACCAACGCCACCAGAAGCGCACCGGCGATGAAGATGAATACGCCGGACACCCCCGCATTCTGTAGCACGAAGGCGATGATGAAGCCGGTGAAGATCGCCGAGAAACGGCTCCAGGAATAGACGAAGCCCACGGCGCGGGCGCGGATGCCGGTCGGGAACAATTCCTGCTGATAGGCGTGGAAGGTATAGGACATCATGTTGTTGCCGATGGTGAGGCCGATGCCCAGCAGGATGATGGCGACCGCGTCGCGCGTCTGGGCGAAGGCCAGGCCGCAGGCGATGATGCCTAGCGCCACGGCGACCAGCACGTGCTTGCGCTCGAACCGGTCGGCGATGGCGAGGCCGATAAGGGGGCCGACCGGCGCCGCGAGCGCGATGATCCAGGTGTAGAACAGGCTGTTGGTGACGGTGATGCCCTGCTTGATCAGCAGCGTCGGCACCCAGTTGAGGAAGCCGTAGAAACTCACCGTCTGCACCAGGTTGAAGATGATCATCATGATCGTGCGCGAAAGATAGGGCGGGACCCACATGTCGCGCATTCGGGCATGCTGCTCCGCCCGCTGCGCCGAACCGGGCTGGGGCAGGGGGCGGCCATATTCGGCCTGCACCTTGGCTTCGAGAGCGGCCACCACGGCTTCGGCCTCGTCCATCCGGCCCTTCAAGGCCAGCCAGCGCGGGCTTTCCGGCAATCCCCGGCGGATCCACCAGATGAAGATCGCGCAATTGCAGCCGATCAGCACGACCCAGCGCCAGCCCTGCAATCCCAGCGGTTCGCGCGGCACCAGCATGTAGGCCAGGAACGCCGCCACGGGAACCGCGCAGAAGCCGATGGCCTGACAGCAGGCGAAGGCGCGGCCGCGTACCTCCTTCGGTACCAGTTCGGAGAGATATGTCCCGATCACCACCATCTCCAGCCCGAGGCCGAGGCCGGAGACGAAGCGCCAGAAATTCAGCCCCCAGGCCGTGGTCTGGAACGCCATGACCAGATTGGCGGCCGTGTACCACAGGAGCGACCAGGTGAAGATCGCCCGCCGGCCGTAGCGGTCGGCCAGGAAGCCGCAGGCGACGGTGCCGAGGAAAAGCCCCGAGAAGAGCGCCGCGACGAAGCTGGCGATGCCGGCGCTGCCGAACAGGCCCGGCGTCGTCGGTGTCAGGATGCCGGCCCTGACGAGGCCCGGCGCGATGTTGCCGGTATAGAGCAAGTCGTAGAGTTCGAAGAAGAACCCCAGGCTCAGCAGGACGATCAGCTTCCACACCGCGGCGGTTTGCGGCAGGCGGTCCAGCCTGGCGGCCAGCTGCGCGATTCTCAAATCCGTGTCGATGGTGGAAATTGTCATGGGCCCCCCGATACTCCCTTGTTTTAATTTGTTTATGGCGGTACCTCGCCACGGGCGCAACAGGGATGCGGAAATGCCAAGGATACCTATCTGTCTGTAAATAAACTATTCCGCTTGGCGCAGCGGCCATAGTAGTAAGGCGTCATCAAGCCAGCGGAGCTGTCCACTCCTGTCAGACAGGCAGACAGCCGATCGGGAATAAGGTGGTATGGGACAGTTCGGGATTGGACAGCCGATACGGCGTAAGGAAGATGTCAGGCTGGTCACCGGCGGCGGGCGGTACAGCGACGATATCCAGCTGGAGAACCAGCTTCACATCCATTTCTTCCGCTCGCCTCACGCCCATGCCGGTATCAGCGGCATCGACCTGTCCGCGGCGCGCGAGGCGCCTGGCGTGCATCACGTCTTCGTTCATGAGGACCTGGCCGCGGATGGCGTCCAGGACCTGATGACCGACGTCGATTTCTCCGATCGCGACGGGACGAAGATTCGCAGGTCGCGCCGGCCGGTACTGGCGCGCGAGCGGGTACGTTTCGTCGGCGAGCCGGTGGTGATGGTGATTGCCGAGACGCGCGAGCAGGCGCGCGCGGCCGCCGACCTCATCCAGATCGAGTGGGAGGAGCTGCCGGCGGTCGCGTCCTCGGTCGCGGCGCTGGCCCCGGATGCACCGGTGGTCTGGCCCGAATTCGACAATAATCTGGGACTGCACTGGGAGCTGGGCGACAAAGACGAGATCGATGCGATCATCGCCGGATCGGCGAAATCCGTGACCATCGACATCGTCAACAACCGTCTCATCCCGAACCCGATGGAGCCGCGGGTGGCGCTGGCCGAATATGATGCGGCCAGCGATCGGATCACGCTCTATGCGCCGACCCAGGGTGTACGCGGGCCCCAGGCAGGCGTTGCACGGCTGCTCGGCATCAAGAAGGAGCAGCTGCGCGTCATTTCGCCCGATACCGGCGGCGGCTTCGGCATCCGCGGCAAGCTCTATCTGGAACTGGTCGCCGTGGCCTGGGCCGCGCGCAAGATCGGGCGGCCGGTCAAGTGGCTGAGCACGCGTTCGGAAACCTTCGTCTCCGACTATCATGGCCGCGACCAGGTCAATCATGCGGTGATGGGCTTCGACGAGACTGGCCGTATCACGGCGCTCCATGCCGAGACGATCCTCAATGTCGGCGCCTATATGGGCGAGAACGGGCCGCGCCTGCCGATCGATGGCGGTGGCCGCATCATCCCGTGCTCCTATGACATCGAGAAATTCTATTTCTCGGTGAAGACCGTCTATACCAACACCGTCTCGACCGACACCTATCGCGGCGCCGGGCGGCCGGAGGCGAATTTCCTGCTCGAGCGCCTGATGGATCTGGGGGCAGAGGCCTGCGGCCTGGCCCGCGACGAGATTCGCCGCCGCAATTTCATCGCGCCGGCCAAGATGCCCTATCGCACCCAGATGGGGCTGCTGATCGATTCCGGCGATTTCGCCGGCAGCCTCGACATGGCGCTGAAGGAGGCCGATTACGCGGGCTTTCCCGCGCGGCGCAAGGAAAGCGAGGCGCGGGGCAAGCTGCGGGGCTTCGGCATCGGCAGCTTCGTCGAGCAGTCGGGCGGGCGGCCGGTCGAGGAGATGCGCGTGCGCATCGAGGCCGATGGCAGCGCCTCGATCTTCTCCGGCACCTTCTCGCATGGCCAGGGCCACGATACGGCCTATGCCCAGATCCTTCACGACCATCTGAACCTGCCGCTCGAGCAGGTGAAGCTCATCCAGGGCGATACCGATACGACGCCGGCGCAGGGCGTCGGCACCTTCGGCTCGCGTTCCTCGATGATGGGCGGTGTCGGCATCAAGCGGACGGCCGAACAGATCGTCGTGAAGGCGACCAGGATCGCCGGCCACCTGCTGCAATCGGATCCGGAGCAGGTGCGCTTCGATGAGGGCGTGTTCCATGCCGGCCATGCCACCGTCACCTTCAAAGAGGTGGCGAAGGCGGCCCATGATCCCGCGCGCCTGCCGGAGGGCATGGCGCCGGGGCTGGACGAGAACTGGGTCTATAACCGCCACGCCGACCACTTCAACTTCCCCAATGGCTGCCATATCTGCGAACTGGAGATCGATCCCGATCTCGGGACGGTCGAGATCCTGCGCTATACGGCGGTCGACGATTGCGGCACCGTGCTGAACCCGCTGCTGGTCCATGGCCAGGTCTATGGCGGCGTGGCGCAAGGGCTGGGCCAGGCCATGCTCGAGAATACGGTCTATGAGGAGGAGACGGCGCAGTTCCTCAGCGGCTCCTTCGTCGATTACGGCATGCCGCGCGCGCATCACATGGCGCACATCGCGGCCTACTTCAACGTCGTGCCGTGCAAGACGAATGAACTGGGCGTCAAGGGAGCGGGCGAAGCGGGAGCCTGTGCCGCGCCTTCCGCCTTCGTCGGCGCCGTCGTCGACGCGCTCAAGCCCTATGGCGTCAGCCATATCGATATGCCGGTGACGCCCGAACGCATCTGGCGCGTCATCGCGGGCCAGGCAGCCTGAAACTGCCGGCCTGAGGATTTAAGGACGAAGTCGAATGAAGGTCTCTCTTACGGTCAATGGCGCCGCGGTCGAGCGTGACGTCGAACCCAACACGCTGCTGGCGGAGTTCCTGCGCGAGAATCTCAGGCTGACCGGCACCCATGTCGGCTGCGACACGACGCAATGCGGCTGCTGCATCGTCCATGTCGACGGCCATGCGGTGAAGTCCTGCACGGTATTCGTGGCCCAGCTCGGCGGGGCCGACATCGTCACCATCGAGGGGCTGGCCGGGCCGGACGGGCAGCTCCATCCGGTGCAGGCGGCATTCCAGGAGTTCCATGGCCTGCAATGCGGCTTCTGCACGCCGGGCATGGTGATGATGGGCGCCGATATCGTGAAGCGCCATCCTTGCGCGGATGAGAAGACCGTGCGCCATGAACTCGAAGGCAATCTTTGCCGCTGCACCGGCTACCAGGGCATCGTCGAGGCGATCATGCATGCCAGCGGCACCAAGGTGGAGACGCACTGATGCAATCCTTCGGTTGGCTTCGCCCGCGCAGCGTCGAGGAGGCCGCGGAGGCCTTGGGCAATCTTGAGGATCCCAAGCTCATCTCCGGCGGCATGACGTTGATCCCGACCCTGAAACAGGATCTGGCGGCGCCCAGCGATCTCATCGATCTGGGGGCGGTTCCTGGCCTTGCCGGCATCTCGGTCGAGGGCGATCGCCTGGTCATCGGCGCCATGACGCGCCATGCCGATGTCGCGGCCTCGCCGATCGTCCGCGAGAAGATCCTGGCACTGGCGGTGCTGGCCGGCGGCATCGGCGATCCAGCCGTGCGCCGGCGCGGCACCATCGGCGGTTCGGTGGCGAATGCCGATCCGGCGGCCGACTATCCGGCGGGTGTGCTGGGCTTGGATGCCGAGGTCGTGACCAACGAGCGCGTCATTCCGGCCGACGATTTTTTCGTCGATCTGTTCGAGACGGCGCTCGGCGCCACCGAGATCGTGACGGCGGTACGCTTCCGTATCCCGGATCAGGCCCATTACATCAAGTTCCCTCATCCGGTTTCCGGTTACGCCGTGGTCGGGCTGATGGTCGCGCGCCTCGGCAACAAGGTGCGCGTCTCGGTCACCGGCGCCGGCTCCCATGCCTTCCGGGTGAACGAGATGGAAGCGGCCTTGGAAGCGAGCTTCAAGCCGGAGGCCGTCGCCGGCATCATCGTCGATCCGGACGAGTTGATGGGCGACATGCATTGCAGCGCGGGCTATCGCTCCCACGTCCTGGGCGTGCTGGCCAAGCGCGCAGTCGCCGCCATCGCTTCGCCGCGGCCATAGCCGGATGTGACAAACACTCGCCGCGCAGTTACTATCCTGGGAACTAATACAATTCTCAGGGGGCTTCCATGTGCGACGACGATATCTGTCAGGTTCCGAAGGCCGAACTGGCCCCCGCACGCGGGGCATTGTCCCGCCGGGAATTCGCGCTGTCCGCCGCTGCGGCGGCGGCACTGGCGGCAACCCATGCCCGCGCGGCCGAGACGGTTGACGAGCGGGATGTCGACATCAAGACCGGTGACGGCGTGTGCGATGCTGCGCTGTTCCATCCCAAGGGCGCCGGCGCCTGGCCGGGCGTGCTGATCTGGACCGACAACCGGGGCTTGCGGCCGGTGTTCCGCGACATCGGCCGGCGGCTCGCCGCCGAAGGCTATACGGTGCTGGTGCCCAACCCCTTCTATCGCAAGCGGCGGGCGCCGATACAGGGCCAGAATTTCGACTTCCAGAATCCCAAGGACGCGGCCCAGATCACCGCGCTCTCCTCCACGCTCACCCCCGACGGGACCGAGCGGGATGCCGTGGCGTTCCTGGCCTTCATCGACGGGCAGAAGCAAACCGACAGGAAGAAGAAGGCCGGTGTACAAGGCTATTGCATGGGCGGCCCGCTGACCTTCCGCACGGCGGCGGTGATGTCGAGCCGTATCGGCGCCGCCATGACCTGCCACGGGGCCAATCTGGTCAACAACACGCCTAACAGCCCGCATCTGCTGATTCCCAAGATGAAGGCGGAGTTCCATTGCGCGGTCGCCCACAACGACGATGCGCGCCAGCCCGATGCCAAGGACAAGCTCAAGGCGGGTTTCGAGGCAGCCAAGCTCGTTTCCAGCGTCCAGGTCTATCCTGCCAATCACGGCTGGTGCGTGAAGGACAACCCCGTCTATGACGAGGCATCGGCCGAGCGCGCCTGGGCCGAGCTGTCGGCGCTCTACAAGCGGCGCCTGGCCTGAGGCACAGGCCAGGCAACCACGTCATGGCCGGGCCGTCCCGGCCATGACTGATGTGCGGCGCCATACCCGACGATTGTGAAGCCCGCCATTGTGAAACCGGGCTCACAGGCGCATGCGGTTTTTCTATCTAATATATCGCCACTCCCTCCCTACATTATCGCCTGGTCCGATGACCGGACTGTCCGACAATCTGTTTGAACCTTCAGGCGCCCCGTCCTGTTGGGATCAGAGGCGCCTTGAACAAGGTTGCGCCCTCGCGGCGCATGGCC
>DATJJW010000129.1:0-6694 GCA_035491935.1 Allostellaceae bacterium | reverse complement strand
CAGGAACGAGCTGCTCCAACGTCACGATCTCAAGGGCCGCCTGGTGCGGCGAGGGCTTCCTAAGCATAAGGCCATTGAATCAAAAGCCCCCGCTCAAGGCGAGGGCTTTGTCAGCAATCTGAGCCCGCCTCCCCAAAGAGGCGGGCTTTTTATTGTGCGGACGAGACCGGCCGTGACGGCGGCCGGTGTGACGCGGACGATGCTCAGCTTCGGATGCGGTAGCCGGTCTTGAAGATCCAGACGATGGCGGCAATGCAGGCGATCAGGAAGCAGAAGGTCATGCCGAAGCTGACCCGAACGTCGACATCGGCGATGCCGTAGAAGGCCCAGCGGAAGCCGTTGACCAGGTAGACCACCGGGTTGAACAGGGTCACCGCCTGCCAGAATTTCGGCAGCATATCGATCGAGTAGAAGGTGCCGCCGAGGAATGTGAGCGGTGTCACGATCATCAGCGGCACGATCTGCAGCTTCTCGAAACCGTCGGCCCAGACGCCAAGGATGAAGCCGAACAGGCTGAAGGTCACCGAAATCAGCACCAGGAAGCCCAGCATCCATGCCGGATGGCTGATGTCAAAGCTGACGAACAGCCGGGCAGTGGCCAGGATGATCAGGCCCAGGATCACCGATTTGGTGGCGGCAGCACCCACATAGCCCAGCAGCACCTCGAAGACCGAGACTGGTGCTGACAGCACCTCGTAGATCGCGCCGGTGAAGCGCGGCAGGTAGATGCCGAAGGAGGCGTTGGAGATGCTCTCGCTCAGCACCGTCAGCATGATCAGCCCCGGCACGATGAAGGCGCCGTAGGAGATGCCGTGCATCGTGCTCATCCGGCTGCCGATGGCCGAGCCGAAGACAATGAAATAGAGCGCGGTCGACAGCACCGGCGAGGCGATGCTCTGGAAGATCGTCCGCCAGGTGCGCGCCAGCTCCGACAGATAGATCACGCGGATCGCATGCGGGTTCATGCCGGCTTCCTCACCAAATCGACGAAGATGTCCTCGAGCGAGGAGCGTTCGGTGTTGATCGCCCTGAAATCGATGTCGAGGCGGGTCAGCTGCTTGACCAAGGTGGCGACGCCGGTTTCCTCCTCCTCGGCCGAGAGGGTGAAGGCCAGAGTCATCCCGTCATCCGACAGTGTCAGCGGCCATTCGGCGAGGCCGGCGGGCACGGCCGCCATGGGATGATTGAGCGTGATGGTCACCTGGGTCTTGCCCAGTTTGCGCATGAGATCCTGCTTCTCCTCGACCAGGATGATCTCGCCATGGTTGATGACGCCGACCCGGTCGGCCATCTCCTCGGCTTCCTCGATGTAATGCGTGGTCAGGATGATGGTGACGCCCTGCTCGCGCAGGCGCCGGACCATCATCCACATATCGCGCCGGAGCTCGACATCGACGCCGGCCGTGGGCTCGTCCAGGAACAGGATCGAGGGCTCATGCGCCAGCGCCTTGGCGATCAGCACGCGCCGCTTCATGCCGCCGGACAGTTGGCGGATCTGGGCGTCGCGCTTGTCCCAGAGCGAGAGGTCGCGCAGCACCCGCTCGATATGCGCCTTGTTCCGCGGTTTGCCGAACAAGCCGCGGCTGAAGCTCACCGAATCCCAGACGGTGGTGAACATGTCCGTCGACAGCTCCTGCGGCACCAGGCCGATCTTGGCCCGCGCGGCGCGGAAATCGCTGGAGATGTCGTGGCCGTCGGCGATGACCCGGCCGCCGCTCGGGCGCACCAGCCCGCAGACGATGCCGATCAGCGTGGTCTTGCCGGCGCCGTTCGGGCCCAACAGCGCGAAGATCTCGCCGCGGCGGATGTCGAGGGTGACCGATTTCAGCGCCTGATTGCCGCTGTCATAGGTCTTGGTCAAATTCTCGATGCTGACGATGGCGTCCACGCGCGAGGATTCTCCGGATGGCTTTCGGTCTGAATGGATGGGGATGTTATCGGGCATTCTTGACGCTTCAGGATTTGACGCGTGGCCTGAGGCCAATCGCGTTGTCGTCCATGTCATATAGTACCGAGTAGTACTGAAAAGGAAGCAGGCCGGCCGCAATATGGTTGGGTTGGCCCTGGGGCAGGGGCAGGATCAGGACGCGGCTTGCCGGGTAAGGCGAGGCGGCAAAACGAAAACTGTCGGGCACGCCGTGAGGATTGACGAAGGTCAGCTCCACCGGGCTCGCGTCCTGAAAGAACCCAGGCCGTACGACATTGTCCGAATAGGCCATGAAGGCGGGAGCGCCGGAATCCAGCGTCGTCGGCGCGCAGAATTGCTGCAGGTTCCCGACCTTGAGGCAGGCCATGATGGCGTCGTCCAGCGTGTTGTATGTGTCCTTCAGCTTGGGATCGAGGGGATAGAGCGTGAAGCCGCGCAGTTCCTCGGTCGATGGGTTGACGATGATCTTTCCGGAGGTGTCGTCGTCGGGCATGGGTAGGGTCACGATCCAGCGCCGGGCGAAGACGGTCAGCGGGTTCGGGACCGGCTGCGGGTGTGCTCCGGGCTGGGGCATCTCGACACCGATGATGGCGTCATAGCCGAAGCCATCCACCCGTTCGCCGCCGATCTTGTATTCCTCGGGATGCAGCAGCGAGGCCGGGCAATTCGGATGGCTCGCCGTGCATTGATAGGCGATGACGATCTGCGCGGGGATGGTGGTGACGGGGGTGGCGGGGCCGAATTTGGCATCGAACCGGACGACCGGCCCCGCGAGGACGTCGCCGGCGCCATAGGCGACCGTCTGTACGGGACCGGATTTGCCGGTGATGGCCGCCGCCGGCAGCGCTCTCGCCAGGATCCGAAGTCCAGGCGATCCGGTATCCAACATGGCATTGACGGTCGTGCCGCCGATGATGATCGGTATGGAATACCGCAGATCGCCATAGGGCAGGATGATCGTCCGGATCGGAATCTCGAAACGCTGCCCGGTGCCTGGCGGCGGCGCCTTCGATGGGGCGGCGGATTGCCCGGCCAAGGCAGGCCCTGCCATTGCCAGCCCCACCATTACCAGTAATGCCGCCAGGATGCCGAGCGCCCCGATCACACGCACTGTCCGTAACCTGGATTTTATGGCCGGCGATCAGCTTTTGGGCCGCGCCGGCTTCCAGGCATAGGCGTGGCCCGCTTTGGCGATGGTGCCGATACCGGGAAAGGGGAAATGCGGGGCGAAGATCCGCTCGTGGCTGGCGGCCACTTCCGCCAGGATCTTCTCGCGCGATGCCCGTCCTTGCGCGGTGTCGGTGTCGTAGCCATTGGCCCAGGCGGGATCGGCCAGCGAGATCAGCGAGCTGTGCGCCGTGTCGCCGATGTCGAAGAGATGCCGGCCGGCAGAGGTGATCTGGTATCCAACATGGCCGGGCGTGTGCCCGGGAATGGCGACGGAGCGAAAACCCGGCACGACCTCGCCGCCCGGGGTGAAGGTCTTCACCATGCCGCGGATGACGTCGACGATCGGCTTGTTCGCCGGCTTCGACTGCATCCAGTTCCATTCCGTGGCCGACATGTGCACGGTCGCATGCGGGAAGGCCAGCTTGCCGTCCGCCGTCATCAAGCCGCCAACATGGTCGCCATGGGCGTGGGTGATCAGAACGTCGGTGATCTGGTCGGGCCGGATGCCGGTTTGCGCCAGGCTCTGCATCAGCACGCCGCCGACCTTGGGGCCGAGGCCGGTGTCGAGCAGCACGACGCGATCCGGTGTCCTCACCAGCAGCGCATCGACGCCCAGCGTGATCTTGTCGGTCGGTGCGCCCAGCTTCTTCAGCGCATCCGCGACCCTGGCCGGTCCGACATCCTTGCCGAAGACCTTGCCGTCATTGGGTAGCACGTTGAGCATGTCGCGCAGCGCGAAGAGCTGGAACTTGCCGAGCATGAAGCCCTGCGCCGCCGGGGCCACCGGGACCGGTGCCGCCCAGGCGGCATCGGTCATGAGGCCGGCGCTGCCGAGCAGCCAAGCGGCGACGATGAGGAACAACTTGCTTTTCTTCTTGATCGACATGGCGGCAACCCCTCCCTGATGCGGGCAAGACACTCCGCTCATCAGAAACACGAGGGCAAACGCATAAGCAAGTCTAGCGTGTAGCCGGAGACTATTTGCGCGCAATGCATTGAAGCGCGTGCGATACGTCCAAAATTAGAAGCTTAATCCGCCGCCAATGTCATGGCGTTCCTGGTCCGCCGGGGGTGGCGCGCGCCAAGGGGACATGATGTCGCTCAGCCGTTTCATCGAGACCATCCGCCGCCAGGCGGGACCCATCGAGAACCACCTCATTGACGAATATGTAGCCGGCTCCATCGGGCGGCGGGAATTCCTGCGCCGGGGTACGGCACTGGGCATGGCGCCGCTCCTGGGCGGCGGGCTGCTGATCGGGCCTGGACATGCACAGGCGGCTGCGGGCAAGCCCGGCGGTACCATCCGCGTCGCCTTGACCATGCCGGCGGGCGCCATCAACCCGGTGACGGTGTCGGATGCCGCTGGCGGCACCTTGTTGCAGCAATGCGGAGAATTCCTGGTCATGGACGGCCAGGACCTGCATCTCAGGCCCGGCCTCGCCACATCCTGGAAGACCAACAAGGACGGTACCGTCTGGACCTTCGCGCTGCGCCAGGGCGTCAAGTTCCACAGCGGCAAGACCCTGGTCGCCGACGACGTGGTCGCGACGATGGACAGGCTGGCCGATCCCAAGAATGCCTCCAACGCGTTGTCGGTGTTCAAGGGCGTGCTGTCCAAGGGCGGCACACGCAAGCTCGACGATTACACCGTCGAATTCCACCTCGACCAACCGCATGGCAACTTCGCCTATTACGTCTCTTCCGACAATTACAACGCCATCATCCTGCCGGCCGATTTCCAGGGCGATTACGAGAAAAGCTTCGACGGCACCGGACCCTTCAAGCTGGAGAAGTTCGTGTCCCGGGTCGGCGCCAGCTTCGTGCGCAACCCCGATTACTGGGGACCGAAGGCGCTGCCCGACCGGCTGGAATATTCTTTCTATGGCAATCAGCAGGCACAGATCCTGGCGATGCAGGGCCGCCAGGTCGACATCGTCGCGCAATTCTCGGCGATCGGCGGCGAGGCGCTGCTGAACGCGCCCGACATCGACATCATCGCGTTGAAATCCAGCGCCCACACCCAGGTCCACATGCGCTGCGACATGGACCCGTTCAAGGACAAGCGCGTGCGCCAGGCGGTGGGCCTGGCCCTCAACCGCGCCGGGCTGGTCAAGGGGCTGTTCCGCGGCCGGGCCGATCTCGGCAATGACAGCCCCTTCGCGCCGGTCTTCCCGTCGACCGACAGGACGGTGCCGCAGCGCCAATTCGATCTGGGCAAGGCCAAGCAGCTGGTGCAGGCGGCCGGGCTGCAGCCCGGTACCAAGCTGACGCTCACGGCCGAGCAGTTCATCGAGATCCCGCAATATGCCGTGCTGATGCAGAATGCGCTGAAGCCGCTCGGCATCGATGTCGATCTCAAGGTCGAGAGCCAGGGTGCCTATTACGGCCAGTCGGCATTCGGCAAGTCGGACTGGCTCGACAGCACCATGGGCATCACCGATTACGGCCATCGCGGCGTGCCGGACGTGTTCCTGTCGGCGCCGCTGCTCAGTGACGGGCAATGGAATGCCGCGCATTTCAGGAACAAGGATTACGACGGGCTGGTCCGGCAATATGTCGGCGCCGTCGACCTCAAAGCCCAGCGCGACACGGCGGGCAAGATCGAGCGGCTGCTGCTCGACGAGACGCCGGTCCTGTTCGGCTATTTCTACAATTTCCTCACCGCCACAACGAAAAACCTGAAGGGCGTAAAGCCATTGGCGACGGCACAGCTCTTCCTGGCCGGAGCATCCTTCGGGTGAGGCTCGCGAGGCATCTGGCGAAGCGCGTCCTGCTGTCGCTGGTGACGCTCTGGCTGCTCAGCGTTCTCGTCTTCATTGCCGGCCGGTTGCTGCCGGGCGATGTGGGCCGTGCGATCCTGGGGCCATTGGCCGATCCGCAGGCGGTCGCCAATCTCGATCATCAGCTTGGCGTCGACCGTCCGGCGTTGACCCAGTACCTCCTCTGGATCGGCCGTTTGCTGGCGGGCAATCTCGGCACCTCCTATGCACTGCAACAGCCGGTGGCACCGCTGTTGGGATCGGCGCTGGTCAATTCGCTGAAGCTGGGCGGCATGGCCTTCTGCATCGTCGTGCCGCTGAGCCTCATCGGCGGCATCTGGGCGGCGCTGCATGCCGGGTGCTGGATCGATCGCGCGATCACGCTGACGGGCTTGTCATTCAGCATCGTGCCGGAATTCGTCTCCTCCATCGTGCTGATCCTGGTCTTCGGCGTCTGGCTTCGCTGGTTGCCGATCACGGCGACCTGGCCGGATGGGGCGGGGGCTGCCACCCAGATCCATTATCTGATCCTGCCGGCGCTACCCTTGACCTTCGTGTTCTTCGGCTATATGGCGCGCATGGCCCGGGCGGGCATGGTCGAGGCGCTGGCCGCCGACTACACGCGCACCGCGATCCTGAAAGGGCTGCCGATGGCTACCGTCATCCGGCGGCACGTCATGCGCAATGCGTTGCTGCCGACGGTGACCGTCATGGCGACGCAGAGCGGCTATCTCATCGGCGGGCTGGTCGTCGTCGAGACGCTGTTCCGCTACCAGGGGCTGGGCAGCCTCATCCTGTCGGCGGCCAAGAGCAAGGATGTGCCGATGCTGGAGGCGGG
>DATJJW010000128.1:0-2013 GCA_035491935.1 Allostellaceae bacterium | reverse complement strand
CTCGCAGCACCGCAACCGGGCCACCGCCATGGCCATGCTGAAGGCGCGGCTCTACGAGGCGGAGCTGCAGAAGCGCGAGGCGGAGGCAGCCAAGGCCGAGGCGGCCAAGACCGACATCGGCTGGGGCCACCAGATCCGCTCTTACGTGCTGCAGCCCTACCAGATGGTGAAGGACCTGCGCACGGGGGTGGAGACCAGCGCCACCCAGGCCGTGCTCGACGGCGACCTCGACCGCTTCATGGCCGCCTCGCTGGCGGCCCGCGTCGGCGAAGGCGAGCCCGGCAAGGCCTGAGGGAGTACCCCAGGCCCTTCCGTCCGGAACCCTCTCTAGAACGTCTTCAGGAACGCGATCAGCGCGCGTTTGTCGTCGTCGCTGAGACCGGGTTCGGCGCCCCCCCTGCCGGTGCCGAAGTAGTGGCCGCGATTGACCACGAAGTCCGGGCATTTGTTCAGGTCGAGCATGGTGGGCGCCAGATTGGCGAATTTGGCGCGCAGCTGCTCGTCCGTCGCATTGGCCGGCATGGTCAGCAGATCGAATTTGAGCGTCACCAGCAACTTGACGAGACGCGCGAGATGGACGAGCTGCACGACCGGATCGCTGCTCTCGGGCAGCGGCCGGATATTGGCCAGGAGATTGACCGGGATGCCGGCGGGAATCGGCCCGATGTTGATGGTCCCGTCCGCATCGATCAGCTTCGGCAGCAGGTCATGCGCCGGCCCCTTCAGGCCGCGCAGGATCGCCGGCACGAAGGGGCCGGGAATGCGGATGTAGCTGCGGGTATAGGTGCGGTCGATCACGCCCGGCACTTTGTCGCCGAGCAAAGAATCCTTGGCCCGCTTCTCCGGCCATAGCATCTGCTCGATGGAGGCCTGGAAGACCCGCATCCTCGCCTCCACCGAGGGGTCCTGCTCGAAGGGGCCGACGCTGTTGTTGAGCAGGAAAGGTGCGGTCGACCAAACGCTGATGAGCGAGGGGGGCCGGGTGTAGCCGCGGCCGCCGGCCGGCATCTTGTAGTCGCGCACGGCACCGGTGAAGGGGTCGTTGACCTGGATCGTGCCGACGGAGGGCAGCGACTTGTAGGAATGGGACGAGAAATTGTCCCAGATATTGCCGCCTAGAGCATTGGTGGCGAGCGGGCTGCAGGCGTTGGTGCGCAGCAGCGTCACCGGCACCCGGAAATCCGCCGAGAGGTAATTGCCGTCGAGGAAATCGGGCGCATCGACGATCGCCCGCATCTGGCGCTTGTAGTCGTCGGTCTTGGTCCAGGCCCAATACTTGTTCCAGCATTTGAGATAGCCGGGGCCGGCGCAGCCTGCAGGGTCGAGCCCCGCGGCGGGCTGCGGCGCCTTGCTGGAATGACAGCGGGCGCAGGTCTCGGCGAAGACGGTCTTGCCGCGATCGAGAACCGCCTGATCCGCCTCCAGATATTTTTCGCCGCCCGGCGCATCCTTCAAATGATGCGGCTGGGCGGCCTTCAGGAAGTAGAGCGCCGTGGAAGGCGTACCTGCCTCGGTCGCCTGCCAATAGCTGGAATTCTTCTCGGCGACGGAGATCAGGATCGGCGAGATCGGCTTGCCCCCGGCGATGGCATTGAAATGCAGCAGCCACTCCTCGCTGAACAGGCCGATATTGAGATAGACGCGATTGAGCGCCCCCAGGATGCCGACGGAGTCCGAGCCGTCCTTCAGCACATGCGGCGTCCAGACCATGGGTTTCTTGTAGAACTGGTTCATGGACGCCGGCAGCTGGCCGCTGGCGGTGAAATCATTGAGCTGCTTGTTGTTGAGCTCGCCGCCGACGAGGCGCTCCTGTCCCCAGCGTTGCGCGATGGCGAGCCGGGGGCCGATGGCGTAGACGGCGTTCATCGTCCGGGGGTTGTTGATGTTGTCCGTCGACACCAGGGAGGTATCCATCGCGCCGGGGCGATAGGTGTGCACGAGCTGGAACATGAAATTGTCTTCGCGGGCGTCATAGACGAAGAGCCGGTCGACCCACATGTATTGCGCGCCCAC
>DATJJW010000127.1:0-5056 GCA_035491935.1 Allostellaceae bacterium | reverse complement strand
CCAGAGACCATCCCGAGAGCACCCCCTGAGTGAGAAAAGTCCGCGGCAGCAGGGTCGGGGTCAGAGAGGCGGCGAAGAACAGCGTTCCCAAGAGAAGGCCGACGACCGAGAACGAGCGCCAGAGGTTGACAAGCCAATCTTGCCTCATGCCGCTGAGCTCCTCCATGGTCGCCGAATCTCGACCTCTTTCAGGAGGTTGTCACCGGCGACATAACGGCGCAAGCCACAAGCACGGCGAATCGTCGCCCACGGCCGTTTGTGCTGTCCGGGGTGGTAAAGGTCGCCCACACAGCATGGTCGATGCGCTCGCGCGGGGCGGCAAGCGGGAGATCATGCTGGAGTGACAGGGACGCTGCGCGTCCTCGATCATGCTGGCAGCTGGATTCGTGCGAATCTGAAAGCAAACTGTGACCCAGCAAACCTAAGTATGAGATGGTCGAAACCAAGTGGGTTGCCCGAAGACTCAGGTACAATGGAGCCGATCTCCCCGCCCGCATAGCTTCCGACAGCGGCGCCGGGCGATCTCCGGCTGCGCGACCGAGGCGGCCGGCTAGGGGCAAAACAGGCCCCGCGATGGTCGCTCTGTTCGCCCGTGCTGCGACGTCTGTCGCCGCGCCCGGCGGGGAAGGGGCCGTATGAGCCGATCCAGAGTTTGGGCGCCAAGCCCGTCCCAGGCCGACGGCGCCGCTACGGCGCGGCTGGCGCGCGCGCTCCGGTCCATGGCTCCGTCGCTGCTCTTCGGCTTGCGCCTTTGGGCCGCGGTAAGCCTTGCGCTTTACGTCTCCTTTTGGCTCGAGCTCGACAATGCCTTCTGGGCCGGTACCTCCGCCGCCATCGTCTGTCAGCCGAGCCTGGGCGCGTCCCTGCGCAAGGGCTGGTTTCGCATGGTCGGCACGGTGGTAGGGGCGATCGCGATCGTGGTGCTGACCGCCTGCTTTCCGCAACAGCGGGTCGGCTTCCTTCTCGGCTTGGCGCTCTGGTGCGCCGCCTGTGGCCTTGGCGCCACGCTGCTCCGCAATTTCGCCGCCTATTCGGCGGCGCTGGCCGGCTACACCGCAGCGATCATCGCGAGCGACGAGCTCGGCGCGGTGGGGGGTGCGAACGGCGATGCCTTCATGCTCGCCGTGACTCGCGCCAGCGAGATCTGCATCGGCATCGTCTGCGCCGGGGTGGTGCTGGCCGGGACCGATTTCGGCGGCGCGCGACGCCGTCTCGCGGGTCAGCTGGCCGCGATCTCGTCGGACATCACCGGAAGATTCGCCGGCACATTCCTGTTGGTCGGGCCGAATCAGGCGAACACCCGGCCGGTTCGCCGGGATCTCCTGCGGCGTGTCATCGCCCTCGATCCCGTCATCGACGAAGCCTTGGGAGAGGCTTCCGACCTGCGCTATCACTCGCCGATCCTGCAGGCGGCCGTGAACGGCCTGTTTTCCGCCCTCTCCAGCTGGCAGATGGCCGCCCTCCACCTGGAATTGATGTCCAGCGACCAGGGCCGGCTCGATGCGGAACCGGTCCAGCACAATCTCCCGAAGCAGCCGCGGTTGCCGCTGCTGCGAGGCGAGGCCTCCCGCCTGCGCCAGACCTATGCCGAAGCGGCACGCAGGCTTATCGCCCGGCCGGCTCGCGCGCCGTCGCCGCGGCTGCTTGCCGATCAGGCGGCGGAGGTTCTGGCCGGCATTTCCCGTGTGCTCGAAGGGCTGGTCTTGCTCGTCGACGGTCCTGTCGGGTCTCGGCGCCGCCATCGCGGCATCCGGCTCCGCGTGGCCGACTGGCTGCCGGCTCTCGTGAATGCGCTTCGGATCTTCGTCACGATCGGGATGGTCGAGCTATTCTGGATCGCGACCGCGTGGCCGAGCGGGGCGCTCGCCATGGTCTTTGCCGCAATCGTCGTCATCCTGTTCTCGCCGAGGGCCGATCAGGCTTACGCCATCGCCATGACCTTCATGATCGGGAGCATCCTGACCGTCGCCATCGCAGCGATCGTAAAATTTGCCATCCTGCCGGGCCTCGCGACCTTCGCCGGCTTCAGCCTCACCTTGGGCCTGGTCCTGGTGCCGGTTGGCACCCTGATGGCCTGGCCATGGCAGGCGGGCGTGCTCACGGGGGTGACCCTGAGCTTTGTGCCATTGCTCGCACCCGCCAACCAGATGACCTACGACCCCCAGGAATTCTTCAACGCGGCCTTGGCGATCGTCGCCGGGGTGGGGGCCGGAGCACTCTCGTTTCGCCTGCTGCCGCCGCTGTCGCCGGCCCTGCGAGCCCGCCGGCTCCTGGCGCTCAGCCTGCGCGATATGCGGCACCTCGCGGCGGGTGCTGTTCGCTGGACGCCGGATGACTGGAAATCCCTGATCTACAGCCGTCTATCGGCATTGCCGGCACAGGCCGAGCCGCTGCAGCGCGCCCAGCTTCTGGCGGCGCTGTCGCTGGGCAGCGAGATCATGCGTCTTCGCCGCATCGCACGCCGGTTCGATCTCGAGGAGGAACTCGGGCCGGCATTTGAAGCCGTGGCCCGCGGGGACAGCAAGTTTGCGAGGGAACATCTTGCGATACTCGACCGTCGGCTCGCGATGCCGTCCGAAGCCGGCTCTGGAGCATCGATCAGGCTCCGGGGGCGAGGCAGGATCCTCGCGATGTCGGAGCTGCTGACCCAGCATGCGCCTTATTTCGACTCCGGGCCGGTGCGATGAACTTCAGCGAGGTCAACCTGTTTGGCGTCTATGTCGCGCCCATTTCCGTGATGATGGTGGCGACCTGGGTCGTTCTCATCGCGTTGCGCAGGGTCGCCGCTCATTTCGGGCTGTTGCGATATGTATGGCATCCCGCCCTGTTCGTCTTCACGGTCTATCTGATCCTGCTTTCGTCCCACGTGCTTTTCCTTGCGCGGTGAGCTCGCCATGTCCGATCTCAAACCCGAATCGAAGCCCGATACCCCGGAAGCCGATGGCGGTGCGTTTCCTGCCGCCGCGCGCCCGGCACCGCAGACGGCCAGGCGGCGCATACGGGTCATTCCCTTTCTCATCACCCTGGCGACGATCGCGATAGCGGCGCCGCTCTGCTGGGCGACGTGGAAGGCCTATATGGGCACGCCCTGGACGCGCGATGGCACGGTGCGGGTCTATGTCGTCACCATGGCCGCGGAGGTCAGCGGGCGGATCGTCGAGCTGCCGGTCACCGACAATCAGTTCGTGCACAAGGGCGACCTCCTGATGGTGATAGAGCCCACCAACTACAAGATCGCCGTCAGCCTGGCCGAGGCGGCGGTCCAGCAGGCGGATGCGAATGCGCAGAACGCGGCCAGGGAGGCAAAGCGCCGCCAGCGATTGAGCACCCTTGAAGTCACGGTGGAGGAACAGCAGACCTTCGCGGCCAGCGCCACGGCCGCCGCGGCCCAATATCAACAGAGCCTGGCCAATCTGGACCAGGCGCGGGTGAACCTGGAACGCACCCAGATCCGCTCCCCCGTCAATGGATGGGTCACCAATCTGCGGGCGCAGATCGGCGACTATGTGAATATCGGACAGAACGAAATCTCCCTCGTCGATGCCGATTCGTTTTGGGTCGACGGATATTTCGAGGAAAGCAATCTTGCCTCGATACAGGAGGGCGACCCCGCGAAGATCAAGCTGATGGGCTACAACCAGATCGTTACCGGCCATGTCGGCAGCGTCGCTCGCGCCATCAATGTTCCGAACGCTCAGCCGGATCAGGCGGGGCTCGCCTCGGTGAATCCGATTTTCACCTGGGTGCGCCTCGCCCAACGCGTGCCGGTGCGTATCGATATCGACCGGGTGCCGGATGGCGTGCGGCTGGTGGCCGGCATGACGGCCACCGTGCAGATCGACCCTCCACCCAGGCCGGCGCCGAAGTGAAACAAAATGCGAATTCGCTGGTGATCGTGCATTCCGGGTAGATCGGCCCTGCGGTCCCCGCGTAGTATTCCCCATCGAGCCCGCCGAATATGCGCCGCAGGATCATCGGGTGGGGCGGGCGAGAGACCGTCGCTGCATGTCGATCGGCCCTTGCCGATGGCGGCGCCGGTGCGAAGTCCACAGCAAGCACGGCGGGAGCAGGCAGATGATCCGATGTGTGCGCCTATGGACCGGTGATGACCAGAACTCGCATTTCGAGGATGGCATCCTCGATCTGGAGCCGGGGCCGCGGGGCGATCTGCTGAGCAGCAAGCTGGCCGCGGCTGCCGTCTCCTTCCAGGAAACCGTATCGGGCGGCGCCTTTGCCTGGCACACTGCGCCGGCGCGCCAACTGGTCATCACCCTGGCCGGAACGCTGGATTTTCAGACTCGGGAGGGGGAGCATTTCCTTCTCCACCCCGGCGACATTCTGTTCGCCGAGGACACGGTCGGCTCCGGGCATAGCTGGAAGCTCACCGACGATCAGCCCTGGCGCCGCGTCTATGTGGTGCTTCAACCCGAGGCGACGGTGCCGTTTCGCGCCAACAGGCCGGGGGATGTCCGGTCGTGATCCGGAGTCCGTGAGGACCGAAGCGCCCGGGCCTCCTCGACATAGGGAAATCCCATGCAAGCAAATTTGACCACCGAATCGGATGCCATCCTGATTGGCGCGGGCATCATGAGCGCCACCCTGGGGGTCTTGCTGAAGGAGATGGAGCCATCGCTCACCATCACCATGTTTGAAGCCTTGGAGGATTGCGGGCTCGAAAGCTCGCAGGCGTGGAACAACGCCGGCACGGGCCATGCCGCCAATTGCGAGCTGAATTACACCCCGCAGCGGCCCGACGGCAGCGTCGATATTTCCAAAGCGCTGGAAGTCAATGTCGAGTTCGACCTGTCGCGCCAGCTCTGGTCCTATCTGGTGGGCAAGGGCGCCATCGCCGATCCGCGCTCCTTCATCCATCCCGTGCCGCATATGAGTTTCGTGCAGGGCCCCGCCAATGTTTCGTTCCTGAAGAAAAGGTTCGAGGCAATGACGGCCCATCACTGCTATCACGGCATGGAATATACCGATGACCGGCGAAAGGTCGCCGAATGGGTGCCGCTGGTGATGGAGGGCCGGACGGGCGACGAGCCAGTGGCGGCGA
>DATJJW010000126.1:0-15210 GCA_035491935.1 Allostellaceae bacterium | reverse complement strand
GCGGCCTGCGTGGCGCGGCATCGATCTGCTGCAGGAGATCGAGGAAGCGCTCAGGCACCGGCTGGTTGACCACACCGTCATAGATTGCCTTGAGCTGCTTGCCGATATGCGCCTGCGCCGCAGGGTCAAGCTGCGTGCGGCCTGGACTCCTGCCCTTGTCCAGTTTGGCGGTGTTCTTGACGACGGCCGGTTCCTTCAAGACATCATCACCCTTCATCACGGCAGCCCCCTTTTCACAGGTGGCACCTGGGTCGGCCGAGCGAGATTTCCGAGCGGGCACATCATCATCACTCATCATTCACTCCAAGCCTCATCGGCTTGCACATTCCGAGTGGACTGCCGTCCGGACCACTCCCCGCTGGCACGCCCCCCAGGCCGATCATGCTATCCGACGGGGCCCGCCCGACAGTGATATGGCCGAAACTTCTTGATAACACGTGATCCACTACGGGGTTCCGGAAGCGCATAAAAAGATTCTTCCTTGCGCAGCCGTCCCGTGGTCTCAATGTAATGGGAGATTTGCAACGAAGCGTTAAAATGAAGTCTTTCATCCGACCCCCAGGTCGCGCCGGTGACGAGGCCAGCCGACCCAATATTGACGCAAGAAAGAAAATGTCGATTTCAAAAGCCCTGGCCCCCGAACTTCCCTATCTTCGGCGTTTCGCCCGGTCGCTGACTGGAACGCAAGCCGGTGGCGACGCCTACGTCATGGAGACGCTGGAGGCCATTGCTGCCGACCCGGACATCATCGACCGCAGCCTGCCGCCACGCGTCGCCCTCTACCGCGTCTTCCTCAGCCTGTGGAGCTCGGTGCCGGTGAACAACAGCGTCGAGGCCGCCGCCAACCCGCTGGAACGGGCCGGCACGCGCAATCTGGAAGCGCTGACGCCGATGCCGCGCATCGCCTTCCTGTTGCAATCGGTCGAAGGCTTCTCCCGCGAGCACATCGCCGTCACGCTCAGCTGCAGCCCCGAGGAAGCGGCCGAGCTGCTCGACGTCGCGGGCAAGGAGATCGCCGACCAGATTGCCACCGATGTCCTCATCATCGAGGACGAGCCGATCATCGGCATGGACCTGGCTGCCTTGGTCAAGGATCTGGGGCATCGGGTCATCGACATCGCCCGTACCCATGCGGAAGCGTTGGCCGCGGTCGCCGAGGAGCCGCCGGGCCTGGTGTTGGCCGACCTGCAGCTTGCCGATAACAGCTCCGGCCTCAATGCGGTCAATGACATCCTGTCGGGCTTCGAGGTGCCGGTGATCTTCATCACCGCTTACCCTGAGCAATTGCTGACGGGAGCCGCGCCCGAACCCGCTTTCCTCATCACCAAGCCTTTCCGGGTCGAGACCGTGAAGGCGGTGATCAGCCAAGCGCTGTTCTTCGAGCAGAATTCGCACCTGACGCGCCACGGCGCCACGCACTGACCGTCACCTGCACTCTCTCTTCAGGAAAAAACGGCCGGTATCTTAGGATGCCGGCCGTTTTCATTCGCAAAGAATCTCGGCTGTAGACGAGAACTCGCCGACACCCCGCCAAGACAGCGGAACCTTTTTCCTCTGCTTCACGTTGAATTTACCGACGACATGTCGTCAACCTGAAAACAGGAGGCAACAATGCTCGGCACAATACTTATCATTATCTTGATACTATTGTTAATCGGCGCCTTCCCCGCATGGCCCTACAGCGCCGGCTGGGGATATTATCCAAGCGGCATCGGCGGCATCTTGCTGATCATCGTGATCGTCCTGCTGTTGACCGGCCGCATATGACGAGACTCGCCGGGCGGCCCGCCGCCGCCTGGCGAATCCATGGGACATTGGAACCTTTTGGCTGGTAAATGGTTTGTTAATAGACGCGGTTGGCGCTGTACGATCGGTGCTGGAAAGACGTCAGGGCGGGAGGCCACCATGGGTAGCACAAGGTTCCAGGCGACAAAGGCATTGGCCTATCAATTGTGGCTGGAGGCAGGATGCCCAGAAGGGTGCGCGCAAGAGCATTGGACGGAAGCCGAACGCCGTATCAAGCAGCGCGAAGCCATGGCCGGCACCCGGCTGACTTTGCATACCAACACCAACCAGTCGTTGCCCGATCCGTGGCTGCGTGGCCGAGGCGCCACCGCCTGCGCCGTCGGTACGCCGGTGGCGACATCGGTGCCACGCCCCATGACTACGCCGACAACGCAGGCGGTCGCCTAGGCCCGCACGTTATCGAGCCTCGACCACGGCCACGACAAGATTTCCTCATAACGAGGCGGAACCTGCGCCAATCAATATCGTATCAGTCCTTGAATACCGGCACGGACGACCAACGTCAGTCAGTGGAGAATCGCGTAGCGAGATGTCGCATCGAGACGAACTGGCCACCCCGTCCGCCGAAAGACCTGGCCTGGAAAGATCTGGCATGAGCGTGTCCAATCAGCAGCTTCATGACGATATCCTCGCCTGCCTGCCCCATCTGCGCGCCTTCGCGCACCTGTTGGCGCGGGACCGGACACTTGCCGAGGATCTGGTGCAGGATACGGTGCTCCGTGCGCTGACCTATCACCATCAGTTCAAGCCGGGCACGAATTTCCGCGGCTGGCTGATCATCATCCTGCGCAATCGCTATTTCAACGAGATGCGCCGGCGTTCGCGCCGCTCGGAAACCAGTTCCGAGGCGGTCAACATCGACACCGCGACCAGCGGCGGGCAGGAAGAAAAGCTGGAGGTCCGGGATTTCATGCAGGCTTTCGAGAAGCTGCCGCCATCGCAGCGCGAAGCCCTGCTCCTGGTCGGCGCCAGCGGCTTTTCCTATGAGGAGGCGGCGAACATCTCCGGCTGCGCCGTCGGCACGATGAAGAGCCGCGTCTCGCGCGCCCGTCTGCAATTGCAGACGATGCTTGAGGGCGAGGAAATCGCCAGCCCCGAAGCGCTCGCCCTGCTCGGCCTGAGCGGCGACAACGACGACACGCCGATCGCCCGCAAGGCCTGAAGCCTTCTAAGCCATTTGCAAGCCGGGGCCTGGGAAGATGCTTCCCGGGCCCCGGCCGCATCTACTTATTGCGGTTTATTGTCCTGGGCGGAGTGCTTGATGCTCGATCCGGTGTTCTGCACGTCCTTGCCGAAGCCTTCGGTCGTGTTGCAGGCGCCAAGCGAGACGGTCATGCCGGCCAGTACGGCCAGGCAAAACGTCAGACGGGCGATTTTCGCGGCGGAAGCAGCCATTCTCACTCTCCTGTGCAGTCCTGTGATCAAACGTCACCGGAAAGTAAACCGGCCAGGGCGCCGGGAGGTTCCGTGGCGGGAGAGGCTGCGCCTGAGAGCTTAGGAGGCGATCTTCCGGCTGCAATTGCTCAAGACGATGTCGCAGAGCTGGCGATGGGTGAAGGGCTTGCGTAGGACCGGCCGGCTGCTATGGCCGGTGACCTGGCTGGCATCGCCATAGCCGGTGGTGAAGACGAAGGGTACTTCGCGCCGCGACAGCGTGTCGGCCACCGGCTGGATCGCCTTGCCGGCGAGATTGACGTCGAGCAAGGCGACATCGATCGTCTCGGTCTCGGCGATGGCCAGCGCCGTCTCGATGCGGTCGGCCGAACCGACCACGATGCAGCCGGCATCGATCAACATATCCTCCATGACCATCGAGACGGCGATCTCGTCTTCGACGATCAGCACGCGAATGGGTTCGGCATTCTCCATCGTCAGGTCCTCGGCGATACGCAAACACGGGGTGGGCACCTTGAAGCCGGTGCCTCTGTTCGAACTTTAGCAGATCAGCGCTCGGGCTCCGAGTCCGGCGCCGATCCAGAACGCCTCAGGCCTTGCCTTCGGATTTGGACCTGGCTGTCTTCGGCTTGATGGACTTCGCTGCGGCCGACTTCACCTTGGCCCCGCCGGCGCGCTCCGAGGTGGAGGCTCGGGTGGTGGCGGATTTGGCCCCGGCCGCCTTGATGGGGACAGGCTTGACGGTGACAGATTTGGCGGAAGCCGGCTTGGCGGTCGATGCCCTGGTCCGCGAGGATGCCTTGGCCGGCCCACGTGCCGGGCCCGACGCACGGGCATGGCTGGCGAGACGCTTCTCCGCCTCACGCCAATGCACCTCGTCTCGGCCATGCGGACAGCCTTCGGCCAGCCAGATCTCATAGGCCAGGCGCCGAGTTTCCTCGATCTTGGACGCCATCTGACCTTCCCCTTTCTCGTTTGCGGTTGTTATTGCGGGACAACGTGCGGATTGCCGCCAGGCGTACCGGGCGGCGGAATCACCGGCATGTTCTGGTCGCCGCCATGGCGAGGCGGCGTCGCGACCATGCCGGGATCGACCGTGCCGGGCGGTTTGATGGCACCGTGGGACTGCTGCAATTCCTTGCTGAGATTGCCGTTGGACGGCTTGGTGGCGGCATGTCCCGGCGATGTGTGCCGGGGTGGCGTATGTTGTGGCGAGTTTTGCTGCACCCGATGCTTAGGCGGTGCCTTTTTCACGGTGGGCGGCGTTTGTGTCCTGGATTTGCCGTCGCAGCTGAGCGAGCCCGCATGCTGATCCGGGCAGGGCTCGATCTTCTCGGCCGGCGCATGCTTCGGATCGGTCTGCGGCGCTTGCGGAGTCTGCGCCAAGGCTGGGACCGGCATACCTATGCCGAGACAGCCGAGGCCGATGACGGCCATGGCCAAGGCCGCGAGCTTCGTCTGCACGACGCCTTTGCGGTTCATCCTCTTCCTCCCAGCTCGCGACCGGCCAACATGTGGCCGGCCATCCGGCCGGCTTCGCGAAATTAAGGTGCGGGGTCGCTCGGCCCGGACACGCCGCTCAGGCGCCCTGAACCGAGAGCAACGTCGTGCCCGGCGCCGCGGTCTTGCCCTCAAGCGCCTTCTCAAGGAACAGGCGGGCGCGGGAGACGCGGCTTTTGATGGTGCCGACCGGGCAGTCGATGATCGCCGCCGCCTCGTCATAGGACAGGCCGCTGGCACCCACGAGCAACAGCGCCTCGCGCTGCGTGTCAGGCAACGCCGCGAAGGCGCGCTTGAAGTCGCGGATCTTGAGCTGCTCCTCCTGGCCGCCTTCGACGCAGCCGACACCCCAGTCGAACTCGACATGGCTCTCGGCCTTGCGCGACCGGCGGCGCAGCTCGTTGAAATAGCGGTTGCGCAGGATGACGGTCAGCCAGCCGCGCAGATTGGTACCGGGAGCGAATTGGTGCCGGCAGGTCAGCGCCCGGACGATAGTGTCCTGCACCAGATCCTCGGCCAGGGTGCGATCGCGCGCCAGCAGATGGGCGAATGCTCTGAGATGCGGCAATGCCTCCAGAATACCCTGGTGCATTTCCTCCGCGTCGATACCGCGCTTGGGCGCCTCATCCTCGACCGGCCGCGGCGGCGGCCCTTTCATTAGCGCGTCGATGGAGACGGTCGGGAAAGCCGGGAAGGTCGCTGCGGCTGCGCCCTGAATGACCTGCATATACTTGCCCCTTTGCAGTCGTAGTCCCCGCCATGACACAAGGGCACCCGAAGGCCCCAGGCGAAATGGACAGGCGTGGCTTCAACAGGCTTGCCGGCCTTTGGTTCCCTTCCTGGTGGAAAAATTATTAATGCCGTACTCTGGAAGCATGCGGGCCGGAACCGAAGGCACCTTTCGACTGTTTGACAACCCCACCGGCATCATGCCCGTCCGTCCCTCGCGGCAAGCTTCCGACGAGCAATAGCCAACGAAAGGCAGCCCATGGATATCCGTATCCTCGCCATCGACATCGGCGGCACCGGCCTGAAGGCCTCGGTGCTCGACCGGAGCGGCAAGATGCTGGTCGACCGCGTGCGCATGGACACACCCCATCCTTGCAGCCCCGAGGTCATGGTCGACAGCCTGGTAAGACTGGTGACGCCGCTATCAAGCTTCAACCGCATCGCGATCGGCTTTCCCGGCGTGGTGCGCGACAACAAGGTGCTGACTGCGCCGCATTTCGACACGGGGCAATGGGTGGGTTTCGCGCTCGCCGACGTATTGTCGAACCGGCTGGGCGGCCATCCCGCCAAGATGATCAACGATGCCGAGATGCAGGGCCTGCCGGTGATCTCGGGCAAAGGGCTGGAGCTGGTGCTGACGCTGGGCACCGGCGCCGGCACCGGACTGTTCCGCGACGGCGAGATCATGCCGCATATGGAACTGGCCCATCACCCGGTACAGGGCCGCAAGACCTATAACGACTATATCGGCGACGAGGCCCTGAAGAAGATCGGCAAGAAGCGCTGGAACAAGCGCGTGGCGAAAGTGCTGGGCTATCTCCACGAGCTGCTGCACCAGGACCGGCTCTATGTCGGCGGCGGCAATGCGCGTCACGTCGCCGTCGAACTGCCGCCGAACACCACCGTGATCTCCAACGATGCCGGCATCACTGGTGGAGCCCGGCTATGGGTAGGGGAGTCGCCGGCGGCGAAGAAGCCGGCAACGACCAAGAAACCGGCGCCCCCAAAGCCGGCGGCGGCAAAGAAGCCGGCAACGGCGAAGAAGGCCGTGCCCCAGACGCAGAAGTCCGCGGCTTCGACGCCGGGTAAGATCGCAACGAAAAAGACGGCGGCGGCAAAGACAGCCGCCGCGAAGACGGCGACAGCAAAGACGGCGACAGCAAAGCCGGGGCCGGCAACGGCGAAGAGAGGCAGCCCGCCAAAAGCCGGACGGTAAAACCTCAGCCCTTACGGGCGCCGGTCATGGGGATGACGTTGTCGCGCCGCTGCGGCTGCACGCCTTCGGCAAGACGCGCGGCCACGGTCTGCAGCAGGTCGCTGAGCTTGAAGGGCTTACGCAGCACGATATCGCCGCGCGGCAGCGCATCCAGCGCATCGGCATCGACATAGCCGGTGACGAAAATCACCTTGAGCGCCGGCAGCAGCGTCCTGGCGCGCATCACCGTCTCCAGCCCGTTCATCACCGGCATGGCGTAATCGGCGATCAGCAGATCGACCTCGCGGGCGCCCGGTTGAGCCGTCGCCATCTGGCCGATCATCATGAGTGCCGCCTGACCGTCCGCCGCCTCGCTCACCTCATAGCCGGCGCCGCGCAATGCGTTATTGGTAAGCTCACGCACCGCCGCGTCGTCATCGACGATCAGGATGTGCCGCCCCTGCACCACCGGCAGTTCCACGGGCTCGACCTCGATCTCCTCGGCCGCGCCCTGGGCGACGCTGGTGGCGCGCGGCAGGAAGATGCGCACCGCCGTACCTCGCCCGACCTCGCTCTCCACCGTCACGGCGCCACCCGATTGCTTGGCGAAGCCATAGACCATGGACAGGCCGAGGCCGGAGCCCCTGCCGACATCCTTGGTCGTGAAGAACGGCTCGAAGACCTTGGTGCGTACCTCCTCGGGCATGCCAATGCCGGTATCGGCGACGGCAACCATGACAAAATCGCCTTCACTGCCCAATTCCGCCGGACGCAAGGGATGCTCGGGGCCGATATCGGCGGTCAGGATCTGCAGCTGGCCGCCGACCGGCATGGCATCGCGGCCGTTGATCGCGAGGTTGAGGATCGCCAGCTCCAACTGGCTGGGATCGGCGACGGCATGCCATGGATCATTGGCCAGCACCCGGCGGATATGGACCAGCGGCCCGATGGTGCGGGCCAGCAGATCGTCCATCTTCTCGATCAGGCTATTGACGTTGACCGGCTGCACGGTCAGGTGCTGCTTGCGTGAGAAGGCCAGCAATTGCCGGGTCAGATTCGCCGCGCGGTCGACCGCCTGCATGGCGCCCGTGATGGCGCGCCCGACCGATTCCTCCTTGGAGCGGAGCTGGATCAGCTCCAGATTGCCCATGACCACGGTCAGCAGGTTGTTGAAGTCGTGGGCGACACCGCCGGTCAGCTGGCCGACCGCCTCCATCTTCTGCGCCTGCAGCAACTCGGCCTGGACCAGTTGCCGGGCCCCCATCTCCTCGGCCACGCGCCGTTCCAGCAATTCGGTGAAGCGCGCCTGCTCCTCCTCCGCCGTCTTGCGCAACGAGATGTCCTGGCTGATGCCGGCGATGCGCCGGCCACCGGGCGAGGCCTGGCCGCGCAGCTCCACCCAATCGACAATGCCGTCCGGCTTCAACACCCGGCATTCGGCGATCGGCGTCCCCTGTGCCGCCAGCGCCAGCTCGAAGCCGATGCGGTCCTCCAGATGCACCATGTCCAGCACGACATCGAGCATGACGCCCTGGGTCACCGGCGCACGGCCCAACTGCCGCCAAAAGCGTTCATTGCCATAAAGCAGCCGTCTGACCGGATCGTATTCCCAGGTGCCGAGCGCACCGGCCTCGAGCGCCAGCAGCAGGCGCCGCTCGTTCTCGCGCAGCGCCGCCTCGGTACGCAGCTTGGCACGTCGCAGCTCCGTCTGCTCGATCGCGGCGTCGAGCGCCGAGTACAACAGCTCGAAGAAACCGCCGCCGATCGGCTGCTTGATCACATAATCGGCGGCTCCGCGCTTCAGTGCCGCGACCGCCGTCTGCCCGTCATCGGCGCCGGTGACATAGACCACCGGCGGCGCATCCGGCAGCGCCAGGATCTTCGGCAGGATGTCGAGGCCTTCCTCGCCAGGCAGATGGTGGTCGAGCGCCACCGCATCGAAATTGCCCTGGGACAACGCCTGCAGCCCGTCCGCGCCGTTCATCACGGCATGCACGACATGCCCGCGGCGCCCGAGATCCTTCTCGACCAGCCGGGCGAGAGCCGCATCGTCCTCGATATAGAGGATATGCCGTTGGGTTGGGGGCATCGATTTTCCGGCAGGGCTCGCGGGGGTTTGGGGACGGCTTAGCGGGTCTCGGGCACCTGGATGACCGACAGGAACAAGCCCAGCTGGCGGATCGCCGCCGCGAAGCTCTCATAGTTCACCGGCTTGGTGATGTAGACGTTGCAGCCCTGCTCGTAGCAGCGCTCGATCTCGCGCTTGTCGTCGGTCGTGGTCAGGATCACCACCGGCGCGCGCTGCAGATGCTCGTTCTTCTTGATGCGCGTCAGGATGTCGACGCCGGTCGTATCCGGCAGGTTGAGGTCGAGCAGCACCAGGAAGGGCTTATTGGCGTGGATGGCGCCGGTACCGTCGGGACCGAGCAGGTAGTTCATCGCCGCGGTGCCGTTGTCGAAGCCCACGATCTCGTTGTTGACGCCGGCACGGCGGATGTTTTTCTCGATCAGGGTGGCATGACCGAGGTCATCCTCGATCATGACGATGACGACGGGTGCGGATGCATTCATACGCCTTGCTCCTCGGGCTCGGTCCATTTCTTGGGGAATGTCAAACGGAACAGGGCGCCCTGGCCCAATCCCGATTCAAGGGCGATCGTGCCACCCAGCGATCGGACGGAGGCACGGACATGGGCAAGGCCGATGCCTTCACCCGCCACGTCCTGTGCGCCCGAGCGCCGGAACAGCTCGAAAATGCGTTGATGGTCTCTCGGATCGATGCCGCGACCGTTGTCGCGCACCTCATAGACCACCATCGATCCGATCTCCCGGCCGGTGATGTTAACCTCACCGGGGCGGGCCGGATCCAGATACTTTACAGCATTGTCGATCAAATTGCTGAATACCTGTTCGACGGCCGTACGGTCGCTGGTCAACGGCGGCAGCATCCCGATCGTGATCCTGGTCCCGGCTTCGTGCGCGCGATGGGCGACGCTATCGACGATGGAGCCGACCAACTCCTGCATGCTGAGCCGTTCGCCGACGAAGCGGCGCCGGCCTTCGCGCGCCAGCTTCAGAATGGCCGAGATCAGCCGATCCATCTTGCTGGTCGAGCTCTTGATGAAGCCGATGGATTCGGCCAGGTCCTTGTCGATCGGCTTGTAGGCCTCGGCGTCGAGCGAATTGTCGCGGGCGATGCGCTCATGGATGTCGCCGCGCACCGCCTCCAGCTCGCTGGTAAAACCCATGATGTTGACGAGCGGCGAGCGCAGATCGTGGCTGACGATATAGGCGTAGCGCTGCAGCTCCTCATTGGCGTTGCGCAGCTCCGAGGTTCGGTCGGCAACCAGCATCTCCAGATTTTCGTTGGTCGCCTCCAGCTCGCGCCGGGCGCCATGCAGCGCCGCGATGAAGCGGCTCACGGTCGCGATCGAGAGCAGTGCCACGCCGGCCAGCATCAGGGCCGCCACCACGTCGAGCAGCACGGCCCAGACGCCCGAGGCGCGCGCGGCATCCGTCCGCTTGGTCAGCTCGGCGCCGATCGAATCGAGCATGGCCCGGGTCTGCTGATCGATGTCGGTCATGAGCTTGAAGCCGACATCGGTATCGACGATCCGGAACGCCTTGCCGTGGTCGCCCGACCGCTGGGCTTCGACGGTCGATTTCAGCTCCGCCATCTTGGCATCGACCATCTTCTGCAGCTGGGTCAACATCGCCTGGCGTTGCGGATCGTCGCCCAGCAGGCTGTGCAGCTGCGCGATCGCCACGGGCAATTGGGCAACGGAGCGGCCATAGGGCGCGAGGTATTGGTGGTCCTGGGTCAGGAGGAACCCGCGCTGCCCCGATTCCGCCTGCCGGACCAGCGAGTCGATGGCGGCGACCCGATTGGCGACCGCCTGGCTATGGATGACCAGATCAGAATAATCGCGCGTGCGCTGCAGGAGAACGATCGATCCGATGACGATGATCGCCAAAATCACGAAAGCGGCGATCAACAATCCGCGCAAGCCCGGACCGCTTGAAAAGAAGCGCATCGTTCGACCTATCTTTGGACGAGGCGGCTGGGTGACCGCGCTGAAGAAGCTCGGCATCGCGAGGCCATGTAACATCACGATAGAGCCGACATAGGACCACCAACCGTAGCGTCGCTGTAGCGAAATCTCCTTCTACACAAACACATGGAGGTTAAAAAGTCGCAAACCTGCCCCATTCCTAACCTTCCGGTAACACTTTACCGAAAGACGGCAGGTCCCTGCTCAAGTATGCCGGCTGACATGCCCCGGCAGCCCTTCGATGGGATCGCGCCGTTGCCCCACGCGATGCAGCGCAAAGGCGGAATTGACCAGCGCGACATGGCTGAAGGCCTGGGGGAAATTGCCGAGGTGGCGTTTCTCCGCGGGATCATATTCCTCAGCGAACAACCCGACGTCGTTGACGAGACCGGCCAGCCGCTCGAACAGGGCCTCCGCCTCCTCCAGCCGCCCCTGCAGCACGTAATTGTCGACCAGCCAGAAGCTGCAGGCGAGGAAGGCGCCTTCACCCGGCGGCAGCCCGTCGATACCGCTATCCGTCTCATAGCGGAGCACGATGCCGTTGACGAGAAGCCGCTTCTCGATCTCTGCCACGGTGTTGCGGATGCGCGGGTCATCCGCCGGCAGGAAGCCTACGATGGCGAGCAGCAGCAGGCTCGCATCCATATGGTCGACGCCATAGGCCTGGGTGAAGCATTGCCGCTCGGGATCGATGCCATGCTCGCAGACGCTGGCCTGGATACGATCGGCGATGGCCCGGTAATGCTCACGCTTAACCTCGTCCGCGCCCAGATGCTCGCTCTTGGCCGCCCGGTCGAAGGCAACCCAGGCCATGACCTTGGAATGGACGAAGTTCTGCGCCGGTCCGCGGATCTCCCAGATGCCTTCGTCCGGCTGCTCCCAGATTTCTTCCAGATGCTCCAGCAGCACCTTGCGCAGCTCACTGCCGCGCGGCACCGGTGGCAGGCCGCCACGCCCGGCGGTCGAGAGCGCGTCGGCCAGCTCGCCATAGATGTCGAGCTGGAGCTGGCCGGCCGCAGCATTGCCGACACGCACCGGCCGCGAATTCTCGTAGCCCTTGAGCCAGGGCACCACCCATTCGTCGAGCCGCCGCTCGCCGCCGACACCGTACATGATCTGGATCTGCGCCGGGCTGCCGGCGACCGCACGCAGCAGCCAGTCGCGCCAGAGATGCGCCTCCTCCTCGTAGCCGGCATTGAGGAAGGCCAGCAGGGTGAATGTGGCATCGCGCAGCCAGCAATAGCGATAATCCCAGTTGCGCGGGCCACCGACCTGTTCCGGCAGCGAGGTGGTCAGCGCCGCGACGATGCCGCCGGTCGGCTCGTAGGTCAGGCCCTTCAGCGTGACCAGCGAACGCTTGACCAGCTCGGTCCAGCGTCCGACATCGGCGCAGCGTCCCGACCAGCCGGCCCAGAACGCCTTGGTCCGATGCGAGACCGTATCGATGTCGATTGGCGACGGCGGCGGCAGGTGCGAGGCGCCATAGCTCAATACGAAAGGCACGGTCTCGCCTTCGAGGACAATGAACTCGGCGACGGTGCGCATATCCTCGCCCGTGAGGTTCACCGGCGTGCGCAGGACCAGCATGTCGTCGCCGGCGACGATCGAGAGCGTGTGGTCATCGATCTGGCTGACCCAAGGCACCGAGACGCCGTAATCGAAGCGCACGACCAGGTCGAGCTGCATCGGCACGGTGCCGGACACGCCCTTGACCAGCCGCACGACATGGCTGTTATCCATGCCGACCGGCATGAAATCGACGACCTCGATCGTGCCGGTTTCGGTCTCGAACCGCGTGCGCAGTATCAGACTGCCATCGACATAGCTGCGGCTGACCTTCTTGACCTCGTCCCGGGGCGCGATGCGCCAGCGCCCATTGTCGTCATCGCCCAACAACGCGGTGAAGCAGGACGCCGAATCGAAGCGCGGCAAGCACAACCAGTCGAGCGACCCATCCTTGCCGATAAGCGCCGCAGTCCTGCAATCACCGATCATGGCGTAGTCTTCGATCAGGCTGGCCATAGAGTTTTGATCCTCTGTTTTTAAGGGGAGGCCTTTACGAACCGAAGGCGGCCCGATCGACAAACCAGTGGAGTTCGCCCACCGGGTTGACCTTTGCCGCCGGCAATTCGGTGTCGCCGGCGCGGATACGGGCAAAGGGCGCCGCCTTCTCCGAACCGCTGAGGAGGAAGACCACGTGACGACTGCTGTCGATCAGCGGAAAGGTCAGGCTCAGCCGTGCTTCCGGCCGGCCTTTGGTCACCGGCACGACCCAACGCACCCGTTCGTCCAGCTGCGGTTCACCCGGCAGCAGCGAGGCGGTATGGCCGTCGCCCCCCATGCCCAGCAGTTGGGCGTCGAAGAAGGGCCGCCCCGGATCAGGCCTATCGGCGCCATAGATCTGTTTCAGCAGCGCCTCATAGCGCCGGGCGGCATCGTCGGGCGTGCCGTCGGTCGGCATGCGATGGATGCGGCCGGCATCGATCGGCACATGGGCCAAAAGCGCCTCATACGCCATGTGGTAGTTGCTGTCCTGGTCGTCGGGCGGCACGAAGCGCTCGTCGCCCCAGAATAGTTCCAGACGATCCCAGGGCATGCGCGAGCGCAGCGGCTCGGCCGCCAGCAGCGCGTACATCGCCTTGGGCGTGGAGCCGCCGGAGAGCGCAATGCGGCAGATGCCCCTAGTTTGACGTGCGATCTCGACCAGCCATTTGGCGGCATATTCCGCCAACGCCTTGGCGTCGGCTAATACCTCGACATGGGAATGCATCATCTCACCTGCTCCAGGAGATGGGTTTCGACCGCCTTGGCGAAACCTTCCTCATCGCAAGAAGCCGTCACGGCGTCCGCTTGTTCCTTCACCTCGTCCGGCGCGTTGCCCATGGCGATCGAAAAGCCGCCGCGCCGGAACATGGTGAGGTCGTTCGGCTGGTCGCCGATCGTCGCGATGGCCTCTGGCCTGAGATGCAGCCTATGGGCCAGGTAATCGACCACGGCACCCTTGTTGGCCTCTTTGTGGGTGACGTCGAGGTAATAGGGTTGGGAGCGCGCGGCGGTGGCGCGCCCGTGCAACTGCCGCTGCATATCCTTCTCGCAGCGCGCCAGCAGGTCATGATCATCGCTGACACCGACGATCTTAACCACCTCGCCCAGCCGATCCTCGAAGCCCTTCACGACCTTGGCGTCGAAATGCACCGTACTGGCCTCACGCGCGACATGGGGGGCGTCCGGGTCGCGGATCAGCCAATCCTCGCCGGCATAGACCCAGGCATCGACGTTGTGGAAGGCCAGCACCTCCAGGGTCTGGCGCGCCAGATCCTCGGCCAGCGTCCGCGCCTCGATGATGTTGAGTTGGGAGTCGACCATCTGCCCGCCATTGAAGGCGGCGATCGGCGTGGTCAGGGCCAGCGGCTGGATCAAATGCGCCATGCCGCGCGGCGGCCGGCCGCTGGTGATGGCGAAGCGTATCCCCGCCTTGTGCAACCCATAGACGGCGTGCACCGCCCGCTCGGTCAACACCTTCTCATGGGTGACCAGCGTGCCGTCGACATCGGCCAGCAGCAGCTCGATCCGCCGGCCCGACCGTTCACTTCGGGATTTGTCACTTCTGGGCATAGCCGCCAACCGGCCGCCATTCGCGGCCGTCCTTCAGCAACAGCCGGTCGGCCGCCTCGGGCCCGTCACTACCGGCCTTGTAGTTGGGAAAATCGACCGGGCGCTCGGCCGCCCAGGCGTCCAGCGCCGGCTGCACCACCTCCCAGGCGCCCTCGACCTGGTCGGCGCGCTGGAACAGCGTGGCATCGCCGATCAGGCAGTCATAGATCAACGTTTCGTAGCCGATCGCCGGCTCCTGCTTGAACCAGTCGCTGTATTTGAAATCCATGGCAACGCTGTCGAGCTGCATCGCCGTGCCCGGTTCCTTGGCGTTGAAGCGTAGCCGGATGCCTTCGTCCGGCTGCACCTGGATGATCAGCCAATTGGCGCCGAAGCTTTCGACCGGCGTGTTGCGGAACAGCGAATAGGGCGCGTCCTTGAAGCGGATGGCGATCTCGGTCCAGCGTTTCGACATCCGCTTGCCGGTACGCAGGTAGAAGGGCACGCCGGCCCAACGCCAATTGTCGATATGCAGCCGCATGGCGACAAAGGTCTCGGTCGTCGAATCCGGATCGACATCGGGCTCGTTGCGATAAGCCGCCACGTCCTGGCCGTCCAGCTTGCCGGCGCCGTACTGGCCGCGCACGACGTCGTCCAGCGTCACCGGATGCATGGCGGCGAAGACCTCGGCCTTCTTGTTGCGGATTGAGATGGCATCGAAACCTGACGGTGGTTCCATCGCGAGCATCGAGACCAAGGCGAAGACATGGTTCGGGACCATATCGCGCAGCGCGCCGGTTGCCTCGTAGAACTTTCCTCGTCGCTCGACGCCGACCGTCTCCGATACCGTGATCTGCACATGGTCGACACGGTCTCTATTCCAGATCGGCTCGAACATCCCGTTGCCGAAGCGCAACGCCATGATGTTCTGCACCGTTT
>DATJJW010000125.1:0-2805 GCA_035491935.1 Allostellaceae bacterium | reverse complement strand
CGTCTATACCGGCCTGTTCCGCGAACTTCTGACTTACATGATGGAGGATCCGCGCTCGATCACCGCGGGCACACATCTTCTGTTCATCGCCAAGAATATCGAGCGCATCGGCGACCACGTCACCAATATCGCCGAAGCGATCTACTTCCTTGTCCATGGAAAACCGCTAAAGCTGACGCGCCCCAAGCGCGACCGCACCTCCAGCGCCATCGTGCTGCCAGGCATCACTGGCGTCATCGAAGGTGACGGCAACGGAGAATCCGCTGAATGAAACCATTGGTCATGATCGTTGAGGACGAGGCGGCGCTGGTCACCATGCTCCGCTACAACCTCGAGAAGGAGGGCTTTGACGTTTGCGAAGCCTCCGACGGCGAGGAAGCGCTGTTGCAGATCACCGAGAGGCAGCCGGACGCCGTGCTGCTCGACTGGATGCTGCCACTAGTCTCAGGCATCGAGGTCTGCCGCCAGATCCGCCGCCTGCCCGCATCCCGCAATCTGCCGGTGCTGATGCTGACGGCGCGCGGCGAGGAAGGCGACAAGATCCGCGGCCTGAACAGCGGCGCGGACGACTACATCACCAAGCCGTTCAGCCCGAGCGAGCTGATTGCCCGGTTGCGCGCGGTGATCCGCCGCGCCCGCCCCGACACCTCGTCGGAAGTGTTGAGCTTCGGCGATATCAACATGGACCTGGCCGCGCACCGCATCACGCGGGCCGGCAAGGCGATCCATCTGGGGCCGACCGAATATCGCCTGCTGCGCTATTTCCTGGAACATCCGGGCCGCGTCTTCTCGCGTGAACAGCTCCTGGATGCGGTTTGGGGCCACGACGTCTATGTCGAGCCGCGCACCGTCGACGTGCATATCCGCCGCCTGCGCAAGGCGCTCAACCTGCCGGAGACGACGGACCTCATCCGCACCGTCCGTTCGGCCGGTTACGCCCTGGACGAGGCGACGCACTGATCCTGTGATCCGCGATGACCTCAGGCCCAAACGGCCTGAGGTCGGTTCTCTAGAAGTGGACGACCTCCAAGCCCGAGGCGGTGAGTTCGTCCACTATATGCTGCGGCACGGGCCGACCGCGCGGGATCAGCATGCGCTGCTTGGCGCCGAGGGGCACCTGCAGGACGAAGAAATTCCGCTCCATGAAGAACGCCGTCATCTTCCGGGCATAGGCACCCTTGAACGCGCCGACGCTGACTTCGGCCATGCGCAGCACATTGTCGGGCGCATCCTTGATGAACGGCGCCACCGAATCCATGACGACCCTGGTACGGTCGGGGCGGTCCGCTTCCTCCCCCTGTCCCCTGATCCAGGAGCATTTGAACCGCCGGCAGGCCTCCGGCCGGTCTTGATAGATGTCGCAGCCGCCATCGCGCGACCAATGGGAACACCAGGCCCCAGCCGCTTTCGTGAAGGGCTCTTGAATATCGTAAACCTTGCAGCAGGCGCCGCAGCTGCCACAGCTTCGTAAGGTTTCGGCCATTCCTCCCCTTTTGACGCTTCGGGCCCCGATGCGGGGAAAGCCACCCCGCACCAGCGCCCGTGACGTCACTTCTTGTTGTAGTTGGCGATTGCCGCTTCGATCAGCTTCTCCGCCTCATCGACACCGACCCAACCCTTGACCTTGACCCACTTGCCTTTCTCCAGGTCCTTATAATGGACAAAGAAATGCTCGATTTGTTCAAGGAATATCTTGGGCAGATCGCTGTGGGATTTGATATCGGCATAATAAGGATGCAGCTTCTCGACCGGCACGGCGAGAATCTTCTCATCCTGGCCGCTCTCATCCTCCATGACCAGCGCGCCGATCGGGCGGCAGCGCACGACTACGCCGGCGATGATCGGCGCCGGGGTCAGCACCATGACATCCGCCGGATCGCCATCGTCCGAGAGCGTGCCCGGGACGAAGCCGTAATTGACCGGGTAGACCATGGAGGTATGCAGGAAACGGTCGACGAACATCGCCCCCGAATCCTTGTCCAGCTCATATTTCACCGGCGGCCCGCCCTGGGGAATCTCGACGACCACATTGATGTCGCGAGGCGGATTCTTACCGGTCGATATCTTGGAGAGGTCCATGCAGCACCCGTGTTTGGGATGAAAGGAAAAGCAAAAGCGCGTTCAGGCCGTACCGGCGCCCTCCGGAACCGCGGGGGTGCCGAATTCCGGGCGTCGGCCGATCCAGATCAGCATCGCCAGCCCCGGCAACGCCAGCGCCGTCGCGACTGCGAAGAAGGCCGGCCAGCCAAGGCCCTGAGCCAGCAAGCCACTGATCGACGCGAAGACGTTCCGGCCGACCAGGGCCAATGCCGACAGAAGCGCGTATTGGGTAGCAGTATAGGCGCGACTGCACAAGCCGGAGAGATAGGCCACGAAAGCGGCCGAACCCATGCCGCCAGCGATGTTCTCGACCGAGATGGTGACCGCCAGGACGCCGACCTGATGCCCGGCCCAATTCTGGACGATGTAGAGCAGATCCGACGTCATCTGCAGCACGCCGCACAGGATGAGCGCGCGCATCACGCCCAGCCGATAGACTATGGTGCCGCCCAGCGCCACGCCGACCATGGCCGCGGCCACGCCGATCAATTTGCTGACATTGGCGATCTCGATCTTGCTGAAGCCCAGCTCGACATAGAAGGGCAGCGCCATGTGCCCGGCCATGGCATCGCCCAGCTTGAACAGCACGACGAAGATGAGCAGCACCAGCCAGCCGCGCCGGCGCGTGAAATCGCGGAAAGGATCGACGACCATACGGATGATGGTGGTAGCGAGGTCGAACCCTTGCCCATCCCGCCCCTGCCC
>DATJJW010000124.1:0-2602 GCA_035491935.1 Allostellaceae bacterium | reverse complement strand
CAACATCGCCAAGGCGTATGGCGGTTACTCGGTTCTGGCGGGCGTGGGTGAGCGTACCCGCGAAGGCAACGACCTGTATCACGAGATGATCGAGTCCAACGTGAACGTGGACCCGAAGAAGGCCGGTGGTTCGACCGCCGGTTCCAAGTGCGCCTTGGTCTATGGCCAGATGAACGAGCCGCCGGGTGCGCGCGCTCGCGTGGCGCTGACCGGCCTCGCCCAGGCGGAATATTTCCGCGACGTCGAAGGCAAGGACTGCCTGCTCTTCATCGACAACATCTTCCGCTTCACCCAGGCCGGCTCGGAAGTGTCGGCGCTGCTGGGCCGTATTCCGTCGGCCGTGGGTTACCAGCCCACCCTGGCGACCGAGATGGGCAATTTGCAGGAACGCATTACCTCGACCAACAAGGGTTCGATCACCTCGGTGCAGGCCATTTACGTGCCTGCCGACGACCTGACCGACCCGGCGCCCGCGACCTCGTTCGCCCACTTGGACGCCACCACCGTTCTGTCGCGCGATATCGCCTCGCTGGGCATCTTCCCGGCCGTCGATCCGCTCGACTCCACCAGCCGTATTCTTGACCCGCAGGTCATCGGTGACGAGCACTACGCCGTCGCCCGCCGCGTGCAGGAAGTCCTGCAGCAGTACAAGGCGCTGAAGGACATCATCGCCATTCTGGGCATGGACGAGCTGTCGGAAGAAGACAAGCTGACCGTCGCCCGCGCGCGCAAGATCCAGCGCTTCCTGTCGCAGCCCTTCTTCGTGGCCGAGCAGTTCACCAATTCGCCCGGCAAGTTCGTCGAGCTGCCCGACACCATCCGCTCGTTCAAGGCGATCGTGGACGGCGAGTGCGACCAGTATCCGGAGCAGGCCTTCTACATGGTCGGCGCGATCGAAGAAGTCGCCGCCAAGGCCGCGAAGATGGCCGCCGAAACCACCAAGGCCGCGTAATGGCCGCGAAGATCGCCTTCGATCTGGTCTCGCCGGAGCGGCTGCTGCTGTCCTGCGAAGCCGACATGGTCACCGTGCCCGGCACGGAAGGCTATATGGGCGTGATGGCGGGCCACAGCCCGCTGGTCTCGACGCTCCGTGCCGGCATGATCGACGTCATGCGCGACGGCAAGGACGACCGCTATTTCATCCGCGGCGGCTTCGCCGAGGTCGGACCGGCCAAGATCACCGTGCTGGCCGAGGAAGCCATCCCGATGACCGAGCTGGACCTGGCGGTGCTGGACCAGCGCATCAAGGACGCCCAGGACGACGAGATCGCCGCCAAGACGGACGCGGAGCGCCAGAAGGCGGCCGAATTGGTGGACGATCTGAAACTCGTCCGGGCGGCGTTTTAACGATAGTCTGTAGGCTGACGAAGCAGGGAACCCGCCTTTGGCGGTGGGAGCCCTATTTGCTATAAGCCGTTACGGACGGTTGGGAGCCTGAATCGGTCATGGCGGTTGCGCCTGTCTACAAGCAAGGCTGGACGATGGATGATGTCCATTGGGAACTGTTCGACCCTGCCCGGGTCGATCCCAGCCTGCTGGCTGCAATCAAGGCTGCTGCCTTGGTCGAATACAACGCCCCCGACTACGTCACCTATCTCAAGCGCGTGTTCCGCGATTCCGGGGCCCAGACCCTGGCCAATATCGAGCAGTGGGGCCAGGAAGAGGCCCAGCACGGGCGCGCCCTGGGCCGCTGGGCTGAAATGGCGGACCCGAGTTTCAAGCTGGAAGAGGCCTTTGCCCGCTTCCGCAAGGGCTACAGCCCTGCCCACTTCCACGACGAAGAAGCCGCCGGTTCGGTGCGCGGCTCGCGCCGCGGGGAGATGATCGCCCGCTGCGTGGTCGAGTCCGGCACCAGTTCGTACTATTCGGCCATTCGTGACGCCGCCGAGGAGCCCGTCCTGCAGGAGATCGCCGGCCGCATCGCCGCCGACGAGTACCGCCACTACAAGCTGTTCTACGACACCCTGCACGCCCAGCCCGAGCCCGACCTGGGCTTCTGGAAGAAGCTGATGATCGCCATCGGCCGGGTGCGCGAGAGCGACGATGACGAGCTTGCCTATGCCTATTACTGCGCTAACGTGCCGGCTGAGAAAGAGCTGGTAACGCCTTACAAGCGCAAGACTTATTCAAAGCTGTCGAGCACCGCCAGCATGACCGTCTACCACCGCAAACATATCGACAAGCTGGTGCAGATGGTGATCAAGGCGATGGGCGCCAACCCGCATGGCTGGCTGGCCAACATGATGGGCGCGCTGCTGTGGCGCCGCCTGCAGGCGAAAATCGCCTAATCGCCGACCGGATCGAACGAGCCCGTCCGCGGATCGCGCACCAGCAGTCGTCCCGACGCCACGCCGAAAAAGGCGCCGTGAAGTTCCAGTTCGCCCTTCTCTACCGCCGCCTTCACGAACGGGAAGCTCATCAGGTTCTTCAGCGACAGCTCGATCGAGGCGTATTCCAGCCGGCGCAGATATTCTTCCTCGCCCTGTCCCTCCTTGGGGCCGATGGCGGCGGCGGCCGGCGCCAGCTGGCTGACCCAACGGCCGATGAAGTCCGACGCCGTCAGCGGCGCGGCATCGCTCGCGAAGGCCTTCACGCCGCCACA
>DATJJW010000123.1:0-23749 GCA_035491935.1 Allostellaceae bacterium | reverse complement strand
GCATGCTTGAGCGCCAGGACCAGCCGGCGGCTATGGTCGTCATAGGCGAAGGCGGCGCGCGCCCGATCGAAGGGCGGCGGCTCGGCGATGCAGCTGGGGCACAGCACCTTCGGCCCCGGATCGTACGGGAAAGGCTGGCCGCATTGCGCGCAGGCCGGCGGCACCAGAAAGCGGATGCCGTTCCAGCAGGTAAGACACAAGGCGCCGTGATCCTGCACGCGGGTGCCGCACAGGATGCAGCGTGGCGGCAGGAAGACATCCAGCGCCCGGGCAATACTGCGGTTCAAGCGGTCGAGATGCGGCAGGGGATGGAAGATGCGGGCCAGCGGCATGACCGGCAGTCTAGCGAAATTGCCATCATATCACCATTATGCGGACCATGACCGACACCGTTGCCATCTTCGACCCGAAAGCCGTGCGCGCCCATCGGGCGCGGGCGGCGCGCCTGCCCGCGGATGGGCGTTTCCTGGAACGGGCCGCGCGCGAGCGGCTGGTCGACCGGCTGGACGAGGTGCGGCGGCGTTTTCCGCTGGTGCTCGACCTCGGCAGCGGCGACGGCGATCTTGCCCAGATGCTGGCGGCCGGCGGCCATGCGGCGGACATCATCTCCTTCGATGCGGTGCCGGGCTTCGCCGTGCGCGGGGTCCGCTCTGTCGTCGGCGATGCGGAGGCGCTGCCCTTCGCTGCTTCCAGCATCGACCTCGCCATCGCCAATCTGGTACTGCACTGGACCAATGATCTGCCCGGCGCGCTCTGGCAATTGGCGCGTATCCTCAAGCCCGACGGGTTGCTGCTGGCAACGCTCTGGGGCGGCGAGACGCTGGCTGAACTGCGCGAGAGCCTGATGCAGGCGGATCTCGAAATCTCTTCCGGTGCCGGCCCACGCGTCTCGCCTTTCACCGATGTCCGCGATGCCGGGGCCTTGCTGCAGCGCGCGGGCTTCGCCCTGCCGGTGGTCGATTCCGAGTTGCTGACGGTGACCTATCCCGACATGTTCGCGCTGATCCGCGACCTGCGCGCCATGGGCGAGACCAACGCCGTGAAGCTTCGGCGCATGGGTTTCACCAGCCGCGCCATCATGTTGCGGGCGGCCGAAATCTATGCCAAGCGCTTCGCCGAGCCTGGCGGGCGTATCCGGGCGAGCTTCCAATTGCTGACGCTGACCGGCTGGGCGCCCCATGCCAGCCAGCCGAAGCCCCTGCGTCCCGGCAGTGCCGCGCACAGTTTGGCCGAGGCGCTGAAATCCGGCTTACCGAAAGCATGAGCGGGTTGGCATGAGCGATATGGATAAGCGCGACGATCCCGAATTCTTCCGCCTGCTGGCCGGCAGCTACCGCCGTCTGCTCGGCCGCGACCTCACGCCGGCTGGGCTGGATGCCCGCGAGGCGGCGCGCTGGCTCTATGACGCGGCACCCTTCGTGGTGCTGGCCCATGACGCGGCCGCCGACCCGGTGTTCGTCTATGGCAACCGCGCCGCCCAGCGCCGCTTCGGCTATAGCTGGGAGGAGCTGACCCGTATGCCTTCGCGTCTCTCGGCGGAAACGCCGGAACGGGCTGAGCGCCAACGCTTCCTGGAGGAGGTGACCCGCGCGGGCTTCGTTGCGGATTATCGGGGCATCCGTATCGCCAAGAACGGCCAGCGCTTCTGGATCGAGGGTGCCACCATCTGGCAATTGATCGACGAACAGGGCGTGCGCCACGGCCAGGCGGCACTGGTGCCGCGGACGGCGGATATCGCGTCTTAAGGCTGAAACGATCGTCATGGCCGGGCTTGACCCGGCACTCCGTCGTTTTTGGGGAAAGATGGATGTCCGGATCAAGTCCGGCATGACTCTGGGGAAAGATCCTATATCTGGCGTGAAAGCATTAATGCATGGCTGTGATGTGGGGATGCCAAGATAATGGTATGTAATTATCGTTGATGTAAAAACATATCAACTATGTTCATCGAAAAATGGCCAAATTTACAAAGGTAACCGGATGTGAATACGCTGAAAATAAACGTTTTATCTTGATATAAATTTTTTATTCCGGTCTATCTATTGATAGATGTCGGTCTTCGTGTGGTGGAAAATCTCGAAGCGCATCACAGATGTTCGGCGTGACTTTAAATCTCACGGTGAGTCTTGATGAGAATGCCAATCGTTTGTGCTCTGGCCCTCTTGGTTGCCCCGCACATTGCCATCGCCCATCCACGGGCAACCCCGATGCCGGACAACGCCTACGCGCCAACCAGATATGTTCCATGCCTGAAGCCCGTTGGCGTAGGCACGTCGGACAACATAGGTGAAGCGATCTGCGCCTCCGTCGTACCGGGCCATCCCTTTGACCCCGACTTGAATTATCGCAAGAGCCGGTAAGCGGTTCGTCCGGCGGCGCTATCCTTGTGGATGGCGCCGTCAGCGGATCATTTACACCGCATCCTTGCGCCAGGGCGCCAACCGCTTCTCCAGCGTGCCCAGCAGGCTCATCAGCACGATCGAGGATCCGGCCAGGACAAAGACGCCGGTGAACAGGCTGGGCATGTCATAGGCCTCGGCCGAGAACCAGATCAGGTTGCCGATGCCGGCTTCCGAACCGAAGATTTCCGAGATCAGGACCCCGGCGAGCGCGCGGGCGACGGCGATGCGCATCCCGGCGACGATGAAGGGTAGCGCGTTTGGCAGTAGCACGGTGCGGATCACCTGGGCGTGGCTGGCGCCGAAGGCGCGGGCGGCCTCGGTCAGATCGGCGCTGGTCGAACGGATGCCCAGGCTGGTGTTGACCGCGATCTGGAAGAACGCCTCGATGAAGATGATCGCGACCTTGGAATATATCCCGATGCCCATCAGCACGACGAAGATCGGCGCCAGCGCGATCATCGGCGTGGCGTAGAGCGCGCCCATCCACGGGCCGGCCAGCGTCGCGAAGGTGCGGTTCAAGGCCAGCGCCACGCCCAGTATGATGCCGAAGATCGCGGCCGCGGCGTAGCCCAGCAGGAATTCGGCGCCGCTGACCCGGATATTGGTCCAGAGCTGGCCATTCTCCGCCAGCGTCGCCATGCGCGCGAAGATCGAGGTGAGTGAGGCGAAGACCAGGTCGCTCTTGATGACGTAGGCCGCCAGCACCTGCCAGATCGCCGCGACGCAAAGCACGGAGATCAGGATCCGGACCGGGGCCGAGCAGAAGAATTTGGCGATGGTCATCGCCTTCAGCCCTCGAAGCCGTAGAGCTTCGCCGGGTTGTCGACGAGGATTTTGCGGATGAGGTCCTTGTCGTAGTCGACATAGCGATAGAGCAGCTCGACCTCTTCGGCGTCGTTCATCATCCGCTTGTGCCACATCGGATGCGGCCAGTCGGTACCCCAGATGGTGCGGTCGGGGGCGGCGGCGATGAAGGCGCGGCCATAAGGCAGCGCGTCGTCCCACATCGCATCCTGCACGGAATCGCGGTTGCCATTGGAGGCCAGCAGCCACCAATTCTCATGGCGCAGCATCTCCAGGATGAACTGCGCCGCCGGCTGCTCCAGCCCTTGGTCGAAATCGACGTGGCCCATATGCTCGATCATCATCGGCACGTCCTTGATGCCGGCGAGGAAGCGGCGATGCTCGACCAGATCGGATGCCACGACATGCAGGCGGGCGTGCCAGCCGATCTCGCGCAGCCGGTCGAAGACGCGCTCGACCGATTTACCGTCCGGCGTCGCATGCAGGTATTTGACGAAGTTGATGCGCGCAGCGGTGACGCCGGCCTTGGTCAGCCGTTCGATCTCGGCGTCGCTGACGCTGTCGTCGAGATTGGCGGTGCCGCGCCAGTTCTTGCGCTCCTCGGGCGGCAGCCCCTCCAGCGCATCCAGCAGCAGCGAATGGTCGCTGCCGTAGATCGCGCTGTGCACGATGACGCCGCGGCTGAAATTCATCGCCTTATGTACTCGGCGGACATCGTCGAATGTCGCATCCAACGGCTGGTAGGGTGCGGTCGGCCGGGCCGGGTATCTCTGCGCATTGGCATAGATGTGGAGCTGACAGTCGCAGCTGCCGGCGGGCGGCGGTGGATCGGGCATGCGGGTATCGCGCACCCAGTCATGATAGGGGCCAGGATGCCGAGCCAAATTCGTGTCTCCCCGCTATGCCGATTTGCGATCTCTATGCTGTTTTTCGAATTCAACGGATCGCTTGAGTGAAATGTTGACGCGCCATACCCGAGGTGTCAAGCTTCAGACAAAAGCATAAGCGGGCACCGCGCACAGGGTAGGCAAATGCCGGCAAAATTAAGCGTCGAGGCTATTTCGCACCGTTACTCGACAGTGGACGGTGCGGAACTTTCAGTCCTGGAAGACATATCTTTCGATATCCAGGCCGGCGAGTTCATATCTGTCATCGGCGCGAGTGGTTCCGGAAAAACAACCCTATTGAGAATCCTGGCCAGTCTGATGCGGCCCAGCGCCGGCCGGGTGCTGATCGACGGCGAGGCGCCGAAGGGACCGTCGGCCAAGATGGCGGTGGTGTTCCAGCGGGATTCGCTCTGGCCCTGGCGCACCGTGCTCGACAACACGCTCTACGGGCTGGAGATCAAGGGCGTGAAGCGGCGCCAGGCGGTGGAGCGGGCCCAGCGCTACCTGGAGATGGTCGGGCTGAAGGGCTTCGCCGCCTACTATCCGCATCAGCTGTCGGGTGGTATGCGCCAGCGCGTCAACCTGGCCCGGGCGCTCACGGTCGAACCGGATATCCTGCTGATGGATGAGCCATTCTCGGCGCTGGATTCCCAGACCCGCGAGGTCATGCAGGTCGAGCTGACCCGCATCTGGCAGGAGACGGCCAAGACCATCGTGTTCATCACCCATCAGATCGACGAGGCGGTGTTCCTGTCCGACCGGGTCATCACCTTCTCGGCCCGGCCCGGTTCCGTGCGCGCAGTCACGCCGATCGCGCTCGACCGGCCGCGCAATCTGCGCATCAAGCGGACCGAGCAATTCCAGACCTATGTCGGCCAGCTCTGGGACCTGATCGAGCATGAGGTGATGAAGGGGTTCCAGGCCGAGACGGTCGAGCCATAACCGGTGAACAAGCTGGCGAACAAGCCGGCGAGCAAGAAGGAAGAAGAATGAGCAGGAGATGGGCTGTAGCGGCGGTCGCGATGGCGGCAGGCATATTGGGGGCAGGCACGGTGAGGGCCGACACGACGATCCGCCTGGGCATGCTGTCGCCGGAGATCCCGCCCTTCTGCCTCAACACCGGCGGGCTGCATGACCCGACGCTGTCGCCCTATTCGCCGCAAGTGCCGGGGGTGAGCTTCACCAAGGTACAGATCAGCGTCTCGCAGGCACCCGTGGCGGTGAGCGGCGGCGACCTCGACATGGCCGAATGCGCCGGCGCCTCCAGCATCATCCAGGCCTGGATGAAGGGCGCGAAGAATGTCGTGCTGGTCTATGTCGGCTCGGCCAAGCCCTCCTATGTGCTGATCGCGCGCAAAGGCATCAATTCGCTGACGGAGATGAAGGGCAAGAGCATCGCCTCGCCGGGACCGCAATCGACGGCGACCGAGGCCAGCATGACCATCATGTCGCGCGGCGGCCATTTCACCGTCGGCACGGATTACAAGCTGGTCTCGACCGGTACGGGCGGCGCGCGCGCCGCAGCGCTCAGCGTCGGCAAGATCGACGCGGTGCCGAGCTTCCCACCCTTTTCCTACAAGCTGATCGACGAGGGCTTTCGCCAAGTGGCGCAGCAATCCGATTGGGCCCCGGAATATGTCGCGGGCTCTTTGCTGGTGAACAGACAATGGGCGGCCAGGAACAGCGACACGCTGGTCGCCATCCTCAAGACCTTCATCCAGACCGGCAATTGGCTGAAGGACCCGAAGAACAAGGATGCGGTGATCCAGGCCTTCGCGACCAAGGTGAAGGAGGGGGCATCGCCCATGGGGCCGGACCATGCCAAGCGCTTCTACGCCGATGTCGTCGAAGGCAAGCGCGTGGCGTTCGAGGGCTATGCCCCGCCCTCGGCCTTTCAATCCAACGAGGAGATCATGGCCGAGCGCAGCGGCAGCAAAGAGCAATACCCGCCGCTGCATGAGGTCGTGGACTACAGCTATCTCAACAGGGCGCTGAAGGAGCTGGGTATGGCGCCGGTGCCGCTTGCACCTTGAGCGGTTCGCAGGCGGGCGGTTCGTCACCCTGAGACGAGGGAGGAACGGGACATGGTAGCCGATAACGAGGTCGTGACGGCGCTGGGCGGGCCCGAGGCCGTGACGCGCATGGATCATGAGGCGCGTGCCGACGCGCTGGAGCATTTCATGGCCGGCAAGCTGGAGGCCGATATCAAGGCCAAATCTTCTGGCAAGGCATCGCCCAGCGTGGCCGAACTCGATGCGCTGATCGATACGCGGGGTTATCGCCGCGGCATCGGCAATCTGTTCATCCATGCCCGCAGCAACAAGAAGCCCAACGCCGATGAGACGGGGCTCAAGGTCAAGCGGCTGGCGCCGATGCCGGAGAAGCCCACCCTGGTCGACTTCTTCGAGAAGCGCTTCAACCCGGCTTCGCACATGCTGCAGAGCGCCGCACTCGCCCGCCGCCGCGGCACCTCGGAAGAGGTGGTCATGGCCTGTCTGCTGCATGATATTGGCGTGAGCCTGCTCCGCTGCGACCACGGGTATTGGAGCGCGCAGCTTGTCGAGCCCTATGTCTCGGAGAAGGTGGCCTTTGCCGTGCGCTACCACCAGCCGCTGCGCTTCTTCGCGGACCCGGCCTACGACTACGAGTATCCGCAGAACTACTACCAGACTTTCGGCTTCGACTATGTGCCGCCGCCACACGTCCTGGACGCCTATAACTACGCCCGAAACCACAAATGGTACGAGGAGGCGCGGTTGGTCACGATCAACGACCTCTACGCCTTCGACCCAAATGTGGTCGTGCATATCGACGAGTTCAGGGAGCTGATCGGCCGGCATTTCCGCCAGCCGAAGGAAGGGCTGGGCTACGATAATTCGCCCGTCGCCCATATGTGGCGCACGATGATCAACCCGGACCAGGCCCTATAGGGTCTGAAACCGGGTTTATGCGGCGGCCCCGGTCTTCTGTCCCTGGCCTTGGGCCTGTTCCTGGGCGGCCAGCAGCGTGGCGAACTGGCTGGCATTGCCGCTATCGAACAGGCTGGCCACGGTGACCGGCTTCGGATTGGGCTGGATGGTCGTCTTGCTGGTGCCATCGGCGAATTGGGTCAGCACGGTCAGCGTGCCATTGGCATTGGGCTGGCTCGTGACCTGGGTGATCTGCGTCGAGACCTTTTCCGGAGTATTGGCACCCGCGGCATTCGGGGTGTTGCCAGCGGAATTCAGGCTGTTTGGATTCGGGCCGGTCGGATTCTGGCCGGTCGGATTTTGGCTATTCGGATTCTGGCCGTTCGGGTTCGGGCCATTGGGGCCCGGATTGGCGGCCGGGATGGTATTGGCTTGCGGCAGGCCGAGGTTATAGCTCGGCGACAGGATCGCATTCGTGCTGATCGAACTGACCGACATGGCGGCTCCACGGGATGTCGGGGCGAAAGCCCCGGTGATCGCGAGATGCCGGCAGGACGGTCCGTTCAACGGTGCCAAGCCGGCAGGAGACGCTGCGCAAGCGGTGTGCCGTATCTATCCTATTGATTACTAAGGAATTTGTGCGAGGCGGGTGCGGCAATCCTTGCCCCGCAGGGCAAATTCTGCCGCCGCCCGCCCGGCAGGATTTAAGTGGCGGAGCCCTGCTGCGATTGCTCCTGCGCGTTCAGCAGGGCCGACAGCTGACCGCTATTGCTGCCGCTGAACAGGCTGGCGCTCGAGGTTACCGGATTGGGGTTGGGTTCCGTCGTGGTCGAGGTCGAGCCGTCGGCGTAGGTCGTGACCATGGTGATGGTGCCGTCGGCATTGGTCGTTTCGGTGACGTTGGAGACGGTGGTCGAGGAGTCGGAGGAGCCGCCCCCGCCGCCGCCGCTCTTGCCGGCGCCGGCCGTCTTGCCGGAAGTTTGGCTGCTGTCATTGGCCTGCTGCCCGCCGGTGACGGCTTGGGGCAGGGTGCTCGTGCTGCTGCTAATGGAACTGACCGACATGGGGACCACTCCAATGGTGCGGGGTCAAGACAAGAACAAGAAAGCGGCGGGTGATTACTTGAATACCCGATGTCTTTCTGCCTACTGTTCCAAGCAATTATTGTGCCGGCAAAAATGCGGTATTTAAAGGAATCGCGCGGTATCTCGATCGTGTAGGGCAGTATAGCACACGGCAAGGATTGCCGGGTTAGCCAAAAACTACCTGGAGTCCGATCAGAGCAGATCCTGCAGCACCGGGATCAGCGGCAGGTCGGCGGGCGGCATGGGGTAGTCGCGCAGATGCTGAGGCTTGACCCAGGCGAGCGCCTGGCCCTCGCGCGAGCTGGGCGTGCCCTGCCAGCGCCGGCAGGCATAGAGCGGCATCAGCAGGTGAAAGCTGTCGTAGGTATGGCTGGCGAAGGTCAGGGGAGCGAGGCAGGTCGTCTCGACCTCAATGCCCAGTTCCTCATGCAGCTCGCGGATGAGGGCCGCTTCCGGCGTCTCATCCGGCTCCAGCTTGCCGCCTGGGAATTCCCAGAGGCCCGCCAGGCTCTTGCCTTCGGGCCGCTGGGCCAGCAGCACCCGGCCGTCGGCATCGATGAGGGCGACGGCGACGACCGTGACGATACGCATCCTAGCTGCGATAGCTGCCGTTGATGTCGATGTAGCGATGGGTGAGATCGCAGGTCCAGATCGTCGACTTGCCGGAGCCTAAGCCGATATCGACGTCGATGACAATGTTCTGGCCGGCCATGTGCGCGGATACCGGCGTCTCGTCATAGCCGGGCACGGCACCGCCCTCATGGGCGATGGTGATGCCGCCGACGGCGATCGACAGCGTGTCGCGGTCGACCACCTCGCCCGATTTGCCGATGGCGGCGACGATGCGGCCCCAATTGGCATCGCCCGCGGCCAAGGCCGTCTTCACCAGTGGCGAATTGCCGATGCTGAGGCCGATGCGCCGCGCCGCCTTCGCGGTCTTGGCGCCCTTGACGCGGATCTCGACGAATTTCTCCGCGCCCTCGCCATCGCGGACGACGAGATGGGCGAGGTCGAGCAGCAGCGAATCCAGCGCCTTGCGGAAGCCCCTGAGCGCCGGATCGGTGGCATTCGTGACGGCCGCATTGCCGGCCTTGCCCGTGGCCGCCAGCAGGATCGTGTCGCTGGTGGAGGTGTCGCTGTCGACGGTGATGGCGTTGAAGGACTTGTCGGTAGCATTGGTCAGCAGCGTCTGCAGCACCGCCGCCGGCAGTGCGGCATCGGTGAAGACGTAGCAGAGCATGGTCGCCATATCCGGCGCGATCATGCCCGAGCCCTTGCAGAAGCCCTGGATCGTCACGGTCTTCCCGCCGATCGTCGCCTGGCGCGACGTCCATTTCGGGAAGGTGTCGGTGGTCATGATCGCACGCGCAGCGTGCTCCCAGCCATCGGCGCTGACCTGGCCCAGCAGCCCGGGCAGGGCGGTGGTGATCTTCTCGCCCGGGGGCAGTTCGCCGATGACTCCGGTGGAGGAGACATAGACCTCCTCCGCCTTGCATTTCAGGATCGAGGCCACGGCCGCCGCCGTATCCTCGACCACCTTATGGCCGGCCCGGCCGGTGAAGACGTTGGCATTGCCGGCATTGACGACGATCGCCCGCGCCTTGCCATGCGGCAGGATCGAGCGGCACCAGACGATGGGTGCCCCCGGCGTCTTCGAACGCGTGAAGACGCCGGCGATCTCCGTACCCGCATCCAGCACCGCCGCCATCAGATCCGTGCGGCCGGTCTTGTAGCGGATACCGGCGTTCACGGCGCCCAAGCGCACGCCGTCAAGCGGCACGAAGGCAGGCATGGTCTTGGGCGCGAGCGGCGAGACGATCGTCGACATGGGGCTCCCTACGTCAATGTGATGGCCGTGCTGATGGGCCGGCTATACCGAGATGCTTAGTTCGCCTGTTGCGCAGGCATGGGCGAACCGTCGGCCTGGAACTCCTGGACCTTGGACTTGGAGCGCAGCTCGTTGACCTTGTCGTTCAGCACCTCGGCCTGGACCTGCTGGGTCAGCTGGTCCTTGACCGAATCGAAGCTGGGCGGCGGCATCTGGCGGGTGTCGAGCACCTGGATGACGTGCCAGCCGAACTGGCTCTTCACCGGCGTATGGGTGTATTCGCCCTTCTTCAGCTTGAACGCCGCGTCGCTGAACTCCGGCACCATCTTGTCGGCGGTGAACCAGCCGAGGTCGCCACCGGCCTCGCCCTTGTCGATGCTCTTTTCATTGGCGATCTTGGCGAAGTCGCCGCCCTTGTCGAGCTGGGCGATGATCGCCTTGGCCTGGTCCTCGGTGTTGACCAGAATGTGACGGGCGTGGATCTCCTCGACCGGCTTCTGGTTGGCGGCAACCTTGTCGTAGAGCGCATGCAGCTTGGCGTCGGTGACGCCGGCGGACGAGACACGCTCGACATAGACCTGCACCTCGACCCGCGGCTTCAGGTCGGCGAGGCGCTTCTTGACCTCGGGATCGTTGGCCATGTTGGCCTTGGCGGCGGCATCCTGCATCAGCTGGCGGTCGACCAGCTGCTCGACCAGCTTGTTGTAGATCTGGTCCAGCGGCACTTGCTGCAGCTCCTGCGGCAAATCGCGCTGCAAGGCCACGACATCGGATTTGTGGAAGGTCTTGCCGTTGACGACCGCGGCCACCGGGTCGCTGTTGTCCGAGGCGGCATGGGCGATGCCGACGAAGGCCGGACCGATCAGCGCGGAGCCTGCGCACAGCGCCATGGCGGTGCCGAAGATGGTGACGGCGCGCGTGGCGAAACGGGCGGGGCGGGGAGTGATGCGCGAGAGGGGCATGAGGTCTTGAGCCTTGTCTTGAGCCTTGAAGGGGAGCCGGTTGTCGTTCAAAACTCGCTCCATGGGGATGGAAGCGGCTTCAGGCGTTTCAGGATCGCGAGCGGGTACCGGACAGCGGGGCGTTCTGCCGTTCCCAGTTTGCAAATCCGCGACGGGGTTTAATGCAAAACCGCGCCATTGGCTACTAGAGCCTGATCCGCTTGGCCCGAATCGCCCCATACGGCAAATCGGCCCCTAACTGCCGGTATCAGCTCAAGATTCAGACTTTCGGTCACCTCGACCCAGAGTCATCTTGATCTAGGTGCGCTGTATCGACCCACGACAATTGACTTCACGCGGGCGAATCCCTATGTGTCGGGCCGCCCGTATGCTTGGCATCCGAGCTTTTTTTCGTAATCGAGGTTTTGATGCTCGGTGCTCTCGCCCGGCGGCTCTTCGGGTCCGCGAATGACCGTTTTCTAAAGAATTTCCGGGCCGACGTCGCCGCGATCAACAAGCTGGAAAGCGAAGTCAAGGCGCTCGACGACGAGGCTTTGCGCGCCCGTACCCAGCAGTTCCGCGACCGTCTGGCTAACGGCGAAGACCTGGACGACATCCTGGTCGAGGCCTTCGCGACCGTGCGCGAAGCGGCTTGGCGCGTGCTGGGCCAGCGGCATTTCGACGTGCAGCTCCTGGGCGGCATCGTGCTTCATCGCGGCATGATCGCCGAGATGAAGACCGGCGAAGGCAAGACGCTGGTCGCGACGCTGGCGGTTTATCTGAACGCGCTGGCCGGCGAGGGCGTGCATGTCGTCACGGTCAACGACTACCTGGCCAAGCGCGACGCCGAATGGATGGGCCAGATCTATAATTTCCTTGGCATGAGCGTCGGCATCATCCTGCACGACATGGACGACGAGGCGCGCCGCGCCGCCTATGCCTGCGACATCACCTACGCCACGAATAACGAACTGGGCTTCGACTACCTGCGCGACAACATGAAGTTCCGCCTGGAGGACATGGTCCAGCGGCCCTTCGCCTACGCCATCGTCGACGAGGTGGATTCGATCCTGATCGACGAGGCGCGTACGCCCCTCATCATCTCCGGTCCGACCGAGGACAATTCCGAGCTCTACACCCGTGTCGACGCGCTGATGCCGCATCTGACGCCGGAGGATTACGACAAGGACGAAAAGCAGCACACCGTGTCGCTGACCGAGGCCGGCGTCGAGAAGATCGAACAGCTGCTGGTCGAGGCCGGGCTCTTGACCGAGGGCGGCCTCTACGACGTGCACAATGTCAGCCTGGTCCATCACGTGAACCAGGCGCTGCGCGCCCACACCATGTTCCAGCGCGATGTCCACTACATCGTCAAGGACGACAAGGTCATCATCATCGACGAGTTCACCGGCCGCATGATGGACGGCCGGCGCTATTCCGAGGGGCTGCACCAGGCGCTGGAAGCCAAGGAGAAGGTGTCGATCCAGAACGAGAACCAGACGCTGGCCTCGATCACCTTCCAGAATTATTTCCGTCTCTATCCGAAGCTTGCCGGCATGACCGGTACGGCGATGACCGAGGCCGGCGAATTCGCCGACATCTACAAGCTCGAGGTCATCGAGATGCCGACCAACCTGCCGGTCCAGCGCAAGGATCTGGACGACGAGGTCTATCGGACGGAGCGCGAGAAGTTTAATGCCATCCTGGGTCAGGTCCAGGATTGCCTGTCGCGCGAGCAGCCGGTGCTGGTCGGCACGGTCTCGATCGAGAAATCCGAGGCGCTGTCCGAGGTGCTGAAGGCGGCGAAGATCCCGCATAAGGTGCTGAACGCCCGCTACCACGAGATGGAGGCGAGCATCGTGGCGCAGGCAGGCCGCTCCGGCAGCGTCACCATCGCCACCAACATGGCCGGCCGCGGCACCGACATCCAGCTCGGCGGCAATGTCGAGATGCGGGTGGCGCAGGAGCTGGCGCATATCACCGACGAGGCGCAGCGCACGGCCGCGATCGAGCAGATCCGCAGCGAGGTCCTGGCCGATCGCGAGAAGGTGCGTGCCAATGGCGGCCTCTACGTCGTCGGCAGCGAGCGGCATGAGAGCCGCCGTATCGACAATCAGCTGCGCGGCCGTTCGGGCCGCCAGGGCGATCCCGGCGGTTCCAAGTTCTTCGTCTCGCTCGAAGACGACCTCATGCGCATCTTCGGCTCGGAGCGCATGGATACCTGGCTGCGCCGCTTCGGCATCCAGGAAGGTGAGGCGATCACCCATCCCTGGATGAGCCGGGCACTGGAGAAGGCGCAGCAGAAGGTCGAGGCGCGCAATTTCGAGGTGCGCAAGCAGATCCTCAAATTCGACAACGTCATGAACGACCAGCGCAAGGTCATCTATGAGCAGCGCCGGGAGATCATGGATGCCGAGGAGATCGGTGCGACCGTTGCCGATATGCGCAACGAGGCGATCGAACAGCTCGTCCATCGCTGCATCCCGCACAACACCTATGCCGAGCAGTGGCGTACCGACGAGCTGAAGCAGGAGGTCCAGGTCATGCTGGGTCTCGATCTGCCGGTCGACGAGTGGGCCAGGGAAGAGGGCATCGCCGAGGAGGCGATCATCGAGCGGCTGGTCGAGGCCATCGATGCCAAAATGGCCGAGAAGGAAGCCTTGCTGGGGCCGGAGACCATGCGCACGGTCGAGCGTTCGCTGTTGCTCCAGGTCCTCGACCAGACCTGGAAGGAGCACCTGCTCGAACTCGACCATCTGCGCCAGGGCATCAGCTTGCGCGCCTATGGCCAGCGCGACCCGCTGAACGAATACAAGCGCGAGGCCTTCGAGCTCTACCGCTCGATGGAGAACCAGCTTCGCATCACCGTGACCCGCGTGCTCGCCAACATCCAGCTCATGCGCCCGCCGGCCGGCGAAGAGATCGATGTCGAGCTCGATCCGGAAGCGGATGAGGACGAGGATGCCGACATGCCGGTTTTTGCCGGGATGGAATCGCAAGGTCCCGCCCAGCCCCTGCCGGCGGATCTTGCCAACGCGCGCATTCCGCGCAACGCCCCGTGCCCTTGCGGTTCAGGCAAGAAGTTCAAGCACTGCCATGGCCGGATCTGACTGCCACGGCCGGATCTGAACGGATCGCGGGATCGCTTTGCCGATGCCCTCGATGACGACGTTATGATTCGTCATTGAGAGGAGAGTATTTGCCACCTCGTCCTGGCCGGGCTTTGACCCGGCCAGGACGGTGGATGAGCGTCGACGAGACCTAGCCCTTCGGCTTCTGGAACTTCAGGATGAACTGGTCGGTCCGGCCGCGGATGGCGGGATCGAAGATGCGCTTTTGGTGGTCGTCGGCCGGGTTGTGCAGCACCTTGCTTTCGCCGATCAGCTTGAAGCCCGCCGCCTCGACCTCCTTCTTCACCACCGCTTCGTCGATGCGGTGGCGGGTGTTGGTGTCGCGCAGGCCCGAACCCGGCTCCGCCGCGTGGTCGAGCACGAGATAGATGCCGCCGGGCTTCAGCGCGTCATAGACCGACTTGTTGACCTTGCCGAGGTCCGCCGGCCCAAAGGGCGGGTCGTGCAGATCGTGGTAATTATCCGAGATCCAGACCATGTCGACCGGTTCCGGCGCCTTTACCGCGTTGACGGAGCCGCGCAGCGCCGTGACGTTGTCGAGACCGGCGAAGGGGTGCTCGCCCGCCTGGGGCTGCCCCTTCTTCAGTTCGGTCGGATAAAAGGAATAGACGTGGCCCCTCGGGCCGACCACACCGGAGAAGATGCGGCTGTAGTAGCCGGTGCCCGGCAGGAAATCGATGATCTTCTCGCCGGGCTTGAGGCCCGAGAAGGCCACGACCTCGGCCGGCTTGCGATTGACGTCGCGCGTCTTGTCCGTCTCCGGACGCTGCGCACTGGCTACGGCGGAGGCGACCACCGCCGGGATACCGCTCGCCGCCCGTGACTGGGCGATAGGCAACGGCGCCAGCGCCAGCGCGCATGCCACGCCGAGGCTGAGGGGACCAAGGCCGAGGGGGGCAAGGCGGATTTGGCTGAGAGGTCTCATGGCTTATCCCTTCTTGTCGGGTGACCGGGAGGCGGGCGAGAGGATCGGTCCGGAGGGACCGGTCCGGAGAATATTGGGGCCGCAGGATATTAGGATGTCGTAACGACGTTGTCGATTTGGTGACAGAGTTGAGGCAACCTGCGGGATAAGACGTCACGTCACAGGCGATTGTTCCGCACATGCAGCCGTCATCCCCGCATCTTTGGCGCCAATCGGTCAACGAACTGTTCGACCAGAGCTTTTCCTCAACCCTGGCCGCGCGCATCGTCAATCTGGGGTTGGCATTGCTGATCACCGTCAGCGTCACCGCGGTGATATTGGAGACGGTCGAGTGGATCCGGCAGGATTACGCGCCCCTCCTCGATACCATCGAGTGGGTATCGAACCTCGTCTTCGGCGTGGAATACGTGGCGCGCGTCTGGACCTCGGTCGATCGGTCGAGCGGCGAGTTCCGCGATCCGCTCTGGGGCCGGCTGCGCTACATGATCCGGCCATCCTCGCTCATCGACCTCATCGCCGTGCTGCCGGCGTTTCTCGGCATCATCGGCTATGATCTCCGGCTGCTGCGTCTCGTACGCCTGCTGCGCATGCTGAAGCTCACGCGCTATTCGACGACGGTCGGCCTGTTGTGGGATGTGTTCCGCGAGGAGGCGCGCGCCATCCTGGCCGTGCTCTCGCTGCTGATCATGGCCATCGTCATCGGCGGCTGCATCATGTACATCCTGGAAAGCGAGCGGCAGCCAGTGGCTTTCGGCTCGATTCCGGCCGCCATGTGGTGGGCGCTCGAAACGGTGACGACGGTGGGCTACGGCGATGTCGTGCCGGTCACGCCTCTCGGCAAGGTCCTCGGCGGTGTCGTCGCCATATCGGGCATCGGTGGCGTGGCGCTGTTCTCCGGCATCCTGACCGTCAGCTTCATGGAGCAGCTGCGCCTGCGCCGCGATCGCTATCGCCGTCTGATCACGCGCCGGGTCAAGGATCGGCGCCTGACCCGCAGCGACCTTGTGGAGATCGAGCGCATGGCCCAGGATCTCGGCGTCGGCGTCGAGCAGGCGCGCGAGATCGCCCATGCGGCGCTCGCGGGCCAGCGGGCCGGGAATAGCCGGGACGGGCTCGGATGGGATGATCACGGGCGGGAAGGCGGCTTCTGCCCGCATTGCGGCCAGCCGGTAGGCGTGGAAACGCACCCCAGGGCAGTCGCACCTCAGGGCAATGTCCGCGAGGAGCTAAAGCTAAATACCTGATTCGGCCAGAAGTTCCGTTAAAATGAATCAATGTCCTGAGAGGCAACTTCGGCTAGGCAGGCCATCCGTGATCCCTTATATGCAGGGCCACCGGCTTTAAGCCGTCCACGGAACCCCCAACACGAGGCTCCATGACTTTCGTACAGACGCTGCTTCTGGCGATCATTCAAGGTATCACAGAACTCTTCCCGGTCAGCAGTGTCGCCCATGCGGTACTGACACCGTTCATCTTCCACTGGAACCTGCCACCGGAATTCCTCAAGACGCATTTCCTGCCCTTCGTCGTCATGCTGCATCTGGGCACGGCGGCGGCGCTGATCGTCTATTTCTGGCGCGATTGGTGCGATTTCGCGGCTTCGCTGGTCGATTCGCGCGCTCAGATCCAGCGTCAGGTGCTGTTGCGCGTCATCGTCGGCACTATCCCTGCCGTCATCATCGGCTTTGCCCTGGAGAAGCCGTTGACCCGGCTGTTCGCCAGTGCCATCTCCGCGGCGATCTTCCTCATCGTCAACGGGGTGATGCTGTATCTGGGCGAGAGAGTCCGGCGCGGCACCAAGGGTATCGAGCATATCGGCTACATCGACGCGCTGCTGGTGGGATGCGCGCAGTCGCTGGCCCTGGTGCCCGGATTCTCGCGTTCCGGCGCCAGCATGATCGCCGGATTCTGGGTGGGCTTGAGCCACGTCGAATCCGCCCGCTTCTCGATGCTGCTGGCGACGCCGATCATCCTCGGCGCCTCCGTGCTGGAGATACCGAAGCTGCTGCATGGCGGCATCGGCGACATGTTCGTGACCGCGCTGTTCGGCGGCGTCATCGCCGGAGTCGTGGCATTCTTGAGCGTCTGGGCCCTGATGACCTGGTTCCGGCGTCAGGAATTCAATGCCATGCTGCCCTTCGCCGTCTATTGTTGGCTGCTTGGTGCGGCGGTTTTGGCATTTTCATTGTAAGTTCGTGTCCGTTTTATTTCTGCGCCGTAACCGATCTATTTCGGCTCGGTGAATTTATGCGGACATTTACGGTTTAGAATGGACCTCGCGCCCACCCTGTCCTAACGCAATCTGTCTATGACAGTTCTTCAAGGACAGGGTTAGGGGGCGTTCATGACGGCTTTCCGTGCCGGCGCTGCGATCAAGCAGGCGGTGTTTCGCGAGCTTCCAGGCCGTAAGCAGGCGATGCTCGACCGGCTGTTCGCGGTGTGGTTCGCACGCTTCGTCTACAACCAGATCTGGGAAGATCCGGCGGTCGATCTGGACGCTTTGCAGCTTGATGCCAACAGCCGCGTGGTGACCATCGCATCTGGCGGCTGCAACGTGCTGAACTACCTGGGTGCCGATCCTGAGCGCATCACGGCGGTCGATCTCAACCCCGCCCATATCGCGCTCACCCGCCTCAAGCTCGCGGCCATGGCGCACCTGCCGGATTATGAGAGCTTCTTCCGTTTCTTCGGCGTGGCGCGCGACCAGGCCAATGTCGATCTCTATTTCAGCCATATCGCGCCGCATCTGGACGAGGACAGCCGCCGCTTCTGGGAGCATCGCTCGCTTCTCGGCCGCCAGCGTATCGAATTCTTCAAGACCGGCTTCTATCGCAAGGCGCTGCTTGGCCGCTTCATCGGCTTCCTGCATGCCTTCGGCAAGATCGGCGGTCGCGACGTCTCGAAGCTGATGCAGGCGCGCTCGCTGGAAGAGCAGCGCGCGATCTATGAGCGCGAGATCGAGCCGCTGTTCGATCGCAAGCTGGTCAAGCTGCTCGCCGGCCAGCCGATCCTGCACTATAGCCTCGGCATCCCGCCAAACCAGTTCGCCAGCCTCAAGGACGACGCCAATGGCGATCTGGCGGCGCTCTGCCAGGAGCGTGTGCGCCGTCTCGCCTGCGACTTCGATCTGTCGGAGAACTACTTCGCCTGGCAGGCCTTCGGCCGGCATTACGATGTCGAACAGCGTCGGGCCACGCCGCCCTATCTGCAGGCCGACAGCTTCGAGGCGATCCGCTCGCGCCTGGGCCGCGTCCAGACGCGCTGCATGTTGATGACCGACTACCTGGCTGACGAGCCGGCCGGCAGCCTCGACCGCTATGTCCTGCTCGATAGCGTTGATTGGATGGACCGCCGCACCATGGGTTCCTTGTGGGCGCAGATCCGCCGCACCGCACGGCCGGGCGCACGGGTGATCTTCCGCACCGGCGGCTCCAAGAGCGTGCTGCCGATGCTGCTCAATGACGAGGCGTTGGACGGTTGGACCTACCACACCGAGGAATCGCAGGAGTTCTTCAAGCGTGACCGGTCGGCGATCTATGGCGGCTTCCACCTCTACAGCCGCGACTGAGGCCGAAGCCATGGCATCGCTCGTGGAGGCGCAAGCGACAGCGAGCGATGCCGCGCATCGCATGGATGCGATGTACCGCTATCAGCGGCACATCTATGACCTGACGCGGAAATTCTACCTCTTCGGCCGCGACCGGCTGCTCCAGCTGCTGCCGGTCGAGGCGGGGACCCCGGTGCTGGAGATGGGCTGCGGCACCGGCCGCAACCTGCTGAAGCTGGGCCGCATGCGCCCGGGGGCCGAGCTCCACGGCATGGATATCTCGGCCGAGATGCTGGCGACAGCCCGGCGCATGGCCGGCGACCGGCATGTGGCGCTGGCCCAGGCGACCGCCCAGGGACTCGATGCCGAGGCCCTGTTCGGACGGCCCGATTTCGACGTGATCTATTTCTCCTATGTGCTCTCGATGATCCCCGATTGGCAGCCGGCGGTCGAACGCGCCTGGGAACTGCTGGCGCCGGGCGGCACGCTCGGCATCGTCGATTTCGCCGATCAGGCGAATGTCGCGCCCTGGCGACGCGTCATCCTGCTCAATTGGCTGAAGCTGTTCAGCGTGCATCCGAGACCTGAGATCCAGCGTGGGTTGATGTGCCGCCAAGGGGTGGCGCGCATCGAGGATGTGATGGACGGCTACGCCTATATCATCCTGCTGAAGAAGCCGATCTGAGCTGATACTGGCCATTGGATGGCCCAGCATCTTGCGAAAAACCGCGTCCGACGATAGGGTCCAGCGCCCCGGCGCCTTCGGCCACGTCCCGCCAAGGCCACACTTCGCAAGTACGAGACCATGCTGCCCATTCTGGACCTCATCGATACCGTTCTCGGGCTCTACCTGTTCGTCCTGGTCGTCCAGGCAATCCTGAGCTGGCTGCTCGTCTTCGGCGTGGTCAACCGCTACAATCGCGCGGTCCAGATGATCGGCGACGTGACCTATCGCCTGACCGAGCCGGCGCTGCGCCCCATCCGCCGTTTCGTGCCCAATGTCGGCGGGCTGGACCTGTCCTTCCTGGTCCTGTTCCTGCTGATCTATTTCATCCGCGACGAGATCCGCTACCTGGCGCTGCGCTACTTGGTGTAGTTGCCACAGGGCCCTTTCACTCAGCGGCTATGCGCGTCGATCCATTGGGCGATCGGCGCGATCGTTTCGGCTTCGATGCCGTAATAACCATGGGGCGAGAAGGGGCCGCATTCATCGCCTTTGTGAGTGCCGCCGGAGACGGTGAGGATATCCACCTTGGCCGAATGGTCGAGGCTGCCGGCGATGCGTGAGGCGTCGGCCGGCGGCGCCACGCTGCAGCCATCGTTGCTGTTGGCGACGATGAGCGCCGGTACGGTGACTTTGCCGGGATCGGCGTCGAACACCGTTTCGTCACTGGCATTGCGCTGCGTCACCGATTCCGTCAGCACGATCCCCTTGATACTGCCGGCTGGCTGATGTGCGCCGCCATTCATCGCCGCGGTCGAACCTTGGCTGGTGCCGACCAGGAAGATCGGCGCCGGGTTCTGAGCGTGGGCGAAGGCCACAAGCGCGGCGATGACCTTGGCATATCCGACGGTACTGCGCTGGCCCAGCATGGGCTCGCCATCGAGCGCATCGGGAATGACCACGGCAAAACCCTGCGCCAGCCATTGCGTGCGGGTGCGGACCAGGAAATTGCCGCCATATCTCGGTCGGCCGTCATCCAGGATGTCGAGCCGGCCGCCGCCGCCGGAGAACATGATCACGGTTGCGCGGGGTGAAGGCGGCGTCAGGTAGATCAGGCGCTGCTTGGATCCTGCGATGGTCAGGTCATGAACCGTCGCCGGGCTGTCGGCGATGGCCGAGGTTGCGCCGAACAGGCAGAGCAGGGCGGCGAGGCCGGCTGGCAAGCTGCACATCGTTTCACCCCTTATACGCCACCAGCAACGCGCCGACGGCGATGAGGGCCACGCCCAGCCAGTTGGGCAGGCTGAGGCGTTCGCCGAGGAAGATCGCGCCGAAGACCGCAACCATGACGACGCTCAGCTTGTCGATGGGGGCGACCCGCGCGGCCTCGCCCAGCTTCAGCGCGCGGAAATAGCACAGCCACGAGGCGCCGGTGGCAATGCCGGAAAGCACCAGGAAGACATAGGTCCGCGCCGAGATCGCGCCCGGCGCCTGCCAGCCCCCGGTCGCTGCCAGGAGGAGCGCGACCACGCCCAATATCACGATGGTGCGGATGAAGGTCGCGAAGTCGGCGCTGACATTCTCGACGCCGACCTTGGCGAAGATCGCGGTAAGCGCGGCGAACATTGCCGAACCCACCGCCCAGAACTGCCAGGAAGCGAGGAGGGAGCGCACCCTGGTCTCCCTCCTGCCTGTACCGATCAGCCGCGCGCGGCCTTGGCCAGGCGCAGGCGCAGCGCGTTCAGCTTGATGAAGCCGGCGGCGTCGCGCTGGTCGTAGACCTGGTCTTCCTCGAAGGTCACATGCGCGAGGCTGTAGAGCGTCTTCGGCGATTTGCGGCCGACGACGCGCAAGCTGCCCTTATAGAGTTTGAGCCGCACCGTGCCTTCGACATCCTGCTGGCTCTTGTCGATCAGCGCCTGGATCATCTCGCGCTCGGGCGAGAACCAGAAGCCGTTATAGATGAGCTCCGCATAGCGCGGCATCAGCTCGTCCTTGAGGTGCGCGGCGTTGCGGTCGAGGGTGATGCTCTCGATGCCGCGATGGGCGAGGTGCAGGATCGTGCCGCCGGGGGTCTCGTAGACGCCGCGCGACTTCATGCCGACGAAGCGGTTCTCGACGAGGTCCAGACGGCCGACGCCGTTGCGGCCGCCGATCTCGTTCAGCTTGGCGAGCAGGGTGGCCGGCGACAAGCGCTCGCCATTGACCGCGACCGCGTCGCCCTTCTCGAACTCGATCTCGACATATTCCGGCTTGTCCGGTGCCGCCTCGGGGGCGACGGTGCGCGAGAAGACGAACTCTTCCGGCTCCTGCCACGGATCCTCCAGCACCTTGCCTTCGGCCGAGATGTGCAGGAGGTTGGCGTCGACCGAGAACGGCGCCTCGCCGCGCTTGTCCTTGGCGACCGGGATCTGGTTCTTCTCGGCATATTCGATGAGGCGGGTGCGCGAGGTCAGATCCCATTCGCGCCACGGCGCGATGACCTTGATGTCGGGCGCCAGCGCGTAATAGCCAAGCTCGAAACGCACCTGGTCGTTGCCCTTGCCGGTGGCGCCGTGCGACACGGCGTCGGCGCCGACCATCTGAGCGATCTCGATCTGGCGCTTGGCGATCAGCGGCCGGGCGATCGAGGTGCCCAGCAGGTACTGGCCCTCATAGAGCGCATTGGCGCGGAACATCGGGAAGACGAAGTCGCGGACGAATTCCTCGCGCAGATCGTCGATGAAGATCTCCTTCACCCCCAGCATCTCGGCCTTCTTGCGCGCCGGCTCCAGCTCTTCGCCCTGGCCGATGTCGGCGGTGAAGGTCACGACCTCGCAGCCATAGGTGTCCTGTAGCCAGCGCAGGATGACGGAGGTGTCGAGACCGCCGGAATAGGCCAGGACGACCTTCTTGATGGAGCTGCTCATGATGCCGGTATCCATAGGGGCGAAGAAAGCCCGGCAGTATAGGCAAAGCGCCCGTTGCGGCAAGACGCCTCGCGCGCGCGGCAGCCTTGACCCGCTTGGGCGGGCTTCGGCCGTCCGAACTAGCCGTCTGCGGCGACCAGATTCACGAAGAACTCGATCTGCCACTCCATGGCGCTGGCGGCCAGCGGGAAGCTGCCATCGGGTTTGGCGTAGAGCACGGCGTTGCCGGACATATGCGCCATGCGGATCTGCAGCTTGGTCGCCAGCCGCATCGAGAGCTCCGCGCGCCAGATCAGCGCGGTGATGCCCTTGGCGCTGTTGGAGTGCAGGATCTTGCCGACGACCGCGGTCTCCAGGCCGCTGAGCTGGGCCAGCCCGGCGATGACCATATGCTGCTGGTTCTCGTCGACCGCCTCGGAGATCAGGGTTTCGGTCAACTGCCCCTTGGATGCCAGCACGGCCGCTTTCTGCACCGCCTCGTCGAGGCTGGGCGCAGGTGCTGCCGCTGCGGGGGGTGCGGCGGCCGCGGTGCCCGGCACGCTCAGGCGGCGGCTGACCTGGGCCTCCAGCTCCTGCCGGGTATTGGCGGAGAGGCCGGTGCGCTGTTGCAGCGTATCCAGCATGTCCTTGGCGACGAATTGCGCGAGCTTGCAGATCGCGCGCTCAGACAGGACGGGCCGTGTGGTCAAGGGACGATGCCAGGCGAGCTGGGCCGGGGCACGCTCGATCAGCCGGTCGAGCGTGTCCTCGCGGATCTGCGCGCTCGGATTTTCCAGAAGCGCCGTGATGGCGTCGACATCCTCGCCCCCACCGATGACGTCGGCGACGGCAGGCGAGAGGTGCTGGCGCCGCGCGATGGCGGAGGCCGCGCCCGGCGTGCTGACATGGCTGAGGATGTCGATCAGGTCATCTTCGGTCAGCAGCGGCGAATATTGCAGCGGCGGGCCGGCGACCGCGATCTCCGGATCGCGGGCCAGGCGCTGGATGATCTCGACCGGCGCTTCAGGCATATGCGCCAGCGTATCGGCAACGATCTGGCGGATGCGCACCGTCTGGTCGCGGACCAGCTTCTCCAGCGTTTCGTAGGTGAGCTGCTGCAGCCGGTTGGTTTCGCGTTCGGACAGGGTCGGCGCCAACTGCGAGATCTTGGCGGCCAGCGCCACGCGCACCGTCTCGTCCTCGTCCTCGATCAGCAGCAGGTCGGCCTTGGCCGGTGTGGCGGCATTGCCCGCCAGCAGCTTGCGGACGTCGGGGTCGGAGTCCGATGCCAGATAGAACAGCATTTCGGCCCGTGCGTGCGGGTCAGCCGCCACCCGGCGCCGATCCACAGGGTCGGCGCTGACGATGAGCCGCTTGGCTTCCTCGTAGTCGATGACGCCCTGCAGGTTAGTGGGGGCGGTCTCGGTGTTCATGGTCTTTTGGGCACATGGCGATGTGCCTCCTCATTGAAAAGTGCTTGACGGAAATTAGGAGTGATCGAAGTAGCTTTGCGTCCGTTGCGTGGCCTTGACCAGATTGTCGCGATGGGCACGGCGCACATGGGTATCGGCCGAACGTGATCGGGCACCGTTGGCGGTGTTGCCGTTGACGGCGTTATGGAGCGTGTCGGTGCCGTTGGCGGGCGTCGTGACCACGGGCGCACCCGCTGCCACGACGACGTAGCGGCGTTCCCTATCGGCAGCGCGCTTGGCTTCGTACATGGCGGCGTCCGCGCGCT
>DATJJW010000122.1:0-6817 GCA_035491935.1 Allostellaceae bacterium | reverse complement strand
GCCGGCGGGGCGTACCCGGCCGGTCTCTCCCACGGGGATCAGTGGCTGGCTCTTGGGTGGCACGAGTCGGGGGCAGGAGTCAACGAGAGGCCGCAGGCTTGCCCCCGAAAAATTACAAAATAGGATCGTTAAGCCGCGAAGTCCGGCTCGGTCTTCGCCAGACGGCGCTTGACGCTCTCCAGATGCATGCGCGCGCTTTCGGCATCGGCGGCACGGATCTGCTCATGGGTCTTGCGTGCCAGCGCCTCGGGGATGGGCTTGAGGGGCCTGCCGGTGCTCATCGCCTTCACCTGCGCCTCGGCCGCGCGTTCGAGGTAGTAGAGATCGTCCCAGGCCTCGGCGATGGTGGGGCCGATGACCATGACGCCGTGGTTCTTCATGAACATGACGTCTGCCGTACCCATGGCCGCGGCGATGCGATCGCCCTCGCTTTCATCGAGCACCAGCCCGCCATAATCCTCATCGGTGACGATACGGTCATAGAATTTCAAGGCCGTCTGCCCGGCCCAGACCAGCGGCGGTCCCTCGAGCATGGCCAGTGCCGTCGCATAGGGCATATGGGTGTGAAAGGCGGCACGAGCGCGCGGGTTCCGCTTGTGCAGTCGGCCGTGGATGTAGAAGGCGGTCGCTTCCGGCCGGCCGTCGCCGGCCAGCACATGGCCGTCATAGTCGCAGATGAGCAGCGAGGAGGCGGTGACCTCCGACCAGTGGAAGCCATAGGGGTTGACCAGGAACAGATCGTCATGGCCCGGCAGCACGGCGGAGAAATGATTGCAGATGCCTTCGTTCAACCCCAGCTGCACGGCCATTCGGAAACAGGCCGCAAGGTCGATGCGCACGGCCTGGATCGCCTCCGTCTCGAGATGCGCGTTGCTCAAGATCGGCGGTGCGGCGATGGGCATCTCATGGGCCATGGGACGGCTCCTCGGGAACGAAGATAGCGGCAGGATAACGCCAGGTACGGGGCTCAAAGCCAGCCCAATTCCCGGAACAGCGCCGGCACACGGTCGAGGCTCGGCAGCGAGGCGTCCGGCATGTAGTCGGTGAGCGGCTGGCGCCCGGTGCCGCGGTCGATCCACACCGCGCGGAAACCCAGATCGCGGGCGGCGGCAAGATCGAGATGGGGACTGGCGCAGATATGCACGATCTCCGCCTTATCCGCGCCCAACGCCCGATGCGCGTGGGCGAAGATGCGCGCTGAGGGTTTGTAGGCCTGCGCCTGCTCGGCGGTGATCACCCGGTCGATATGGCCGCCCAGCTGCGCGACATTGCCGGCAATGATCGCATCATCGGTGTTGGAGATGATACAGAGGCCGAAGCTGCCGCGTTTCAGCGCGCTCAACGTCGAAACGACTTCGGGAAAGGGCGGCATGCGGCCGATGCCGTCGGTCAGGATCGCCGTATCCGCCTCACCGCAATCGAGGCCGAGATCGGCCATGGCCCGGCGGAGGCCCTCGGCCGCGACCTTGCGGAACGAGCGATGCGGCACCGCGCGCTCCAGCGCGTGCTCGTGCCGGTCGTAGGTTGCGATCAGCCGTTCCGGCTCGATCGCCTGGCCGCCGTGGCGGGCCAGGATTTCGGACACGGCCGCGCGCAGGCCCTCATCCCATTGGATGAGCGTGCCGTAGCAGTCGAAGGTCAGCCAGCGCGGCTTCGGACCGGTAAGGGGCATGGGTGGTCTCGCATCGGGGTCTGTCTCGCGATCTTGCATCAGATGGCATTGGATTTGGAAATCGAATATAAAATCAAATGACATTCAATTTTCAAATGATTGACCATGTTCGATCTCGACCTGCTGCGCAGCTTTGTCTCCATCGTCGATAGCGGCGGCTTCACCCGTGCCGGCGCCCATGTCCGTCGCACGCAATCGACGATGAGCCAGCAGATGCGCCGGCTGGAAGATGATGTCGGCAAGAAACTGCTCCTGCGCGACCGGGCACACGGCACAGTGTTGCCGACGGAAACTGGTGAAGTGTTGCTGGGCTATGCCAGGCGCCTGCTGGCCCTGGCCGATGAGGCGCGCGATGTGCTGGCGGCGGAACGGCCGGTCAGTGTCGTGCGCCTGGGCGTGCCGGAGGATTTCGCCGGCCGGCGCCTGACCGACCTTCTGGCCGGTGTCGCGCGCCAATATCCGGATATCCGCCTCGATACGGCGAGCGGCCTCAGCACCGATCTTTCGCGCGATCTGGACGAAGGTACCTTGGACCTGGCCTTGGTTAAGCGCGAGGCGACGGGCGCGCCGGCTTTGGCGATCTGGCCCGAGCAGGCGGTGTGGGTCGCCGGACAGGAGGCCGATCCGTCGGCAGAGCCGGTGCCGCTCGCCGTCTTCCCGCCCGGCTGCATCTATCGCGCGCGGGCCGTCGCGGCGCTGGAACAGGCGGGACGGCGCTGGCGCATCGCCTACGCCAGCCAAGGGCTGATCGGCGTGCAGGCGGCGGTGGCATCGGGTTTGGGCATTGCCATCCTGGCCAGCGATGCGGTGCTGCCGGCGCATCGCCTGTTGCGCGGAGAGGATGGTTTCGAACCCTTGCCGCCGACGGAACTGGCACTGGTGGCGGGGGCGATACGTCCGGCCCCGGCGGTCAAACGCATCGCCGAGCATCTGGCGGTCGCCGATCTTAGATAGCTATTCGGGTGTGCGCGGGCGGTGCTACGGCCTATATAGCGCTTGAGACTATTCGACGAGGGCCGGTATGGCGGGCAATCTGCTGGGACGAGAGACCAGCCCCTACCTTCTGCAGCACAAGGACAATCCGGTCGCCTGGCGGCCCTGGGGCGCGGAGGCCTTGACCGAGGCCAGGAGCCAAGACAAGCCGATCCTGCTGTCGGTGGGCTATGCCGCCTGCCATTGGTGCCATGTCATGGCGCATGAGAGTTTCGAGAATCCAGAAATCGCGGCCCGCATGAACGAACTGTTCGTGCCGATCAAGGTCGACCGCGAGGAGCGGCCGGACATCGATGCGATCTATCAGCAGGCGCTGATGCTGCTGGGCGGGCAGGGCGGCTGGCCGCTGACCATGTTCCTGACGCCGGAGGGCAAGCCGTTCTGGGGCGGCACATATTTCCCGCCGGCCCCGCGCCAGGGGCGGCCGGGCTTCGCCGACATTCTCGAAGGCGTGGGCGACATCTATCGCAACCAGAAACCGCAGATGGAGCACAACGTCCAGGCCTTGGCGGAAGGGCTGGAGAAACTCTCGCGGTCGCTCTCGGGCGGTATCATCGAGGCCGATTTGCTCGATCGCATCGCCCAGCGCATCCATCAGATGATCGACCCGGCCGAGGGCGGCCTGCGCGGCGCGCCGAAATTCCCGCAATGCGGGCTCCTGGAGCTGCTGTGGCGCGGCTATCGGCGCCGGCACGATGCGGGTCTGCGCGATGCCGTGCTGCTTTCGCTCGAACGCATGAGCCAGGGCGGCATCTACGACCATCTGGGCGGTGGCTATGCGCGCTATTCGACCGACGCGATCTGGCTGGTGCAGCATTTCGAAAAGATGCTCTACGACAACGCCCAGCTCATCCCGCTTCTGGCTTGGGCCTGGGTCGAGACCGGCAAGCCGATCTTCAAGCTACGCGTCGAGGAGACGATCGCCTGGCTGGAGCGCGAGATGGTGCTGCCGGGCGGTGGGCTGGCCGCGACGCTCGACGCCGATAGCGAGCATGAGGAAGGCAAGTTCTACGTCTGGAGTGAATCCGAGATCGAGAGCGTGCTGGACGCGGCCGGCCTGGGCTCGCTGATCCCGTCCTTCAAGACGCATTACGATGTCAGCGCTGGCGGCAATTGGGAGGGCAAGACCATCCTCAACCGCTCGGCCAAACCCGATTTTCTGGACGCGGCGGCAGAGGCGGAGCTTGCCCGTTGCCGCGAGGCCTTGCTGGCGGCGCGTGGCCATCGCATCCGCCCTGGTCTCGACGACAAGGTGCTGGCCGATTGGAACGGCATGGCGATCGCCGCCTTGGTGCTGGCCGCCGGCATTTTCGAGCGGCCGGATTGGCTGGTCCTGGCCCGGAATGCCTGGGATTTCGCCATGGCCAATCTGGTGCCGGCGCCCGACCGGCTGTCGCATTCCTGGTGCGGCGGCCGCGTGCATCCGGCGACACTGGACGATTATGCCCAGATGAGCCGTGCCGGGCTGGCGCTGTTCGAGGCGACAGACGAGGCCCGCTACCTCGACCAGGTGCGGCGTTGGATGGCAACGCTGGACGCCCATTATCGCGATGCGGCCGACGGCGGCTATTTCCTGGTCGCCGACGACACCGCCGACGTCATCCTGCGCACCAAGGGGGTCGAGGATGGCGCGGTGCCGTCGGGCAATGGCGCCATGGTCGAGGTGCTGGCGCGGCTGGCGCTGCTCACCGGCGATCCTGCCTTCGAGGCCCGGGCGGAAACGCAGCTCCAAGCCTTCTCCGGCGAGATCGAGCGCAATATCTTCGGTCTGGGCACCCTGCTCAATGGCGCGGACATCCTGAATCGAGCGCTGCAGATCGTCGTTGCCGGCGATCCTGACGCGTCGGACACGCGAACGCTGGTGCTGGCGGCGCGGCGCCATGCGGCGCCCGGACGGGTGCTGAGCGTGGTGGGGCCCGGCAAGGCCTTGGCAGCAGATCATCCAGCGGCCGGAAAGGCGCCGATCGAGGGCAAGGCCGCGGCCTATGTCTGCCGGGGCCGGATCTGCTCGGCGCCGGTTACCGATCCCGAGAAATTGGCACAGATGCTGGCCGATTAGGGGATTGTCAGAAAAAGACGAAAAATCGAGCCCATCCCGCGCAACGAATCGGGGGATGGCGGTTTGACTCCGCGGAAGCCGTGCCTCCCGGCGCGGCACCCCAATAAGGGGTTCTAAGCTCCTGCGGAGGATTCGCGCCATGAACGGCACGCTGAAGAAATACCTCCTGTCGTGGATGGCGTTGGTGGTGTTCGTGGCGTTGCAGGCGGCGATGACGGAGGTGCCATTGGATGGCGTCAGCCGTACGGTGGCCTTGCTGCTCGCCTGGCTGATGGTGGCGCTGGTCGCGGGGCTGTTGATGACGTGGCACCGGGCTCCGGCACTGGCCGCGCTATTCGCGCTCTCCGGCATCTTCTGGACCGTCGTGCTGTTCAGCATCGGCGCCGGCAATGATATCGGGTGGTCGACCCTGCCGACCCATCAGGAGCGGATGCCGTAATGCCGCGTTGCCCGTCACCTTTGTGAAACGATATCCGCTTAAGCGGTGTTTTGGTAAGCAACAAGGCGGCGACCGGAAATCGATTGAAGAATTCCGGATGATGAAGCGACCCGGAGGATAAGGATTATGCGCGGCGTATTGCTGCAGCTGCTCGCTATCCTTTGCTGATCGTAATAATTCTTCATCTGGTGCAGATGATACAAGGATAATACGGGATATACCAAGACGAACCGATGAAATGGCGAGAGAGATGAGCGATCTCCCTCGCCATTTTTTGCGTCGCATTCCGGGATAATTTCAAGAAAACGCCTCATTTATTGGCGGAACTTGTCGATATCATTGGTGTTCTTCTGCGGCATAGGTTGTTACCTAGGAGGCTCAAATGCGTAGCAAACAGGGCTTGATGTTCCGTCTTGTGCCGGTGGTTGCCGTTGGCAGCCTGCTGACCCTGGCTGCCTGTGGCGATGATTCGCCCCCGCCGCCGGATACGGTCACGCACACCACCTATCAGAAGACCACGACGACCAACATGCAGCCGATGGTGACGGCTCCGCCGACCACCACGACCACGCGGACGACCACCTACAATACGCAGAACGAATAACCGCGTGTGCCGATCCGGGGCCGTCGCGCATGGCTCCGGATCGACGATTTCATAAGAGGCGGTCATTGGCCGCCTCTTATGAAATCGCTTACCCGCCTTTCCTGGCCGGCGGCGGACACCGCCCCTACCCACGAGGGGCAGGGACGGTCCGCTGGATTAGCCTACGGGCCGATTACTCGGCGGCGGGGCTGGTGGTCGTCGTCGTACGCTCGATCGTGGTCGTGCTCTGTGCCGTCGGCTGTACCACGACCGGAGCATGATAGATGTTGGTACGCTGGGTCAGCATACCGTCCTCCGTGGTCGAGGATTTGTCGACGCGGGTAGTCGATACGACGTTCGGATTCAACGGGTCCGAATGGGTGGTCACGGTCGACGAATAGCTGTCCGCCAAAGCGACGCTCGAAGTCATAAGCAAACCAACGGCGCCGGCAATGAGAGTCTTTCTCATAGTCATTCTCCTTCATAACAGGACCGCCGAACGGTCATTCCGCGTATAAAACAAGCGAAGCGGGATGGAGTTCCCGCTTCGTTACGTTCGTATGCAAAATTTTTTGCTTCGAATGCGGGATAGTTACATCAGGCTTATATGAATCCGTCTGTTGGTTACTGTTAACCATTGCGGCGTGTTCTTGTCATGCGCATGGTGCCTTCATGGCGTCATTGGGCATGGGATCGTGCGGCGTTGGCGCTGGATTCGGAGGGCGGGACATGCCATCTGATGGGGAAAGCCCAACGAATCGAAGGGGGATACGCCATGAAGATCGCAGTTTTGGACGACTACCAGCAGGCGTTCCGCACGCTGACCTGCTTCCCCCGCCTCGACGGCCACGAGGTCGTCACATTCAGCGACACGGTGAAGGATCCGGTGGCGCTGGCGGAACGGCTGCAGGGCTTCGACGTGGTGCTGCTGACCCAGCAGCGCACGCCGTTGACCCGTGCCACCATCGAGCGGCTGGACCGCCTCGGCCTCGTGGCGCAAACCGGCTATCACACCTCGCATATCGACGTTGAGGCGTGTACGGAGCGCGGCATCCTGGTCTGCGGTGCCAG
>DATJJW010000121.1:0-14814 GCA_035491935.1 Allostellaceae bacterium | reverse complement strand
GCATTGGCCTGCTGTGCCTCGTGAAGCACGAATTCGACGATGTCGAGCTCGAAATCGGCGGCACTCAGCAGCACGCCGCCGACCGCACAGGCGCAGCCCTGGCCGGCGGCCAGATGTATACCGGCCACGTTATTCCAGGTTTCCGCCAGGCGCTGCGCCTCCTGGCGCAACGCCGTCAGCTCGGTCATCTTTCCGATCCCTATCCGGCAATAATCTCGAACTCGGCACCGCCGCCATTGCTGCGGGTCTTCCTCAACCGTTCCGTGGCGGCGCTGTCGAGCACGCCCTCCTCATTGACGACGACGCCATAATCCTCGCGCGCGGCTCCGACGCTGATATAGCCCTCGCGTACATCATGGGCGACCAGGGCCGGGTCGCGGTTCAGCGGGTCGCCGAAGCCGCCGCCGCCGCCCGATTGCATGAGATAGGCATCGCCACGGCGCAGGCGCACGCCGAAGATCTTGGCGTTGGGGAGTTCAGCCTCCCACTCGCTGTTGCGGCGGATGCCGATGCCGTTGCCGGCCGCCTCCTTGCCGCCATGCAGGCCCCAGGGCTTGCAATGCATGCGGTCGATACGCGTGGTGACCGAGAAGGGCGAGAGCGCCTGGACCACCATCTCGGCACCGAGGCCACCGCGGTGATGCCCGGCGCCGGCGCTGTCCTGGCGCAGCGCATAGCGTTCGACCAGCACCGGATATTTCGATTCCAGCTGCTCGGTCGGGCTGTTGTGGGTATCGCCGTCATTCATGCACACGGTGGCCGAGACGCCATCCTCGGATTTCTTGGCACCCCAGCCGCCGCCCAAGGGCCCGATGCCGACGATGAACAGCTTGCCGTCATGGGGCGAGATGCCATGGATGTTGGGGAACACCAGATCGGCATGGTGGCCGGCCACGACCCGATCGGGGATGGCGTTGGCCAGCGCCTTGAAGATCGTGTCGATGACCGTCATCGGGAAGGTCATCCAGACGCGCATCGGAAAGGGCCGCTCGGCGCTGATCACCCTGCCCATCGGCATGATGACCTTGAGCGGCCGGAAACTGCCGTCATTGACCGGGTAATCCGTCGGCGTGGTCAGGCATTTGAATGCGACCTGAGCACAGGCAATGCCGGTGGTGAAACCGGAATTATAGAAGCCGCGCACTTGGCGGCTGACATCCGACAGGTCGATGGTCATCTCGTCGCCGCGCTTCTCGACCCGGACCTTGATCGGGATACGCTTGCCGATCTCGACACCGTCATCGTCCATGTAGGATTCCGCCTCATAGACGCCGTCGGGGATGCTACGCGTGTTGGCGCGGGCGATCGTTTCCGACTGGTCCATGATCTTCGCGACCGAGCCCAGCACGGCATCCTTGCCGTAGCGGCCGACCAGCTCGCGGAAGCGCCGCTCGCCCGTCGTCACTGCCGTGATCTGTGCGCGCAGATCGCCCAGCGCCCGCTCCGGCAGGCGGACATTCATGGCGATGATGTCGACCAAGTCCTGATTGACCACCCCGGCCTTCTGGTACTTGACGATCGGGATCTGGATGCCTTCGGAGAAGATATCCGTCGTCACCTGGCCCAGCGTGCCGCCGACATCCAGCCAATGGGCCATGCAGCAGGAAAAGGCGATGATCTCGCCCTCGTGGAAGATCGGCTGGGTAAAAGTGAAGTGGTTGAGATGGCTGCCGGTCGTGTAGGCATCGTTGGTGACCAGGATGTCGCCCGGATGGATGCCGTCGAGGCCGAAATGCCTGAGCTTGGCCTTCACCGTCTCGGCCATGCCGCGGATGAACATGGGCAGGCCCAGACCGATCGAGATCGTCTCGCCCGTGACCGTGAACAGGCCGACGGTGAAATCGAGCGCCTCATAGATGATGAGGTTGTAGGCCGTCCGCATCAGATTGGTCTTCATCTCCTCGGTGATGGCGAGGAGTCCGTTGCGGACCACTTCGACGGTGACCGCGTCGAGTTCTTTCTGTGATGTCTTGGTCGTCATGACTCAGCTCCGGATATCGATGACGAGGTTGCCGAAGGCATCGACGGCCAGATGGTCGCCGGGCGCCAGCACGGTGGTCGAGGCATGTTCCTCGATGAGCGCCGGGCCGCTGATCTCGTTGCCGTGGCGCAGATGCAGGCGACCATAGACCGGCGTCGAGACGAAGCCGCCGGCCTCGCCGAAATAGACTTCCTTGATGCGCAGCAGCGCTTCCTTTTCCGGGGTGGGACTACCCTCCGGCACCTGTCGGGGGCTGGGTTTCTGCATGAGCCCTGTGACCGTGACGCGCAAGGAGACCAGATCGGCCGGCTCCCGCGATGCCGAGGTGCCATAACGCACCGCATGGACCTCGTCGAATTGCGACTTGATGCCGGTGCGGTCCTGGTTCTCGAAGAAGGCGCCATCCAGATCGACCGCGACCGCGTGCTCCTGGCCGACGTAGCGCATGTCGGCGGCCCGGGCGATGTGGATCTCGCTGGGCTTGACGGCGGATTGCGCGATCGCCGCCCGGCCTTCCTGCTCCATCTCGCCGTAGATCGCCTCCAGCTCCTCGAAGGAGACCTCGTCCAGCCGCTTGAAGCAGGAGCGGACATAGTCGTAGCGCAGATCGCTGAACAGCATGCCATAGGCCGAGAAATGGCCGGGGGAGAATGGCACCAGGATACGGCGGATGCCGATCTCGCGCGCGATGGCCGAGGCATGGAGCGGACCGGCGCCGCCATAGACGACCATGGTGAAGGAGCCGGCGTCCAGGCCGCGCTCGGTCGTCACCGCCTTGACCGCATTGGACATCGCCGTGACAGCGATACGCAGGATGCCATCGGCCATCCTGACCTCGTCGAGGCCGAGCGGCGCGCCGACGCTTGCCATGGCCCGGTGTGCCGCCTCCGTGTCGAGGGGCATCTCGCCGCCGAGGAAATTATGCTCGTCCAGGCGGCCCAGCAGCAGATTGGCATCGGTGACCGTTGGCTCCGTGCCGCCGCGGCCATAGCAGGCGGGGCCGGGCATGGAGCCGGCGCTCTGCGGTCCGACGCGCAAGGACTCTCCTGCGCCGATGCGGGCGATGCTGCCGCCGCCGGTGCCGACCTCGAAGATGTCGATCATCGGGATCTGGATCGGCAGCGCCCTCTCATAGCCGCCGATCAGCGCGCTGCCGGTCGTGAGCGGCAACCCGCCGCTGATGACGCCGGCCTTGGCGGTGGTGCCGCCCATGTCGAAGGCGATAGCTTCGCCGAGATTCATCTGCGCGCAGATCGCCTGGGCACCGATGACGCCGGCGGCGGGCCCCGATTCCAGCATGCGCACGCAATCGCGCCGTGCGTGGGCGATCGGGAACAGCCCACCAGTCGACTGCACGCAGTAGAAGCTGCCATGGAAGCCGGCCGCCTCCAGATGGCTTTCCAGTTCGCCCAGATATGCCGCTACGCGCGGGCCGACATAGGCGTTGGCGGCAACCGTCGAGACGCGCTCGAACTCGCGGTATTCCTGCGACAACTCATGCGAGGCGGAGACGAAGGCGCCGGGCAGCTCCTCCTCGACGATCTCCTTGACCCGGGTTTCATGCGCCGCATTGCGATAGGAGTGCAGCAGAAGTACGGCCACCGCCTGGACGCCGCGGTCCTTGAGCGACTTGACCAGGCCGCGCACCGCCGCCTCGTCGAGTGCCTTGTGCACCGTGCCATCGGCGCGCAGGCGTTCCGGCACCTCGAAGCGCAGCGACCGCCGGATCAGCGGCTCATGCTTCGAGAAGAACAGGTTATAGGCGTCCGGCCGGTTGACGCGGCCGATCTCATAGATGTCGCGGAAGCCTTCGGTGATGAGCAGGGCGGTCTCGGCGCCGTTGCGTTCCAGCAGCGTGTTGATGGCGATGGTCGAGCCATGCAGGAACAGATAGGCGTCCTTGGCCTCGATCCGGGCGCCATGCATCGTGTCCTCGATGCCGCGTACGAGCTCGCCATGGGTGGAGAGCGACTTGCCAAAATGCAAGGCGCCGCTCGTCTCGTCGAAGGCGGCGAGATCGGTGAAGGTCCCGCCGATATCGACCGCGATACGCAGACGGCCCGAAGCGTGCTGGTTCCCGTCAGAGTGCATGTTGGGGTGATCCTGATGCGATGATGAGATCAAGGGGATGAGATCAAGGGGATGAGATCAAGGGGAAAGGTCTTCGAGAACCTGCCGGCGCGTCTCGATGGCGAAGGCGGCGCAGATCATCCCGCCCAGCGCCAGGATGCCGGCGAACACGATGAAGACCCAGTTGATGCCGCCCAGCCCCATGACCTGGGCCACGACCAGAGGTCCGACCGATGAGCCGATGCGCAGCCAGGCGCTGCCGGTGCCGGAGCCCAAGGCACGAATGCGCGTCGGGTAGAGCTCGGCCGTGTAGAGGTAGAGGGAATAGGTCACCGTCTGGATAGTGCCGTAGGTCAGCGTGGCCAGCACCAGCACCTCGACCGGCGATTTGGCGCCGAGCGCGAACAGGCAGACCAACGGTACCACGCCGATGAAGAAGGCGGAGATGTACCAGCGCCGCCGGCCGACCCGGTCGATGAGCAAGGCGCAGGCGATCGAGGTGAGCAGGCCGAAGCCATTGGTGAAGAAGCCGTAACCCAATGAGGTCTGCAGCGGCACATGGAATATCCGGACGTAGAGCGTCGGCAGCCAGGTCACCAGGCCGTTATTCACGATGTAGGCCGTGAACCACAGCGACCAGACCATCAGGGTCCGGCCGCGATAGAGCGGGCTGAACAGCTCGCCCCAGCCCGAGAAGGCGCTGGTCACGACGACATGCCGCTGGGGCGCTGCGGCGGGCGGCGGCAGGATGGTGCCGGACGCCTCGCAGTCCCGCTCCATGCGGGAAACCACCGCCTCGGCCTGGTCGAGCCGGCCGTGGCTGATGAGCCAGCGCGGCGATTCCGGCAGGAAGAAGCGCATCGGCAGGGTCAGCACCGCCGGCAGCAGCCCGACATAGAACATGGCGTGCCAGCCCAGCCTCGGCACCAGGAAGTATCCCAGCAGCGAGGCGAAGACCAAGCCCACGACGAACAGCACCTCGTAAAGCAGGAAGAAGCGGCCGCGCTTCTGGGCCGAGGCGAATTCGTTGATATAGGCGCTGGCGACCGGCACTTCGCCGCCCGTGCCGAGGCCCTGGATGAAGCGGAACAGCATCAGCGAGGCGGGGCTCCAGGCGAAGATGCAGAGCAGGCTCATGATGGTATAGACGACGATCGTGCCGGTCAGGACCTTGAGCCGCCCGACGCGCTCGGCCAGCCAACTGCAGATCAGCGCGCCGAAGATCTGGCCGATATAGCCCGACGAGATGATCCAGCCGATTTCGGCGGGGGTGAGGTGCCATTGCCGGGACAGCACCGGCAGCGCGAAGGCGATGGCCAGGGTCGTGTAGCCATCGAAGAAGGTCGCCGTGCCCACCACGATGCGGGTCCAGATCAGCGTTGCAGTGATCGGCAAACGCTCCAGCCTGGCGATGAGCGTTTCCGGCTGATGGGTGAGGCCCGCGGCGTGCACAGACATGCTTCCTCCCTTGTATTCGCATTTTTCGGATTGCGAAATTTTTTTCGTATAGTTACGATGCGCTCTTCGGCGCTCGTCGTCAAGGGAGGGGAATCATGTCTGCCGGTTTCGCGGAAGGCGCGCCCGTGGACGGCCTCAAGACCGGGGCGGACAAGAAAAGCTCGGTCCAGTCGCTGGCCAAGGCCTTCCGCTTGCTGGAGGCGATCGCCGCTTCCGAGGCCGATCTCACCTTGTCCGAATTGGCTTCGGCGGCGCACCTCGATCCCGGCACCACGCATCGGATGCTGAAGACGCTCATCGAACTGGGCTATGTCGAACGGGTCGATGGCAGGCGCTTCACGCTGACGCTGAAGGTCCTCGATCTGGGATTCCGCGCCATCGGCCGGCGTGACATCCGGGCGTTGGCCCGGCCATTGCTGCGGACACTGGTCGGCGAGGTCAGCGAGGCCGCGAGCCTCGGCGTGCTGGCCGGCAGCGATGTGCTTTATGTCGAACGGATGCGCGCGGGCCTGACGCGGCTGGGCGTCGATATCCGGGTCGGCACCCTGATCCCGGCGGCCGCCACCATGATGGGCTGGGCAATCCTGGCCTTTCTGCCCGCGGCGGAACTGGACCGCCAGCTCCGATACCCGTCACAGCAGCATGAATTCACCGAATTGGTGCCGCAGGAGGATTTGGGCGGGCATCTGGCCGCCGTCCGCGCCCAAGGCTACGCGCTCAGCCCATCCCGGATTTCCACGGGTCTGACCGTGCTTGCCGTCCCGGTCTGCGACCAGGATGGCTATCCGATCGCGGGGTTGAGCGTGGCCGCGCCCAGCATCCGGATGACGCCCGAGGAGCTGCGCCAACGCGCGCTGCGGCCGCTTTTGGATGCGGCCGACATCATGTCGCGTGGCTTGGCCGCCAGCGGCGGCACTGTAACGAGCTAGATAAGGCACTGCGGCCGGCGGCCGAGGCGCCGGCCGTGAGTAAAGATAACGGCGTTACTCGTTGGCGTCCGACCGGTCCGGCTCGTCCTGCTTCTCGGCGATCATGACCTCGGTGGTGATGAGCAAGCCGGCGATCGATGCCGCTCCCTGCAAGGCCAGGCGTACGACCTTGGTCGGGTCGATGATCCCGCTCGCGACCATATCGACATATTTATGGGATTGCGCGTCGAAGCCTCGGGTTCCGTCGTCCTGATCGAGGAGGCGGCCGGCGATGATCGCTCCATCCTCACCGGCATTGAGGTATATTTGCCGGGCCGGCGCCTGCAATGCCCGGCGGATGATTTCGATGCCGACCTTCTGGTCGTTATTCTCGGGATTGAGATGGTCCAGGTGCCGGCTGGCATGGAGCAGGGTCACGCCACCGCCGGCGACGATGCCTTCCTCGACCGCCGCGCGGGTCGCATGCACCGCGTCGTCGACCCGGTCCTTGCGTTCCTTCACCTCGATTTCGGTCGAGCCGCCGACCCGGATGACGGCAACGCCACCCGCCAGCTTGGCCAGGCGCTCCTGCAGCTTCTCTTTGTCGTAGTCCGAGGTGGTTTCCTCGATCTGGGCGCGGATTTGCGCACCACGGCTCTGAATGGCCGCCTTGTCGCCGGCGCCGTCGACGATCGTCGTGCTGTCCTTGTCGATGCTGACCTTCTTGGCCGTGCCGAGCATATCCAGGGTCACCTTCTCGAGCTTGATGCCGAGATCGTCGCTGATGACCTGGCCGCCGGTCAGGATGGCGATATCCTCGAGCATGGCCTTGCGGCGGTCGCCGAAGCCAGGCGACTTCACGGCCGCAACCTTGAGGCCGCCGCGCAGCCGATTGATGACCAGCGTCGACAGCACTTCGCCCTCGATATCCTCGGCGACGATCAACAGCGGCCTGCTGCTTTGTGCGACGGCTTCCAGCAGGGGCAGGAAGGCCTGCAGGCCGGGCAGCTTCTTGTCGTGCAGCAGGATGTAGGGCTCGTCGAGTTCCACCAGCATCTTCTCGGTGTTGGTGATGAAGTAGGGCGAGACATAACCGCGATCGAACCGCATGCCTTGGACGATATCGAGTTCTGTCTCCAGGGAGCGCGCCTCCTCGACGGTGATCACACCCTCCTGACCGACTTTCGACATGGCCTTCTCGATCATCTCGCCGATCTCGTGGTCGCCATTGGCGGAGATGGTGCCGATCTGCCGGATTTCGGCGGCGGTGGAGACTTTCTTGGATGCGGTGCGGATATGGGCCACGACCGCGGTCACCGCCATGTCGATGCCACGGCGCAGATCCATCGGATTCATGCCGGCAGCGACGGCCTTGATGCCTTCGCGTACGATCGACTGTGCCAGCACCGTCGCGGTCGTCGTGCCGTCACCGGCGAGATCGCTGGTCTGGGTCGCGACCTGCTTCACCATCTGCGCGCCCATGTTCTCGAACTTGTCGCTGAGTTCGATCTCCTTGGCGACGCTGACGCCGTCCTTGGAGATACGGGGCGGACCATAGGCGGCGGCGACGACGACGTTGCGGCCCTTCGGTCCCAGTGTCACCTTCACCGTGTTGGCGAGAGTCTCGACGCCGCGCAGCATCTTGGTGCGTGCGGCGCCGCCGAATTTGACGTCCTTGGCGGGCATGATATCCGGTCTCCGACTATCGGGAATTCTGAGGGGTGGAGCGGTCGAGCACGCCCATGATGTCGGATTCCTTCATGATCATGAGGTCCTCGCCATCGAGCTTGATCTCCGTGCCGGACCATTTGCCGAACAGGACGCGGTCGCCGGGGCTGACGGCGAGCGGAATGCGTTCGCCCGTGGCGTCACGCATGCCGGGACCGATGGCGACGACTTCGCCCTCGGTCGGCTTCTCCCGTACGGTATCGGGGATGAAGATGCCGCCAGCACTCTTCGTTTCCGCCTCGACGCGACGAACGAGGACGCGGTCATGCAGTGGACGCACCGTCATGGCATTCTTCCTTGAAACGAAATAAATAGAATGATCAAGATCTCTAAGGAGAGATCACGTGATTCAATCTAATGAATTATCGAAGATTCGATATTTACGATTAAGAATTTACGATTTCTTCTTCATCGTCACTGGCGTCGTCGAGCCTTTGAGGGACACGGACTGCACGGCGACAGGGGCCGCTTTCACCGCCTTGGGTTTCTTGGCTTCGCGATTGCTGCGTTTCTGGCCCTTGGCCATTTTGATCTCCCTATGGTCCGGGCGTGCTGGCACGCACGGAAAAAAGTCACAGGGCGAAAGCTGGGGACAGCTCTATAAGGGAGACGTATTGCTCCGCCACTGAGTGCCGTATGTTGGGTCTCCAGTGCACTATTTCAAGTTTATTTGAAACTACTGATAAAATTAAAAACATTGGGCGGCTTTTTATATAAAAATATTATTTGGCTATTGCAGGGTCAGCCCGGCGGCTCGAACGGTTCATCGGCGATCTGGCGCAGGAAATCGCCATAGCCGCTCTTCACCAGCGGTGCGGCGAGATCCAGAAGCTGTGCCCGGTCGATATAGCCCATGCGATAGGCGATCTCTTCGAGACAGGCGATCTTGATGCCCTGGCGCGTCTCGACGGTACGCACGAATTCGCCGGCCTGGAGCAGGGATTCATGGGTTCCGGTATCGAACCAGGCGAAGCCGCGGCCGAGCAGGCGGACATTCAACCGGTTTTCGTCGAGATAGAGCCGGTTGAGATCGGTGATCTCCAGCTCGCCCCGGGCCGAGGGGCGCAGCCGGCCGGCCAGTTCGACGACGCGATTGTCATAGAAATAGAGCCCGGTCACGGCATAGTTCGATTTCGGGATGGCCGGCTTTTCCTCGATGCTGTCGACCTTGCCCTCGGCATTGTAGCCGACCACGCCATAACGGCCAGGATCGGCGACCCGGTGGCCGAACACCGTGGCACAGCCTTGAGGCGCCTCCGCCACCTCGGTTGCGTGCCGCGCGATCAGCGGCAGATCATGGCCATAGAAGATGTTGTCGCCGAGGATGAGGCAGGCAGAATCTCCGGCCAAGAACGTCTCCCCCAACAGGAAGGCTTGGGCGAGGCCGTCCGGCGAGGGCTGGATGACGTAGGACAGGCTGATGCCCCATTGGCTGCCATCGCCGAGCAGGCGCTGGAACTGCGCCTGGTCCTGGGGCGTGGTGATGATCAGGATCTCGCGCAAGCCCGCCAGCATCAGCACCGATAGCGGATAGTAGATCATCGGCTTGTCGTAGATCGGCAGAAGCTGCTTGCTGACCGCCTGGGTCACCGGATAGAGCCGGGTGCCGCTGCCGCCGGCCAGGATGATGCCCTTCATGGCGCGACGATCCCCCCAGGAGTCTTGGTGGCCAGATGACGGTCGAGCATGCGGCTGAGCGATACGCGCCAATCCGGCGCCACGATGCCGAAATCCCGCGCGATCTTGCCGCAGTCCAGCCGCGAATTCACCGGGCGGCGTGCCGGCGTCGGATAGTCGGCGGTCGTGATACGCGCCACCTTGGGCGCACGCTTCGTCACCGGGGCCGCTGCGGCGATGATCGCCTCGGCGAAGCCCGCCCAGCTGGTATGGCCGGATCCGGTGAAATGATATGTGCCCCAGCACTGGGAGCCGTCCGCAATAGCCTGTGCCAGGGTGACCAGCGCCTGGGTGATGTCCTCGGCCGAGGTCGGGGCTCCCCATTGGTCATCGACCACACGCAGCTCGTCGTAGCTTTCGGCCAGACGCAGCATGGTCTTGACGAAATTGGCGCCATGGACGCCATAGACCCAGGAGGTGCGCAGGATGATGTGCCGGTCGAGGCGCATGCGCACCACGTGCTCACCGGTGGCCTTGCTGGTGCCATAGACGCTGAGCGGCGCCACCGGATCCTCCTCGACATAAGGGCTGGGCTTGGCGCCGTCGAAGACATAATCGGTCGAGAGATGGATGAGCGGTATCCGGCGGCGGTCGCAGGCAATCGCCAGATGTTCGGGACCGGCTTCGTTGACGGCGAAGGCCAGGGCCGGCTCGCTTTCCGCCCGGTCGACCGCGGTATAGGCGGCGAGGTTGATGACGAGGTCCGGCCGATGCCGTTCACAGGCCGTGGTGATGGATGGGCGGTCGGTGATGTCGAGGCCGGCGCGGTCGAGGCCGATGAGCTGCCAATCCTTCGGCCAGGGCGCTTCCAGGCAGGCGCGGCCGATCTGGCCGTGAGATCCGGTGACGAGGACCTTCACGGGCCTTCCCCCTTCAGGCCCAGCCGGCCGCCATCGTAGCGCCCGCCCAGGATCGCCTGCCACCAGTCGCGATGCGCGAGATACCACTCGACCGTGGCGCGCAAGCCCATCTCGAAGCTGAAAGATGGCCGCCAGCCGAGCTCAGCCCGGATCTTCGCCGCGTCCATCGCGTAACGCGCATCGTGGCCCGGCCGGTCGGCGACGAATTCGATCAGCGTATCGTGACAGGCGCCGGCGGCCCTCGGCGCCATCTCGTCGAGCAGCGTGCAGATCGCGCGCACGACCTCGATGTTCCGTCGCTCGGCCGCGCCGCCGATATTGTAGCACGCGCCGGGCTTGCCGTTCGTCAGCACCAGAGACAGGGCGCGGGCATGGTCCTCGACATGCAGCCAGTCGCGTGCATTCGCGCCGGTGCCATAGACGGGGAGATTCTCGCCCGAGAGCGCCTTGATGATGGTGAGCGGGATCAGCTTCTCCGGGAATTGGAATGGCCCGTAATTGTTCGAGCAATTGGTCAGCAGCACCGGCAGCCCGTATGTCCGGTGCCAGGCGCGCACCAGATGGTCGGCGGAGGCTTTGGAGGCGGAGTAGGGCGAACTCGGATCGTAGGAAGTGGCCTCGGTGAACAGCCCGTCCGGGCCCAGCGAGCCGAACACCTCGTCGGTCGAGACGTGCAGGAAGCGGAAGAATGCGGCGCGTTCGGGCGGGAGGCTGCGCCAATAGGCCAGCGCCGCCTCCAGCAGGTGGAAGGTGCCGAGGATGTTGGTCGTGATGAACGGCGCCGGCCCGTCGATCGAACGGTCGACATGGCTTTCGGCGGCCAGATGCATGATGGCGTCGGGCTGCGCCTCCGCGATCACCTGCCGCACGAAAGCGGCATCGGCGATGTCGCCGCGATACAGGCGATAGCGCGTGTCACCCTCGCAGGCGGCCAGCGCCTCGGGTGTGGCGGCATAGGTCAGCTTGTCGAGATTGTCGATCCGCCAATCGGTGGTGGCGAGGAGGTGGCGGATCAGCGCGCTGCCGATGAAGCCGGCGCCGCCGGTGACGAGCAGCCTCATGCAGAGGCCTCGCCATAGGTGAAATAGCGGGGCAGATCGCGGAGGCGCGGCAGGACCCGGTCCTTCTCCGACAGCATCGGCGTATGGGCGCCAAGCCCCCAATCGATGGCGAGATCGGGATCGTTCCAGGCGATGCCGGCATCATGGCTGGGGGTGTAGTATTCGTCGACCTTGTAGAGAACCTCGGTATCGGGTTCGAGCGTCAGGAAGCCATGGGCGAAACCAGGCGGCACCAGCAATTGCAGCCAGTTCTCCGCACTCAGGACCTGGGTGACATGCCGGCCGAAGCCCGGCGAGCCATGGCGGATATCGACCACGACGTCGAGGACAGCGCCGCGGGTGACGCGGACCAGCTTGCATTGGGCGTGGGGCGGCGCCTGGAAATGCAGGCCGCGCAGCGTGTGCCTGGCCGCCGACAGGGAGTGGTTGTCCTGGACGAAATCGACTGTGATGCCGGCCTCGGCCATGGCGCGCCGGCTATAGGTCTCCGAGAAGAAGCCGCGCTGGTCGCCGAAACGGTCGGGCAGGACCGCGAGCAGATCTGGCAACGCCATTTCTTCAATGCTGAAACCCATGGAACGGACCCGAATCCTCCGGAAAGCCTGGATCAATTACACACAGGCCGCCGGAGATTGAAAGTCCGAGACGAGGGGCTCAGCCGGCCCAGGACTGACGGTAGAGCGCCACGATCTCCTCGGCGCTGGGCACGACAGGGTTGTTGCCGGGCGATCCGGAGGCCAGTGCCTGCGCCGCCATGGTCGGCAGCAACCCCTGCCAGCGGTCGGGATCGAGGCCATAAGCCTTGGGGGTAGGGACGTTCAGCTCGTCATTGAGCCTCACCAGCTCGTCGACCAGGCGGCTGACCGCGGCCTGGTCACCTTCGCTGTCATCGGCGACGCCCATGGCGCGGGCGCAATCGGCATAGCGTTTGGGCGCATGCGGTGCCGAGAACGCGGTCACTGCCGGCAGCAGCATGGCGTTGGACAACCCGTGCGGCACATGGAAGAAGGCGCCGATCGGCCGGCTCATGCCGTGGACCAGCGCCACCGAGCTGTTGGAGAAGGCGATGCCGGCTTGGCAGGCGCCCAGCATCATCGCCTCGCGTGCCTGACGGTCGCCGGGATCGGCGCAGACGCGGCGGAGATGCCTTGCGATGGTGCCCATGGCGGCGAGTGCCATGCCGTCGCTGAACGGGTTGGCGCGGCGGGAGACATAAGCCTCCATGGCATGGGTCAGCGAATCGATGCCGGTATCGGCTGTAAGCCGCCGCGGCTTGGTCAAGGTGAGCTCGTAATCGATCAAGGCCACGACCGGCAGATAGGCCAGACCCGCGCACAGCATCTTCTCATCAGTCGCCTCGTCGGTGATGATGGTGAAACGCGTCGCCTCCGAGCCGGTGCCGGCGGTGGTCGGGATGGCGATGACCGGCAATCCCGGTGCGTCCTGCAGATGCGGCGCCTTGTAGTCGCCGATCCGGCCACCCAAAGTGCCGAAGACCGCGATCGCCTTGGCGGTATCCATCGGGCTGCCGCCGCCGAATCCCACGACGCAGTCATAGTTGCCGGATTTGAGGAAAGCGACGCCGGCCTCGACCGAGGCGACGGTGGGATCGGGCACCGTATCGGCGAAGAATCGTACCGGTATGCCGAGCGCGGCAAAGCCGTCGGTCAAGGCCTCGACCCGGCCGCTATCGACCTGGTAGGCGTCGGTGACGATCAGTGGGCGGCTGAGGCCCAGGCTGTGCAGCACCGCTGCCAATTCCCTGGAGGCGCCGCCGCCGATACGCAGGATGCGGGGTAGGGCGATGCTGGCGATCATGTTGGCCTCCCTTGACTATTCTTCGTTCCCTTGAAGCAAAGCACGGGCGGTGATGGGCTAGCAACCACGTCCGCGAGCGACGCTGTCGAAGTCTCCTTTGGCAAAATGCCGGGATGACATGACTGGCGATCATGCGCATATCTCATTCGAGCGACTGCAGCGGAGGATCAAGCGACTGATGGCCGATCCCTATGAGACCCTCGGCGTTGGCCGTCAGGCCTCTGCAGACGATATCCGCAAAGCCTATCGCAAGCTCGCCAAGCAATATCACCCGGATTTGAATCCGGGCGACAAGACGGCGGAAGACAAATTCAAGCAGGTATCGGCCGCCTATGGCCTCCTGTCCGATACCGAGAAGCGCGGGCGTTTCGACCGTGGCGAGATCGACGCCACCGGTGCCGAGACCTATTCCGACCGGCAATTCTATCGCGATTATGCCGAGCGTCAGGGGCAGGACAAATACCACGCCGCCTATAGCGTCGATCCGGATGATTTGAGCGACTTCCTGAAGCATGCCTTCAGGGATGGCGGGTATGGTACGGGGCCGTTCGGCTCTGCCGCTTATGAACGGGCGGCGCCGTCGGCGCGCTATGCCATGACCGTCGATTTTCTCGACGCCGCGCGGGGTATCGTCAAGCGACTCAACCTGCCGGATGGTCGGACGCTCGACGTTACCATTCCGGCCGGGCTCCGGAATGGGCAAACCCTGCGGCTCAGGGACAAGGCGGGCGAGGGGCATGGCGATGCGCTGATCGAGGTGACGGTCTTGCCGCACGCGTTCTTCAAGCGTGAAGAGAATGACATCGTGGTCGAGGTGCCAGTCAGTGTAAAAGAGGCGATTGCCGGCGGCCGGATCGAGGTGCCGACCATCACCGGCAATGTCAGCGTGAGCGTGCCGCCCAACTCCAACACCGGTACGCGGCTCAGGCTGAAAGGCAAGGGTATCGCCATGGCCGGCCATGAGCCCGGTCACCAATATGTCGTCTTGAAGATTGTCCTGCCGCCGCAGGCGGAGCCCGAACTCGCCGAATTCCTGGAGACATGGCAGCCGTACCATGCCTTCGATCCGCGTGCAGGGCTGAAGGAGCACGGGAAATGATTTCTCTCGAAACCGTCCTCACCAATCTGCCGGGCCTGCAGATCATCGAGGTCACCGCCTGGATCGAGCAGCGCTGGGTGCAGCCGGAAAGGTCGGAGGAGGGCGACTGGCTCTTCCACGAAGTCGACGTCGCCCGCCTGCGCTTCATCCACGA
>DATJJW010000120.1:0-13291 GCA_035491935.1 Allostellaceae bacterium | reverse complement strand
GGAGGAGGCCGACAAGCGCCTCGACCAGGACGAGGTCAGCCGCATCGCGCTGGCCGAAGGTCTTGCCCAGGATGTCGCTGAGATTGATCATGCCCATCTGAGCGCCCGGCATGCCCGGTACCTCGAAGGTCGGCATGCCGCCGGCGGTATCGTTGACCTGGATGTCGATCTCGCGCAGGTCCAGCTCGCCCGCGCGCAGCATGCGGCGGAACTTGGAGCGGGTGTCGGCGGCGGCGGACGCCCCGACAAGCGCGTCCAGCACCTTCTCTTCCGCCCGCGACTCGGCCTTGGTCGCGACCTCCTTGCGCAGGCGCTCGCGCGTCATGTTGAGCGAGGATTCAATCAGATCGCGCACGATCTGCTCGACGTCGCGGCCGACATAGCCCACTTCCGTGAACTTGGTCGCCTCGACCTTGATGAACGGCGCTTGGGCCAGCCGGGCCAGGCGGCGGGCGATCTCGGTCTTGCCGACGCCAGTCGGGCCGATCATCAGGATGTTCTTCGGCAGCACCTCTTCGCGCAGGGCTTCCGGCAGTTGCTGGCGGCGCCAGCGGTTGCGCAGCGCGATGGCGACGGCGCGCTTGGCGTCGTTCTGGCCGATGATGTGGCGGTCGAGCTCCGAGACGATCTCACGCGGGGAGAAGGCGGCGGCACCGCCGGCGACGGATTCGTACTGCGCCTTGTGGCGCGGCTGGACGGTGTCCAACGGCGCAGAGGGGGGCGTTTCGGAGGTGGGCGGCATAGATGGGGAATCGGTCGTCATGTCGTTCACAGGGTTTCCAGCGTAATCTTTTCATTGGTGTAGACGCAGATGCCGGCGGCAATCGCCATGGAGCGCCGCACGATCGCTTCGGCATCAAGGTCATCGACATCGATGAGCGCGCGCGCCGCCGCCAGCGCGAAGCTGCCGCCGGAGCCGATGCCGATGATGCCGTCTTCCGGCTCGAGCACATCGCCATTGCCGGACAGGATCAGCGACGCCTCCTTGTCGGCCACGGCCATCATCGCCTCCAGCCGGCGCAGATAGCGATCGGTACGCCAATCCTTGGCCAGCTCGACGCAGGCGCGGGTCAGCTGGCCGCGATATTGTTCGAGCTTGGCTTCCAGCCGCTCGAAGAGCGTCATGGCATCGGCGGTGGCGCCGGCGAAGCCGGCCAGCACCGAGCCATCGCCCAGGCGCCGAACCTTGCGGGCATTCGATTTCACGATGGTCGATTGCATGGAGACCTGACCATCGCCGGCGAGCACGACTTTGCCAGCCTTGCGCACGCACAGGATGGTCGTGCCGTGCCAGACGATGGATTGGGGATCGGACATGAGGGAAGTTCTCTATCAATGACGGCCGACGATGTGCCTGCTCCCGGAGCCAGGCAAGGTGTCGGCCACAGCAAGTGCATGTGGGCGGGTATTGCTCGCCCGTCAAGCGGCAGGCCCGGCATAGGGGTATTCGGCTGGCTGCCTTTCGGTATGACCATCCAATGAGGAACGGCTGCGATGGGGTGGAGTGCTGCTTGTCCGGTATTGGCAGCGAACGTCGAATTCCGACCATTCACTACCCGCGTTTCACGGGGAACCGCGCGCGGCCGTCACATCGAGCCGGGGCGCCTGAGCGCTTCCTTCCGCTCGCTGTACCGGTCGGCGAGATAGTCCGCGCGATCTCGAAGCAACCAGGTCAAGCGCAGCAGTTCCTCCATGACGTCGACAACCCGATCGTAGAGCGGTCCAGGCTTCATCCGCCTGGCCTCGTCGAATTGTTCCCATGCCTTCGGCACGCTAGCGCGGGCATCGGCAGGTTGGGCGGCAAATCGGTCATGACGGTCTCACCATGGGAAGCCACAAGACAAGGGCGATGAGGACGGCGAGCAGCACCGGTGGCGTGATGGCGAGGCCGACGCGCATGTACTGGCCCCAGCCGATACGAATGCCCTTGGCGGCCAGGACGTGCAGCCAGAGCAGCGTCGCGAGGCTGCCGATAGGCGTGAACTTCGGTCCGAGGTCGCAACCGATGACGTTCGCGTAGATCATGGCCTCGCGGATCTCTGCCGGGATGCCTTGGGGATGCTGGATGGCCAGTGCGCCGACGAGCACGCTCGGCATGTTGTTCATGACCGACGATAGCAGCGCGGCGCCGAAGCCGGTACCGAGCGTCGCGACGAGGATGCCGTGCCCCCCGAGCCATTCCAGAGCCGTGGCCAGGCGGCCGGTCAACCAAACGTTCCCGAGGCCATAGACCACGAGGTACATGCCGACGGAGAAGACGACGATCTGCCATGGGGCGCCCTTGAGCACCTTGGTGACCGGCACGACGGCGCCCCGGCCGCCGCGATGCCAACGCCCGGCCAGGGCAAGCAGAAGCACGGCCGCAGCGCAGGTGACGAACGCCACCGGCACGCCCATCGGCCCCAGGACGAAATAGGCCAGGAGCAACATCGTGAGCAGCGGGAACGCCGCCAGGAAGACAGCGCGGTCCCGGACCGCTTGGTTCGGAGGTTCCAGGCGGTTCAGCGAATAATGCGCCGGAAGCGTGCGAGTGTAGGCTACCCATAAGACGGCGAGCGTGCTGATGAGCGCGATGATGTCGACCGGCACCATGATAGAGGCATAGCGGTCGAACCGGACGTCGAAGTAGTTGGCGCTCACGATGTTGACCAGGTTCGAGATGACCAACGGCAGGCTGGTCGTGTCGGCGACGAAGCCGGTCGCAATCACGAAGGCCAGGACCGTAGGCGGCGCGAACTCCAGGCGGACCAGGATCGCCACAACGATGGGCGTCAGCAGGAGCGCGGCACCATCATTCGCGAAGATGGCCGACACGGCCGCGCCCAGCAGCACGATAAGCGGGAACAGACGTCGGCCGTTGCCCTTACCCCAGCGGGCGACGTGGAGCGCCGCCCACTCGAAGAATCCGGCCTCGTCGAGCAGGAGCGAGATGACGATCAGCGCGACGAAGGTGAAAGTCGCGTTCCAGACGATGCCCCAGACAACAGGCACATCGTTCCAATGGATGACACCGGTCAGCAGCGCAACGGCCGCGCCGCCCATGGCGCTCCACCCAATGCCCAGGCCACGCGGTTGCCACACGACGAGCACGAGGGTCGCCAGGAAGATGGCGAAGGCAAGCATGATTGAGGATCTTCTTCGTGTGGGAGGATGAGTGGCGTCAGCGGACCCGCTGTCCACGCTGGTCGACCACCTTCTCGCCATTCTCCTTGGCAAAGGCGCCTTGCTGGGCCGTCGGGAGGATATCGAGAACGATTTCGGATGGACGGCACAGGCGCACGCCCATCGGCGTCACCACGATAGGGCGGTTCATCAAGATCGGATGTTCACCTATCGCGTCGAGAAGCTGGTCGTCGGTGAGTGCCGGGTCGCCGAGGCCTAATTCGGCGTATGGCGTGCCCTTTTCGCGCAGGATCGTTCGGGGCGTGAGGCCAGCACGCCGGACGAGGTCAACCAGCATGGCGCGCGAGGGCGGTGTCTTCAGGTATTCGACGACATGCGGCTCGATACCTGCATTGCGGATCATGGCCAACGTGTTGCGGGACGTGCCGCAATCGACGTTGTGATAGATGACAACGTCGAGGGACCGGTCGGTCATTCCTTGCTTCCTTCCGGACAACATGGGCTGAGTTCGGCGATAAGCGGTTCGCAGAGTTCGGGGCGTCCACCGCAGCAATCTCGGACCAGATAGACGGCCAGATCACGGAGCCTCACGATATTGGCCCGATAGATGATGGAACGGCTTTGGCGTTCGGAGGTGACCAGCTCGGCGCGGGCGAGAACGCCCAAATGCGTTGACAGCGTGTTCTGCGGCACGCCGAGCAAGTCGGCGATCTCACCCGCAGGCAGGCCGTCGGGCTCATGCTTGACGAGCAATCGAAATGCTTCCAGCCGCGTCTCTTGAGACAGTGCAGCGAGCGTCGTCAGGGTCGATGAATTATCCATATATCGAGAATAACAGATATAATGACATAGTCCATGGCCTTAATCATTGCAGTCGTAAGTCGGTGTGGATGATTGCGTTAGACCCGAAAGGTCAATCGGGCAACCCCAAGGTCACGATGCCCGACGGGCCGTCATAGGTTAGGCATGACCAGCTGGCGGCGATGGCCTGAAGAAGCTCCATTTGCCGGCGGGCTTGCTGGCGAAGATCGAACGCGGCAATGCCGAGGCCTTGTTGCCCCGTTGGAAGACGGCGTGAACGCAGTCTAATCCCTTCGGCTTGAGGCACGGCCGCCTTGGGTGGAAGGTGGTGCTCCGGCATCATCGGTTCCGGCTTTGACTCCGAGCAGAAGTGCGTCATGCTGACCGGACGTGCAGGCTGGCCGACGAAATTCGCAGCTCACTATCGTCGCCCAGACGCTCCCGAAGAACGATTTCAGGAGGGTAGTACGATGAGACTGCGATTATCCGCCACCCGGCGCTCCATTGTCTTGGCGCTGTCGCTGGGGCTGATGGGATTATGGCTTGCCCCATCCACGGCGACGGCACAGGCGAAGCTCGTCATTGCGCCCATCGTCGAGAAGAAGGTCAAACAGCTGCCGGCCGGACCGCTGTACTGGCGCGTCGAGAATTTTGCTACGCTGGCGCAGGCCCAGGCTGCCGCGGGACCGGACTCGTTGGCCGCCGAGGCCGCGGGCAAGGCCTGGCTCTTCACGTTAGGTCCCAAGGGCGGCTCGACACCCGGCGGATCCAAGGCCGCCGAGATCGGGCCGGTACCCCCGTTCAGCGCGCCCGAATATTTGCTGCGCGTCAACCATGCCAGCGGGCCACCCGGCGCCAAAACGCCCGTGCATTCACATCCCGGCTCCGAAACATTCTACATACTGAGCGGCCGGCTGGAGCAGAAGACCCCCTCCGGCACCATGCATGTCGATGCCGGGCAATCGATGCCGGGACATAAACCCGGTACGACCATGCAGGTCTCGAGCAACGGCAAGGATGATCTGGATGCCCTCGTGATGTTCGTGGTGGATGCCACCAAACCATTCTCGTCGGCGGCCAAGTTTAAGTGACGTGGGAGCCGGAGGCTGCCGACCTGACCTCAAAGGTCAATCGGGCAGGCCCAGGGTCACGGTCCCGGAGGGGCCGTCATAGGTCATCTTGAGCGCGCTCAGCGATTCGCGGCCGATCAGCGCGTCGAAGCCATAGCCCATGGATCTCAGATCCACCCCGGCCAGCTCGCCGGCGATCGGAAATGACAACTGCGGGATATAGATGTGGCCGAGATGCAGGTTGACCGATTTCGGCCCGTGCACGCCGACCACCGTGGTTTTGTCGATGATCGGCAGGCCCAGCTCGGCGGCCAATTGGCTGTCGATGCAGCTTTCCATGGCGCCGGTATCGATGAGGGCGGTGAGGTTGCGGCGTACCAGATTGGGCGGCCGGTTCTGGCCGCGCCGGTACTGTGGGTCGAGGCCAATATCGACCAGGACCTTCGGTCCGATCAGCACCATACGCTCGGCCGAGGAGAAATCGGCCGTGGCATCGTGCTTGATGGTTATCGGCCGCCCATACCCATTAGGCATGACCAGCTGGCGGCGATGCCGGATGGAACATGACCGAGGTCGGCAGCTTGAAGGGCGGCGCGCCGACACGGCGGATCAGATACGGCCCTTCGCCACCGAATCGATCGAGCGCCGTTTCCGCCGCGTGGTCGAACTGATCGAAGACATCGACCAGGTTACGGTCGAAGAACAGCACCCATTTGCCGAGGTGTTCCTGCTCCAGCCGGGGCCGAAGGGCATCATAGGCGGCGATCTCGTCGTCGATGGTTCTCATGGACGTGACCTCGGCTCACACACGGCGTAGAGGGGAAGCCATCTCTTATCCCCCAGATATGGTGTGAACGTCAAGGTGGCACACGCCGCCTCCTTCGACATGGCCGGGCTTGTCCCGGCCATCTCATGCCGGAGAAGTCGAGGCAGCCAAAGACGTGGGTGGCCGGGTCATGCCCGGCCATGACAGTCTCGGAAGAGTTTAGTCCCCGATCAGCCCGACCAGCCCGCGGGCGAAGGCCTGGGCTTCGAAGGGGCGGAGGTCCTCGGCGGTCTCGCCGACGCCGATGTAATGCACCGGGAAATGATATTTCTCGGAGATCGCCACCAGCACGCCGCCGCGTGCGGTGCCGTCCAGCTTGGTCATGACGATGCCGGTGACGCCGACGATGTCGTTGAACACGGCGGCCTGCTGGATCGCGTTCTGGCCGATGGTGGCGTCGAGCACGAGCAGGATGGAATGCGGCGCATCCGGTTCCTCCTTCTCCAGGACGCGGACGATCTTGCGCAGTTCGGCCATGAGGTCGGTGCGGTTCTGCAGCCGGCCGGCGGTGTCGATCAGCAAGACGTCGGCATCCTCGTCGCGCGCCTTGCGCAAGGCATCCAGCGCCAGGCTGGCGGCATCGGCACCGGTCGGGCCGGACGTCACCGGCGTACCGGTGCGCTGGCCCCAGATCTTCAGCTGCTCGACCGCGGCGGCGCGGAAGGTGTCGCAGGCGGCCAGATGCACCACCAGCCCGTCATCGGCGAATTGCTTGGCCAGCTTGCCGATGGTCGTGGTCTTGCCGCTGCCGTTGACGCCCATGACCAGGACGACATGCGGCCGGGCGTCCGGGTCGATCTCAAGCGGCTTCGCCACCGGCTCCAGAATCTCGACGATGCGCTCGGCCAGCGCGTCGCGCACCTCCTCGCTCGTCACCTCCTGGCCGAAGCGTGCCTTGCGCAGCGCCTGGGTCACGGAGCTGGCGATCCTGGTGCCGAGATCGGCGGTGATCAGCAGCTCCTCCAGCTCGTCGAGCTGCTCGTCGTCGAGCCGTTTCTTGGTAAAGATGCCGGCGATGCCGTCGGTCAGCTTGGCCGAGGAGCGGCTCAGGCCCCGGCGTAACCGCGACAGCCAGCCGCCGCCGTTCTCCTGGGTGTCGCTCATACGAGGTCTCCGTCGAGATATCCCTCTTGGTAGCCGCTGAGGCGCAGCCTGGCAATGGCGCCGATGGCGATATGGCCCTTCGGCTTGACCGGCGCGTAGTGCCGGGTGCGAGCGATGCCGCCGCGTTCCATCACCACTTCCGCCTCATGACCGATCTGTGCCCGCATGAAATCCTGCATCCGCCGCTCGCCCGCGGCACGCAATGCGGCTGCCCGCCGGCGCACGATATCGCCCGGCACCGCCGGCATGCGCGCGGCCGGCGTGCCGGCGCGGGCACTGTAGGGAAAGGCATGGACCCAGGTGATGGCCGCCTCGTCGATGAGGTCGAGGCTGCGGGCGAAGGCGTCCTCATCCTCGGTCGGGAAGCCGGCGATGAGGTCGGCGCCCAGCACGATGTCGGGACGCAAGCTCCGCGCTTTGGCCGCGACATCCAGCACTTGCGAGCGGCTGTGGCGGCGCTTCATGCGCTTCAGGATCAGATCGTCGCCGGCCTGCACCGAGAGATGCAGATGCGGCATCAGTCGGTCTTCCTCGGCGATGAGGCGCCAGAGATCGTCATCGATCTCGGCCGGGTCGATCGAGGACAGGCGCAGGCGCTTCAACTCCGGCACCTGGGCCAGCAACCGGCGGACGAGCTGGCCCAGCAGGGGCCCGCCCGGCAGGTCCGTGCCCCAGGATGTGAGGTCGACGCCGGTCAGCACGACCTCGTTATAGCCATGGGACACCAGATGGCGGGTGGAATCCACGACCGTGCCCAGCGGCACCGAGCGGCTAGGCCCGCGTGCCAGCGGAATGACGCAGAAGGTGCAGCGATGGTCGCAGCCCTGCTGCACCTGCAGGAAGGCGCGGGCGTGGCCCTCGAACCCATCGATGAGATGCGGCGAGGTCTCGCGGACCTGGGCGATGTCCTCGACCAGGATGGGGGCCGCATCGGCCCGCCAGCTTTCGGGGCGCAGCTTGTCGGCATTGCCCAGCACGCGGGCGACGCCGGGCAGGCCCGCGAAGCCTTCGGGGTCGAGCTGGGCGGCGCAGCCGGTGACGATGATCGGCATCCCGGGATTCTCGCGCGCCTTGCGGCGGATCGCCTGACGCGCCTGGCGTTCGGCCTCGGATGTGACGGCGCAGGTATTGACGATGACCGCATCCTCAAGCCCGGCTTCCGTCGCCAGGCGCCGCATCGCTTCCGACTCCCAGATGTTGAGCCGGCAGCCGAAGGTCAGGATATCGGGATCGGCCATGGCAGTGGGGCCCTTCCAACGGGATGGGCGCTAGCCCGCGCTCAGCATGTCGGCGCCGAGCACGCCGTTGAAGCTGCGTGCGGTGGGGCCGGTCATCAGCACATGGCCGTCATCGCGCCATTCGACGACGAGGCTGCCGCGCTCCAACACCAGTTCGGCCTTGCTGGCGCCGTTGTGCTGCGGGACGAGGCCGCGCCGGGCGGCCGCGACCAGGGCGGCGCAGGCGCCGCTGCCGCAGGCAAGCGTGAGGCCCGCACCCCGCTCCCAGACGCGCAGGCGCAGCTTGCCAGGCGCGATCAGATGGACGACACCGACATTGACGCGCTCGGGAAACATCGGATGGTGCTCGACCAGCGGCCCGAGACGCGCGAGATCCAGCGCATCGGCATCCTCGACGAAGAATGTCGCATGCGGATTGCCCATGGAGCAGCAGACCGCCTCGTCCAGTGCCTCGACGCCGATCTTGACGTGGCCGGTATCGGCGGCTTCCGCCAGCGGCACCTCGCGCCAGCCGAGCTTCGCCGGTCCCATGTCGACGGTGACCAGACCGTCGGTCCGGCGCATCGTCGGCAGCAAGCCGGACAGGGTCTCCAGCACCATGCGGTTCGAGCCGTTCTCGTCCATCAGCAAGGCGGCCGCACAGCGCGTGCCATTGCCGCAGGCGCCGGATTCGGAGCCATCGGCATTGAGGAAGCGGACGAAGACATCGGCGTGCGGCGAGCGTGCAGGTTCCAGCAATACCAGCTGGTCGAAACCCACGCCGGTATGGCGGTCGGCGATGCGCGCGGCCTGTACCGGATCGATGCGGACGCCGCCGGCACGCGCATCGACGACGACGAAGTCGTTGCCGAGCCCGTGCATCTTGATGAAGGGCACGCTGCCCGCGCGCAGGATCATCGGCTCCGTCTTGGGCCTGGCGGGACTGGGGTGCTGGGCGAAGCCAGGCGAGATGGGGGCCTCGGTCATGATGCGGGCGTTATAGGGCGAGATGCCGGCGGAAATCCACAGGGGCGCGGTCCATAGGGCTCAATGGCCTTTGGGTGCGGCGTCGAAGGCGGCCTTCTGCGCCGGGGTCGCTTCCGTGGCATAGAGCTTCTTCCACTCGTCATAGGGCATGCCATAGACGATCTCGCGTGCCTGCGGGTCGGTCACGGGCATACCACGCTCCTCGGCGGCCTCACGGTACCAGCGTGACAGGCAGTTGCGGCAGAAACCGGCAAGGTTCATCAGATCGATGTTCTGCACATCGGTGCGCTCGCGCAGATGCGCCACCAGCTTGCGGAAGGCGGCCGCCTCCAGCTCCAGCTGGTTGCGCGCTTCAGCCGTCTGACCTGTTTCCGGCAAATCGCTGCTCATCGTATCGTCCCTCATGCGGTGATCCGGCGTTGCTCCCTATATCGGCCGATATCCACATGGATACCAGCCTCGATAGCGGTGAGCGGCCTAGCCGGTGACGCATTCCTGTGATGAGGGGGCCTGCGATGAAGGGGCCTGCGATGAGGGGATCTGCGATGACGGGACGACACTCGGCATCGGCTTGCCGAACAGATAGCCCTGGCCTTCCAGGCAGCCTTCCTCGATCAGCATGGCGAGCTGCGATTCCGTCTCGATGCCTTCGGCCAGCACCGGCACCGCCAGGCTGCGGCCGAGCGCCAGGATCGAGCGCATGATCGCCTTCGATTGCGGCCGCCGCTCGGCCTCCATGATGAAGGAGCGGTCGATCTTGATCTTGTCGAAGGGGAAGGAGTTGAGCGTGTCCAGCGACGAGTAGCCGGTGCCGAAATCGTCGATGGCGATGGAGACGCCCAGTGCCTTGATCTGGCTGAGGATGCGCAACGCCCGCTTCTTGTCGCCGATGATCGAGGTTTCGGTGATCTCCAGCTCCAGCCGTTCGGGTGGCAGCCGCGTCTCGATCAGGATGTCCTCGATCAGGCCGACCAGGTCGAGATGGCTGAGCTGGACCGCCGACAGGTTGACGGCGACCTTCCAGGGCTCCGCCCAGCCGGCGGCATCGCTGCAGGCTTGGCGCAACACCCATTCGCCGAGCTTTAGGATGGCGCCGCATTCCTCGGCGACGGGGATGAAATCGGAGGGCGGGATCTGGCCGCGTTCCGGATGCTGCCAACGCACCAGTGCTTCGTAGCCGGTGGTCAGGCCGGTCTGCATATCCTTCTGGACTTGGTAATGGACGATGAACTGCTCGCGCTCCAACGCACTCCAGAGCTCCGTCACCAGCGTACGGCGCGCCCGCGCCAGCTCATCCATCTCCGCCTCGTAGAAGCAGATCTTGCGGGTGAGCGACGCCTTCGCGCGGTACATGGCGAGGTCGGCGTTGTTCAGCAGCTGCTCGACGTTATGGGCATCGCGCGGATAGAAGGCGACACCGATGCTGCCGCTGCCCGGTAGTTCCGCACCGTCGGTGCGGATCGGCTGGAAGACATTGTCCTCGATGCGGTTCAGGAATTCGTTGATCTCGGCGCGCTCGTGGTAGCGTTTGACGCCGACGAACTCGTCGCCGCCGACGCGGGCGAACAGCTCGTCCGGCTTCAACAACCCCGACATGCGCGCGGCCAGGGTCGAGAGCACCTTGTCGCCGATCGCATGGCCGTGCTGGTCGTTGATCTCCTTGAAGCGGTTGAGATCGATGGCCAGCAGGGCCACGTGGCGGCCGTCCTCCTGATATTTGCTGATCGCCTCCTGCAGGTATTCCGCGAGGTAGACGCGGTTCGGCAGCCCGGTCAGGCTGTCATGCTGCGCCATATGGGCGATCTTCTCCTCCGACAGGCGGCGGGCGGTGATGTCGTCGCAGGTCATGACCCAGGAGCCGTCGGCCACCGGGCTATGGGTGACCGCCAAAGTCTGGCCGTTGGACAGCGTGACGATGATCGGCTTGCGCGAGCCGTCACGGACCCGCGCCATGTGCACGCGGTAGGTATCGGCCGGGTTCTGGAGCAGCGTGCCCTTGGCCCGGCGCTCGGCCGCCAGCACGTTGAGAATGTCGAAATAGCTCATGCCGGGCTGGAAGCGCGACGGATCGACGTCGACGATCTCGGCGAAGCGCCGGTTCGCCAGCACCAGGCGTTCATTGGCATCGAACAGGCACAGGCCCTGGGACATGTTGGCGAGCGCGCGGTCCAGATTGTTGCGGGCCTGCTCCAGCTTGATCCGGTTGGCGCGGTGCACGCTCACGTCGCGGGTGATCTTGGCGAATCCCATCAGGATGCCGTTCTCGTCATGGATCGGCTGGGCGACGACAACGGCCCAGAAGCGCGTGCCGTCCTTGCGCACACGCCAGCCCTCCACCTCGCAGCGCCCGGTTGCGAGCGCCGTCGAGAGCATCTTGTCCGGGTCGCCCGCGATAAGGTCTTCATCGGTGTAGAAACAGGAGAAATGCCGGCCGACGATCTCCTCTGCCACATAGCCCGTGATACGCTCGGCGCCGGCATTCCAATTGGTGACCACGCCCTTCGGGTCGAGCAGGTAGATCGCGTATTCCTTCACGCCCTCGACCAGGATGCGGAACCGGCGCTCGCTTTCCTGTGCGCCGCGCTGGGCGCGGGCGCTGGCGGCCGTGGCGCTGATGTAGAGGCCGAGCATGCCGACTGCCACCGCAGCCACGGTCACCGCCATGCCCTTGGGCGAGATATCCATGCCGGTCGGCACGACGGTCGGGTCGGCAGTGATGTCGACCGCGCCCATGGCGATGAAATGATGCGACGAGACCGCGCAGGCCAGCAGGATGCCGGCGCTGAGGAAATTCAAGGTGCGCCGTCCGCGCGCCGCCACCCACAGCGCCGCCGCGCCGAAGACGATGGCGACGACGATCGAGGTCGCGACCAGGTCCGGCGCCCAGTGCAGGCGGCCGGGGACGCTGAGTGCCGCGATGCCCATGTAGTGCATGACCGCGATGCCGAAGCCGACACAGGCGCCGCCGGTAAGGACGGTGGCATTGTTCTGACGATGGGTCGCATAGGACAGGCCGCACCAGATCACGACGATCGCCGCGATCAGCGAGGTTGCGGTCAGCACGACGTCGTAGGTCATCGGCAGGCCGGGGGTATAGGCCAGCATGGCGATGAAATGTGTCGCCCAGACGCAGAAGCCCGTCATTATGCCCGTGATCGCGAGCCAGATCCGGCGGGCCGTATCCTGGGCCGCGATAGCCCGCCACCAGAGATGGATGGCGGTCAAACTGGCGAGGATACAGAGGGTGGCCGCCAGCAGGACGAGCCGCCAATCATGTTCTCCGGATAGACAATCCCAGGTTCTCAACATGCTCTTGCTCACAAAATCCGCGGGATGCCATCCCGTCTCGATCAAGGAAAGCTGGTGCCCACATTTCCCGCCGCCATCACCTGCGGCGGGTAAATATTATCCGGTTATTCCGTCATTACGGTTGCTGCCGATTTGACCCCCCGCCAGCCTATCCGGGAGATTATTTACAAATGGTCTACTCTTTAACCGATTGATTACTGTAACCGCGGGGAAACGTTCTCGATTTCCTTTGATAAGATCGGCGACGGCTTTAAGGAATGCCTAATCATCACACAGTTGCCGGCCTATCTCTGACGCGGGGCCGGGTGGATTACGGAAATGGTGAATGCGAAGACGGCCGCGGAGTTCCTTCCGCGGCCGTCGTTCCTGTCGTCAGTCATTCATGCTGCCAATGGGCAGTCCCTGCCAGCTTGATCTAAGGCCTGTGCTGATCGTCATGGCGCTGCTGCTGCTCCGGCGGCCGTGGCGGCGGAGCATGCGGCGCCTCATGCACCTGCGGCCGCGGTGCCTGAACATGCGGTGCCTGAGCATGCGGTTGTTGAACGTGTGGCTGCTGGATGTGCGCTTCGGGAGGGCGCACCGCTTGCGGGCGGACAGGCTCCGGACGGGCCATCGGCATATGGACGGCCGGCTCGCGATGCTCGACTTGCGGCCGCACGGGGGCGATGTGTTCCGGGGCGACGTGTTCCGGAGCCCGGGGCGACACCTCGGGGTGAACCGCCTGCGGGTGCACCTGTGGCCGTACCGGGGCCGGGTGCTGTATCGGCGCGACATGCGCGGCCGGCGTTTGCACATGCGGCTGGGCGGGTGCGGCACGGAAAGGTGCGGCGACGGCGGGCGCGGCATGGGACCGG
>DATJJW010000119.1:0-2087 GCA_035491935.1 Allostellaceae bacterium | reverse complement strand
ATGATGGCCGACATGCGCTGGGCATAGGGGCGGGCGGCTTCCGTCGCCGCTTGCGCCCGGCGCAGCTTGGCCGCCGCCACCATCTGCAGCGCCTTGGTGATCTTCTGCGTGGACTTCACGCTTCCGATCCGTGTGCGCATTTCCTTGACGGTTGCCATACGGAGTTAGTCCCTTAGGCGAACGACTTGGAGGTTTCTTCCAGCGCCTTTTTCAGCGTGGCTTCCAGATCCGGCGTCAGCGCCTTTTCCTTGCGGATGCCTTCCAGGAACTGCGGATAGGCTGACTTCAGCTTGGACAGCAGCGCTTCCTGGAACGCCTGCACCTTGTTGGTGGGAAAGGGGTCCAGATAGCCGCGGGTTCCGGCGTAAATCACGGCGACCTGTTCTTCGACGGCGAAGGGCTTGTACTGCGGCTGCTTCAAGAGCTCGGTCAGGCGCTCGCCGCGGGCCAGCATCTTCTGGGTCGAGGCGTCGAGGTCGGAGCCGAACTTGGCGAAAGCCGCCATCTCGCGATACTGAGCCAGCTCGCCCTTGATCGGACCGGCGACGGTCTTCATTGCCTTGATCTGCGCCGAGGAACCGACGCGCGACACCGAGATACCGACGTTCACGGCAGGACGAATGCCCTGATAGAACAGATCGGTTTCCAGGAAGATCTGGCCGTCGGTGATCGAGATCACGTTGGTCGGAATATAGGCCGAGACGTCGTTGGCCTGGGTCTCGATGACGGGCAGGGCGGTCAGGGAGCCGGCGCCATTGTCCTCGTTCAGCTTGGCGGCGCGCTCGAGCAGGCGAGAGTGCAGGTAGAAGACGTCGCCCGGATAGGCTTCGCGGCCCGGCGGACGGCGCAGCAACAGCGACATCTGGCGATAGGCGACGGCCTGCTTGGACAAATCATCATAGATGATCAGGGCGTGCATGCCGTTGTCGCGGAACCACTCGCCCATGGCGCAGCCGGCGAAGGGCGCCAGGAACTGCAGCGGCGCCGGCTCGGACGCGGTGGCTGTGACGATGATGGTGTATTCCAGTGCGCCGGCGTCGGCGAGCGTCTTGACGATCTGCGCCACGGTCGACCGCTTCTGGCCGATCGCGACATAGATGCAGTAGAGCTTGGCCTTCTCGTCAGTCCCGGCGTTGACGGCCTTCTGGTTGATGATGGCGTCGATCGCCACCGCGGTCTTGCCGGTCTGGCGGTCGCCGATGATCAGCTCGCGCTGGCCGCGGCCGATCGGGATCAGGGTGTCGATGGCCTTGAGGCCCGTCTGCACCGGCTCATGCACCGACTTGCGCGGAATGATGCCGGGGGCCTTCACGTCCACGCGGCGGCGCTCGGCCACGTTGGTCAGCTCGCCCTTGCCATCGATCGGATTGCCCAGCGGATCGACGACGCGGCCGAGCAGGCCCTTGCCAACGGGCACTTCCACGATGGCGCCGGTGCGCTTGACGGTGTCGCCTTCCTTGATGGTGGCGTCGGAGCCGAAAATCACGCAGCCGACATTGTCGGTTTCGAGGTTCAGCGCCATGCCCTTGATGCCGCCGGGGAACTCGACCATCTCACCGGCCTGGACATTGTCGAGGCCATGAACGCGGGCGATGCCGTCGCCCACGCTCAGCACTTCGCCGACTTCCGAGACCTGGGCTTCAGCGCCGAAATTCTGGATCTCGCGCTTAAGGATGGCGGAGATTTCCGCGGGTTGAATGTCCATCTTAATTTCCCTTCATAGCGGCACGCAGGCCGTCGAGCTTGGTGCGGAGAGACGAGTCGATCATGCGCGAGCCGACCTTGACGATCAGGCCGCCGAGCAGGGTGGGGTCGATCTTGGAATGAAGGCGCGGCTCCTTGCCCAGCTTGGCCTTGAGCGCGGCGCGCAGTTCATTGAGTTCGGCATCGTTGAGAGCGCGGGCGGCGGTGACTTCCGCCTCGGTCTCGCCGCGCGATCTGGCGACCAGATGCTCATACTGCTTGATGATCTGGGTCAGCACGAAGAGGCGGCGCTTGTGCGCCAGCAGCAGCACGAATTTGATGGTGAGCGCCTGCGCGCCCATTTTTTCCAGCACGGCCTTCAGGGCCTTGGCCTGGTCCTCGGC
>DATJJW010000118.1:0-9959 GCA_035491935.1 Allostellaceae bacterium | reverse complement strand
CGGTGCTGCGCCATGCCGATGGCGTGATCGTCAATTCGAGCGATACGGCTGACTCGCTGCGCCGTTTCCTGGCCAAGCTGCCGGAGGGGCTGCAGCGGCCGATCGAGATCCGTACCGCCTTGCTCGGCACACCGTCCTTCCCGAACCTGCCGGCGGTCCAGGACGTCGCGCCCAGGCCCTATTTCATCTTCCTCGGCACGCTGGAGCCGCGGAAGAACCACCTGATGCTGCTCAACATCTGGCGCTCGCTCGCCGCGACGGAGGCGATGCCGCCGCGTCTGGTGCTGGTCGGCCGGCGTGGTTGGGAGATCGAGAACGTCATCGACATGCTGGAGCGCTGCCCCGGGCTGCAGGGGCTGGTCGAGGAATACAACGACCTGTCGGATATGCGTCTGGCGACGTTGCTGGGCGGCGCGCGGGCGCTGCTGCTGCCCTCCTTCGCCGAAGGTTACGGCCTGCCGGTCGCCGAGGCACTGGTGCTGGGCGTGCCGGTGCTGTGCAGCAATCTGCCTTCCTTTCGCGAGATCGGCGGCGAGGCGGCAGAGTATTTCGATCCCTTGGATGCGATGTCCTGGCGGCAGGCGGTCCTCGACTATGCGGCACCGGATTCGCCGCGTCGGGCGGCGCAGGTCACCCGCATCGCCCAATGGGGGGCGCCGACCTGGGCCCAGCATTTTGCGGAAGTAGAAACATTGTTATCGGATATTGGTTGATGTCGAAGCCCTTGCGCCTGGCGCTCTTTACTCTTGAAAGCCTGGCCAATGCCCGTGCCGTGCGCCGCTTCATCGCCGCGCACGCCGCCGATATCGCCATGGTCGGTCTGTCCAACCCCTTTCGCAAGAATGCCGGCGGCTCGCTGGGCCAGACGTGGCGGCATCTGAAGCGCTCGGGGCCGCGCTTCCTCCCCTATCTGGCGGCGAATTTCAGCTTGCCCCGGGTGCGGGGCCTGTTCGCCGGCCATGCCAAGGGACCGGAAGACGTGCCGATCTCCGACCTTGCAGCCAGCTACGGCATCCCGACGACGGTCGTCGATGATCTGAACGGGCCGGAGGTCGCCCGCCGGCTGCGCGAGAGCGGTGCCGACCTTATCGTCTCGTTCCATTTCGATCAGATCTTCAATGCGGAGACGCTGAGCCTGACGCCGATGGGCGGCGTCAACATCCACCCCTCGCTGCTGCCGCGGCATCGTGGGCCGGTGCCGACAACCTATGCGATGATGGAGACGCCACACCTGTTCGGTGTCACGGTCCATCGCCTGGTGCCCAAGATCGATGCCGGCGCGATGCTGGCGCAGGAGCGGAGCGATCTGCCCGCCGGCATCTCGGCGCTGCATGCCGCCGTGCTGCTGCACGAGCGCGGCCGCCTGCTGCTCGACGGCGTGCTGCGGAATCTGGCCGAGGGCACGCAGGTCGAGACGCCTTTCGACCCGCTGCTGCCCTATTGTCCGTTCCTGACGAGCAAGCAGCTGGCCGATTTAGCGCGGCGGGGGTTGAAGAACTGGGATTGGGGCGATATCCGCGACGCGCTCAGCCTGCGGGTGATTTGACCGGCGTTACTTGAACGACTTGCCGACCGAGCCGGACAGGCCCAGCCGGCGCAGCACCCAGCCCTGGACGTGCCGCACCCGCATGAGGAAGGAGAGCGGCCACAGCTCCGGATGGGCGATGCGGTCGATCAGCACCTCCGGCCCGCAGGGCAGCCCCGTCACCGGGTCGAGGTAGCGCGGATAGAGGATCAGCGTCGCGGCGACCAGCTCTTCGACCGTGAGCCTGCGCCCGCGCCGGGAGATCGGCGGCGCCATGTCCCGCGTCAGGCCCCAGCCGGCATAGAAGGGCTGGCCGTATGTCACGACCGTCTTGCCCCGCAGCAGCGCCTCGAAGCCCGAAAGCGAGGTCAGGGTATGCACCTCGTCCGCCCAATTGATCAATCTCACGATCGAGGCGTTGGGCATCACCGCGTCGGCGAGCTTCGCCAGCACGCGCGCCGGCACCAGCCCCTTGCGATGGCCGGCCTCGACATCCGGATGGCCCTTGTAGACGATGAATCCCTCCGGGTTGGCGGCACGCACCCGTTCCAGCAGCTCGGCGTTGGAGGTGATGCCGGCGCCGCCCAGCAGCACGGATTTGTCGTCCTCGACCTGGCCCGGCACCAGGATCGCGCGCCGCCCAGGCGGGGTCGTCAGATCATCCGCCGTCTCGGCCAGATTGTATTTCGTGATGTTGCGTTCGATCTGCAGTCGGATGAGGCGCGCCGCCCGCTCGCGCAGCGGCGCATCGAACTGGGCTTCGGCGAGGATGGTTTCGAGGTCGCTGGGACCGGAGGGGTCGAAATAAATCCCTTGGGCATCGGCGACGAGCGAGGCCGGCGGCATCAGGTTGGTGCCGAGGCCGATCGAGCGGATGAAGCCGTCCTCGATCCGGCGGTAGGCGACACCGGCGGTGCGGACGCGCTCGGGGAAATCGAGCATCGACATCAGCGGCCAGAAGGCGACGCGTCCTTCGCTATCCTGGGCGATCTGCAGCGCCTCATCCGGCGTCTTGGCGAAGCGCGTCGGGCAGCCGGGGGTGGCGAAGAATTGCGCCAGGCGCTCGCGCTTCCAGAAGCTGCTGCCCAGCACGCAGGCGATCTCGGCATTCTCCTCGAAGATCCGGCGCCAGGTCGCCAGCAGCTCGGCCGTGGCCTCGAAGCTGGTCTCGGTGCCGAAGAACGGGTCGATATAGCGTGTCGTCACCAGGCAGATGGCGGCGAAGACCTCCTCGAGATTGCGGGGGCGGCGCGGCGTGCCCTCGAAACGGTCCGCCGTCAGCCCCCAGCCGGTCACAGGCCCCTCGGCATAGGCGGTGACGCTGCGGCCCAGCACCAGGCCCAGCAGCGCCGCATCGCCGCCGAGGCTCAGGACATGGCAGGATTCGTCGACCCAGGGCCAGAGATCGGCCGGTCCTTGCGCCACCGCACAGCCGAGTTCGCGCGCCTTCGCGGCGAAGGCATGCAGGCCGCGATGCACCGGCAGCAGCAGCGCCACCTGACCCGGATGATGGTCCTTCAGCGCATCGGCCAGCATGGCTTCGAGAGAGGCCAAGGGCAGTTCGCGGCTATCGGCCCTGGGGGGCAACGGCCGGTCCGCCGCGATCAATATCTCACGTGGCCCACCGGTCATCGCCGTCGGCACGGCGCCCATCGGCCCGCCGATGCGGCCCTTGACGAGCGCCGCCATACTGGCACGGGCACGATGCAGCAGACCGGGGTCGAAGATCTGGTCGCTGGCCAGCAGGTGTTCGGCCGGGCCCGGCGCGCGGCCGGATGTCGTCTCGATATGATCGCAGGTCAGGCTGAGCAGGGCAGGGCCGTGCTGGCCCGGCAGCACCGCGGCGCTCAGCAGCCCGTGGCGCAGGAGGTGCAGCGGGTGACGCGCGGCCAGCGCGTGGCGGCGCGCTGCCGCGAGGTTGGGCGCGCCGATCCAGGCGGCCGGACCGGCCAGGTCGAGCAACCGGGCGGCGTCGGCGGCATCCATGCCCGCATCCTCGCCCCTTTTCCTCCGCCGCCACGCCGTCATAAATGTCTCGCGAAAACCATTAATTCTGTATGGATTTAACGATCCGGCCGGCCCAAGGGTAGCGGATAATGCGGATCGACGAGGGGGAATGCCCGTGAATAGCCAGAACATGCCGCCCCAAAACATGCAGCCCAGGACCATCGCCATCACCGGCGGCTCGAACGGGCTGGGCGCGGCCTTGGCGCGGCGCTACGCGGCGCCGGGGGTGACCTTGGGCCTCATCGGCCGCAATGCCGGGCGGCTGGAGGCTGTCGCGGCCGAATGCCGGGCCAAGGGCGCCAATGTGGCATGCGGCATCATCGACGTCACCGACGCGGCCGGCCTCGCCGATTGGCTGAAACGCTTCGATGCCGCCCACCCGATCGACCTGCTCGTCGCCAATGCCGGCGTCTCGGCCGGCATCGTCGGCAACGACGTGGCCGAGGGAAGGGACACCGTCGCCAAAGTGATCGAGACCAACCTGATCGGCGCCATCAACGCGGTCGAACCGTTGCTGCCGGCGTTCGAGGCGCGCCGGCGCGGCCAGATCGCGCTGGTCGCCAGCATCGCCGGCCTACGTGGCCTGCCATACTCGCCGGGCTATTGCGCCAGCAAGGCGGGCCTGCGCAGCTACGGCGAGGCGCTGCGCCCGCTGCTCAAGCCGCTCGGCATCCATGTCGGCGTCATCTGCCCGGGTTTCTTCGAATCCGACATGTCCCGGCGTTTCGGGGGATCGAAGCCCATGATGGTCACGGCCGAACGAGCCGCCGAGATCATCGCCAAGGGGCTCGCCGCCGGCCGGGGCCGCATCGACTTTCCGCTGATCATGGCCTGGGCACTCAAACTCGCCGATTTGCTCCCCGCCTGGCTCGGCGACCGCATGGTTAGCGGGTACAAGGGTGAGGTGGAGGAGGCGGAAAAGAGCTAACGTCGTTTAGTCAGGATAACCAGGGGCAACTATGCGGTTTCCGTAGCGTGTGCTCGGATTAGTTCGATGAGCCGCGCCACGACCGTCTCAACGGGCGTACCCGGTGCAAAAGCTTCCGTATAAGGCTCTTCGAAAAGGTCTGGACTGATTTGCTTAGCTTCTTCGATCGTGAGCGTCGCACCGATTTCCGGAGGAGGTAGACGATGGTAGGCAGACTGTTTGCGCCCTGTCTCCTCGATCGTGAACACATCCCTTCCTAGCATTATGCTCAGAACCCAGAGCCCTTGTATCTGAGTATAGAACTCTTGCCACGACGGAATCTCTGTCGCTCGGAGCATGGCATCGCCATCGGTGTCGAGTGGGTCTTCGACGATTTCCGGTTGGCCAGCCTCAATAAGTTCTGGGATGGTTTGGTGCAGTTCCTCGATCTTATTGAATGGGATTATTGTAATGGGTTTTACATTAAGACCGAATCCTGTCCCTGTTTGAATTTCTATTCTTGTCGGCACATATATATTGTCATTATGGATAACAATATTTGTGGCTGCAAAGGGTCGTTTCATTCCGTCTCTCCGTAAAGAAGCAACTCATAATATCATATCCGCTCTTGCGGTAAAGAACATAGGAAGAACAATTGACTCGCGGCAAAGCGGCGCCGTTGCCATGTCATGAGGCCTCTTTCTTAGGCAGAATGCCGGCGAAATGCGGAGGATGGGAGGATGACGTCAACCATGCCGCCTTGTCATGGCCTGAGCTCTGGAATTCGCCGATTTGTTCCCCGCTTGGCTCGGCGACCGCATGGTCAGCGGGTATAAGAGCGGGGAGGAGGAAAAGGGATTAGTTTAGAGAGGCAACCGGTTAAATGGTTTCGGCTGCACGTGATCGGATGCGTTCGATCAAGCGAGCTACGGCCGTCTCAACGGGGGTGCCTAGAGGAAAAACCTCCATGCGGTCGCTCGTCGCTTCCCATGTGCTCGATCCTCTGCGTACCAAGTCATGAATGATGAATGCGTTTTTTTTATTCAGAGACAGCCACCAAGCTCCTTGCATTTCCTTGTAAAGTTGCCTCCAGGATTTGGTTCCTGTTACTTCAAGCATCGGCTTTTCAGTCATTTGCTCTAATTCCGCTTTGGGGCGGGTTGGATGCCCCAGCGCCATGCATTTTGATACCTCTTGATATAGCTTTTCGATTTCCTCGATGGGAATGCAAGTTATCGGATGTAACGAATAGGTTCCTCCGTATCCTTCCTCGGTTCTAACTGAGGTCGGAATGTATAATTTATTCTTGTGCAGATCTATGGAGAGTGAAGAAAATGGGCGATTCATTTAGGTCTCTCAATATGGAATAAAGACAATATAGATGCCTGATTTTCGAGCATGTTCTATGGATCGTTCGAGCGTCTCCCACCTTTCCGGTGTAATGCTACCCATGGGTACGACGACATCGAGAAAGCGTCCTGTGATCTGATCCAATGTAATCACCTGTTCCCCTTGTTTAGCACCTTGGAACCTGGCCAGGGTATCGACATAGCCATCGATCCGGCGGGATAGTTTGGCAGGATTTTGATATGACGGCGCTTCCAGGTCGATCGATTTGACGCTGACGGCCACGTCATAGGGGTTAGCATCGATCGTCTTGAAATTATCGGGCAGCTTGAAGCCCTTGGGAACACGCTCGACCTCAAATTTATAGCCACGTGACGACCAGCCCAAGGTCCAGTTGGGATTTGGAGGAAGCTTAGCTCTTGCCTGAGCATCGATTAACTCATGCTGGAAGGTGTCGAGGTCTGCTCGGGTCGGGGAATAAGGCACTGGTTGGAGAGTAAAGAGCCGGGGATTGTTCGGCTCGATCCTCTTTAGCTGGTCCCAAAGGTCTCTAAAGAGCAGCGTGCGAAACGCACGCGGATAGTCCAGAAACTCAAAGAGATTGTCGCGATCGCGTCCGTTCGGGTCCGCCTCGTTGCCAACTTCCGCCTGGACGGTATGGAATAGAGAGTCGGCACCCGAATGGGGTGCCGCGTCCCAATTGCCGGTGAGTAATCCCGCCGAAGGGGAGGCATGTCGCAGGCCCAAGGGCGCATCATGGGCGAGAGCGTCCCAGAGTGCGGTATGGCTATCCGCAGTGTTGTCGTTGCCCGTTTGCGGGCCGGCATTGGCGTCGCCACCATCAGTCGCCCAGCGGCCGAGCCGGTTTCGCGCCTCGTCGGCGCGAAAGCCGGCCTTGGCCATGCGAGCGGCTTCAGGATTGAAAAACTTCGCTAACGAGCCAGCCGCTACGACGCTCTCGGCATGATGCCGGCTAAATGTGGCGATCAGTTCGTCACGCCACAGGCGTGGCGATGAAGATATCGGAACTTGTGGCGGCTCGATGCCGAGCAGAGCCGCCACCTGGCGCATCAGCAAGGCGCCATCCGGCGACACCGGCATGGCCGCTTGGCGGAGGATTTTGTCGGTCTCGGCTTCGTTGCCATTCGATAAATGATCGGCTGCCCGTTCGATGGCAGGCAGCAAGCCGCTGCTGACGACCGCTGGCCCGTGCAGTCTGGCAGTGAGGGTGGCCAGCGTGCTTCGGGACAGGGCCACACAGCGATTGCCGCGCTTCCGGGTTAGGGCAATACCGGGCCAGAGCCAGATGGTGTCGTGAGCGCAGGCCAAAGTGCGACCGCATGGCAATGCGTCGGCATCGCCTGGCCGATAGGTCAGGATGAGCATGAAAATCCGTCTCGCGAAAGGGAGCCGGAACGCGCGAAGTACCGGATTTTAGGCAAGAAAAAACCGCCGAGGTGCTGGGGCACCTGGCGGTTGTTCCTTAAGTTTATCCGGCGAGTGTCCTAACGTTGGACGCGCGCATTCCTTTGTACCCTATCTGCCTCGACTGATTCCGAAAGGCAAGACAAATTTAGAACATTAAGAGAACAAACATCACCCCAGCGTCGGCATCACGAACTCGGCACCCGCGCGAATGCCCGTCGGCCATCTCCCGGTCATCGTCTTCAGCCGCGTGTAGAAGCGCACGCCTTCCATGCCGTGCACCGCCATGTCGCCGAACAGCGAGTGCTTCCAGCCGCCGAAGCTGTGGAAGGCCATGGGGACGGGGATCGGGATGTTGACGCCGACCATGCCGACCTGGATGCGGCTGCAATAGTCGCGTGCGGCGTCGCCGTCACGGGTGAAGATCGCCGTGCCGTTGCCGAACTCGCAGGCATTGACCAGCCCCACCGCGCTCTCGAAATCCGGCACGCGCACGACCGAGAGCACGGGGCCGAAGATCTCCTCGCGATAGATCTTCATTTCCGGCGTCACATGGTCGAAGAGGGTGCCGCCGACGAAGAATCCCTCCTCATGGCCTTGCAATTTGAGGCCGCGCCCGTCGACGACCAGTTGGGCGCCTTCGCTGACGCCGATGTCGATATAGCCCTTCACCTTGTTGAGGTGGTCGCGGGTGACCAGCGGGCCCATCTCCGCCTCCGGATCGATGCCGGGGCCGACCTTGAGCGTACGCACCTTGGATGCCAGCCTTTCGACCAGCGGATCGGCGACCTTGCCGACGGCGACGGCGACCGAGACCGCCATGCAGCGTTCGCCGGCCGAGCCATATCCCGCGCCCATCAGCGCGTCGACCGCCTTGTCGAGATCGGCGTCCGGCATCACCACCATGTGGTTCTTGGCGCCGCCCAGCGCCTGGACGCGTTTGCCGTGATGGGCCGCGGTCTCGTAGATGTAATGGGCGATCGGGGTGGATCCCACGAAGCTGACCGCCGAAATCTCCGGATGGGCCAGGATGGCGTCGACCATCGGCTTGCCGCCCTGGACGACGCTGAACACGCCATCGGGCAGGCCCGCTTCCTTCAGGAGTTCGGCCAGCATCAGGCTGGCCGAGGGATCGCGCTCCGACGGCTTCAGGATGAAGGCATTGCCGGTCGCCAGCGCCACCGGGATCATCCACAGCGGCACCATGATCGGGAAGTTGAACGGCGTGATGCCGGCGACGATGCCGAGCGGCTGGCGGATCGACCAGGAATCGACGCCGCGCGCCACCTGCTCGCTGAACTCGCCCTTCATGAGGTGCGGGATGCCCATGGCGAACTCGACCACCTCCATGCCGCGCGTGACCTCGCCCTCGGCATCCGACAGCGTCTTGCCATGCTCGGATGTTATCGCCTGCGCGATCTTCTTGGCGTCGCGCAGGATCAGCTCGCGCAGCTTCATCAGGACGCGTGCGCGGGTCAGCGGCGGGGTGGCGGCCCAGGCGGGGGCGGCCTTGGCGGCCGATTTGACCGCGGCGTCGAGATCGGCGGCACCGCCCAGCATCACCTTGCGCGCCGCTTCACCGGTCGCGGGGTTGAATACGTCCTGGGACGGCTTGGCCGCATCGGGACGATGCTGGCCGTCGATCCAGTGGCCGATGATCTCATACGCCATGGGTACTCCTCCGATTACCTTGTTATCTCTTTATGGTTTCAGGCGGCGGTCTTGATGACCTCGCCCAGTTTGCCGAACAGCTCGTCGATCTGCCCACGACTGATGATCAGCGGCGGCGACAGCGCGATGATGTCGCCGGTGATGCGGATCAGCAGATCCGCCTCGAAGAAGCAGCGGGTGAACACGTCATAGGCCCGCGCGCCGGGCTTGCCCGGAATCGATTCCAGCTCGATGCCGCAGACCAGGCCCAGATTGCGGATGTCGGTGACATGGGGCAGGCCGCGAAGGCCATGCGCCGCGTCCTGGAAATACGCCGACAGCTCGGCCGCACGCTGGAACAGCCCTTCGGCGTGATAGAGGTCGAGGGTGGCGACGGCGGCCGCGGCGGCCAGCGGATGGCCGGAATAGGTATAGCCATGGGCGAGTTCGATCGCCTCTTCCGGCCCCTGCATGAAGGTCTCGTAGATCGCGTCGCTGACGATGACGGCGCCCATCGGCACCGCCGCGTTGCTGAGGCCCTTGGCGCAGGTGATGATGTCGGGCGTCACGCCGAAATACTCGGCGGCGAAGGCGGTGCCCAGCCGGCCGAAGCCGGTGATGACCTCGTCGAAGATGAGCAGAATGCCGTGCTTGTCGCAAATCTGGCGCAGGCGCTGGAGATAGCCCTTGGGCGGGATCAGCACGCCGGTCGAGCCCGCCATCGGCTCGACGATGACGGCGGCAATGTTGGAGGCGTCGTGCAGCGCCACGATCGCCTCCAGATTCTCGGCTAGCTCCGCGCCATGCTCCGGCAGGCCCTTGGAGAAGCGGTTGCGGCCCGGATCATGGGTGTGCGGCAGATGGTCGACGCCGGTCAGCAGGCTGCCGAAATTCTTGCGGTTGCCGGAGATGCCGCCGATCGAGATGCCGCCGAAGCCCACGCCATGATAGCCCCGCTCGCGGCCGATGAGGCGTGTCTTGCCGCCGTTGCCATTGGCGCGATGATAGGCGAGGGCGATCTTCAAAGCCGTGTCGACTGACTCCGACCCCGAGTTGGTGAAGAACACATGCTCGAAGCCTGGAGGGGCGATGTTGACC
>DATJJW010000117.1:0-38638 GCA_035491935.1 Allostellaceae bacterium | reverse complement strand
GAAGATCGCCCTCGCATGGGACAGAAGCTTGCCGGTGGTCGCCTGAGAGAAGGGCGGCCGCCCAAAACCCCCTCTTCAAACCACAAGGCAAAACTCCAAAAAACAAAGCCCGCCAAAATGACGGGCTTTGTCAGCAATCTGACCATGGCCGGGGCTCGCCCCGGCCATGGCGAAATGCCCCTACAGGTTGGCCTGGGTCACGAACTTGGTCGTGAGATAGGCCTCCAGCGCCTCGGTGCCGCCTTCCGAGCCATAGCCTGAATCCTTGACGCCACCGAACGGCGTCTCCGGCAGGGCCAGCCCGTGATGGTTGATCGACAGCATGCCGGTCTCGACCCCGGCCGTCACCGCCTGCGCCGTCTTGGCCGAGCGGGTATAGGCATAGGCCGCGAGGCCGTAAGGCAGGCGATTCGCCTCCGCCAGCACATCGTCCAGCGTCCTGAAGGTGTTAATGATCGCCATTGGACCGAACGGCTCCTCGTTCATCGCCAGGGCATCCAGCGGCACATCGGTCAGCACGGTCGGCCGGAAGAAGTTGCCCTTGTTGCCGATGCGCTCGCCGCCGGTGCGCAGCTTGCCGCCTTTGGCGACCGCATCGCCGATGAAGCGGTCCATGGCATCGACGCGGCGGGTATTCGCCATCGGTCCCATGGCGACGCCGTCCTCCAGCCCATTGCCGACCTTGGCCGCCTCCAGCGCCTTGATGAAGCGGCCGGTGAAATCCTCGGCGATCGATTCCTGCACCAGGAAGCGGGTCGGCGAGACGCAGACCTGGCCGGCATTGCGCAGCTTGGCGGCCGCGGTCAGCCGGGCCGCCGCCTCGACATCCGCATCATCGAAGATCATGGTCGGCGCGTGGCCGCCCAGCTCCATGGTCACCCGCTTCATATGCAATCCTGCCAGCGCCGCCAGTTGCTTGCCGATCGCGGTCGAGCCGGTAAAGGTCACCTTGCGGATCACCGGATGCGGGATGAGGTATTCCGAGATTTCCGCCGGCACGCCCCAGACCAGGTTGACGACGCCAGCCGGGAGGCCGGCATCCGCATAGGCCTTGATCAGCGCGGCGCAGGAAGCCGGCGTCTCCTCCGGCCCCTTGAGGATGATCGAGCAGCCGGCCGCCAATGCGCCGGAGATCTTGCGCACCGCCTGGTTGATCGGGAAGTTCCACGGCGTAAAGGCGGCGACCGGCCCCACCGCCTCGCGGATGACCAGCTGGTTGACGCCGGGCGTGCGTGACGGGATGACCCGGCCATATGTCCGGCGCGCCTCCTCGGCGAACCAGTCGATGATATCGGCGGCGGCCAGCGTCTCCGCCTTCGCCTCGGGCAGGGGCTTGCCCTGTTCCATGGTCATGAGATGCGCGATGTCATCGGCACGGGCGCGCAACAGGTCGCCGGCCTTGCGCATCAGCTTGGAACGCTCGAAGGCGGAAACCGCACTCCAGCTTTTGAAGGCCTTGGCAGCGGCATCCAGCGCCTCGTCGAGATCGGCATGGGTGGCCTTGGCCAGACGGCCGATCTCCTCGCCCGTGGCGGGGTTCAGCACGGCGAGCGAGGCACCGTCGCCCGCCTTGCGCCAACGCCCCGCGATGAAGAGATCGGTGTCGAGGTATCCAGTGCTCATGATGGTCTCCAGCCTTGCGTCGGGCTTGATATGGGGATCGCGGCCCCCGTGATCACGATTCAAAAATTCGGCGATCGATACACCGTTCGGGTCGCACCGGCCTGAACGGATAGGGCTCCTGCGCATCCTCGTCATTGGGCCGGTAATCGTGATAGACCTTAGCGCTTGGATTTGTCAGCAGCAGGATTGGGTATGGCTTCATCCGGCAAGCGTATCGCCCGCAAGGATCGCGAACGCGCCATCCTCGACATCGCCACGCAGTATTTTGCCGAGGTCGGGTTCCAGGGCCAGATGCGCGAATTGGCGCGTCGTATCGGCGTGTCCCCGGCGTTGCTGTTCAAGTATTTCTCGACCAAGGAGGCCCTGGTCGATCGGGTCTGCGAGGAAATCTACCTGCAACGCTGGAAGCCGGCCTGGGAAGAGATGCTCGACGACCGGGAGCTTTCCTTGCGTGACCGGCTGATCCGCTTCTATGACGACTATGTCGCGACGGCGCTCGATTCGGAATGGATCCGGATCTTCATGTATGGCAGCCTCGCCGGCAATTCCTTCAACCGCTACTACCTTTCGCGCATCAGCACGCGGATCATCCCCCGCATCTGCAAGGCGTTGCGCGAAGAGGCCCATGTCGCCGCCGAGGGCGATTACACGCCCGGCGAAATCCAGCTCGCCTGGGGCCTGCATGGCAGCGTGCTCTATTATCTGATCGAGCGGAACATCTATGGCAGCTCGCAGGAAGACCCGGCCCTGGTCGTGCGCGCCCGCGTCGCCAGCTTCCTCGACGGCGCGCCCGCCAGCATGGAGAGCTTGGGTCCAGGCACGGTCACCGGCCCCGGCGACGCGGCCGAAGCCGAGGATGCGGCGCTCAACGAACGCATGGGCGGCATCTTCACCATGCTGCGCGATCGCGGGGATTAGCTTTCAGCGATTAGGTCTTCACCGTGGCGGGCGTCATAAGTCGGCCGGCCAAGCCAGCCTGCCAAGTCAGCCGGCCGGCGTCTCGTCCGCCGGGACGATATAGGTGAAGACACGGCCATGCCGCTCGATGCGCAAGCTGCAACCGGGAATCTCGGCAAAGGCACGGCGACGGCGCTCGAACTCGGCCTCATCGACATCGTCACCGATCAAAGCCAGTTCGTGGATATCGGCCAAACGCCATTTACGCCCTTCCCAGCGCTCGCCATTGGCGGGGAAGCCGCCATCGATGGTGGCCAAGGGCATGGACCAGTCGATGAGCAGGCGCGTCGCGGCGCGGAACCCCTCGCGGCTATAGAGGCGCTGCCCGGCGTCCGGCGGCATGTCGACCCAGCGCGTGTCGATGATCTCCCCCTCGTCGACCCGCGGCAGCATGACGTGCAGCGTGGCGCCGAAACGGCGCGCGCCCAGATAGGCCCCCCAGCATTCGGGATAGCGGCCAGGAAATGTCGGCGGTCCCGGATGAACGTTGTAGGATGGGCCATCCATGCGTGCCAGCAGGGATTGCGGTACGATCACGCCATTGCAGAAGGAGATGAGACGCGCGGGCGGACCACGATCGGCCGCCAGCATCAGATCGTCGAGGGTTCTGACCCACGTAACCGGGATATGAGGATTGGCCTGGCGGAAATGCCTGACCAGAATCTCCGCATCGAAGCCGCCGGTCAGGAGAATGAGACGCTTGGGCATGAAATCTGGCGCCTCATCCGATATGACAGCCTCGGCGGGGAAAGAGCGGCAACCGACGCATCAGGTCCATGCCCCGAAACGCCGAAAGGCCCGCGAAACCGCGGGCTTGCAATAGATACGGCAGGAGTCCTCCCACTCATCCCCTCACGCCACCTTCGGCCGTGAGATGATCAGGCAAGCGTGGAGGAACCACCCCCGCTGGCGGACGGCGCCGAAACAGGCGCCACGCTCGGCGTGCTGACCGGAGCAGGCGCCGGAGCCGGTGCCGCGGGTGCCGGGGTCGAAGCCGCCGCAAAGGACGCGCCGATGCCGGCAAGCGTCGATGCGTCGGGTCCATTGCCGACACCCGTGCCCGACGTACCAACGGGCGGCTGGGACGACTGGCCCGGCAGCGTTGGCTGCCCCTGGTTGTCCTGACCGAAGCTGTTGGTGCCGGTCTGCTGGTTCTGGCCGAAATTCACCTGCGTGTTCTGCTGCGTTTCCTGATAGGCACGGGAAGACTGCGCCGGAATGGTATATTGCTCGGCGCCGGTCTGCGGATCCCGGTACTCATAGAAAACGTCGTGCAGACGCGGATCGATATAGATCTTGGGGCTGCTGTATTTCGGCAGCTGCACTTCGGCCGACGCCGGTGAAGCTGTCGTTTGAGCAGTTGTCTCGGCCGTTGCTTGGCCTCCGGTCGTGCCAGGCTTTGCTGGAACCAGAGGCCCAGAGTCCGCGACCGCGGAACTGGAAATGATTGACATTTTGCCAATACTCCTCTTGAGAATTCCAAATTAGCCAGCCACCCAAGGTAAGTCAATATGATTCGCGGTATCCCGCGGATTAGTTGATCCGCGACAAGTCCATGACAGCATGATACAGGCGCCAGCACGCCTGGACCAGATGAAAATACTTATAGATAAAGGGAAGGTTCACCGATGTGGCGTGAGAGGCTGGCCCGCCGCAAACCCTTGTATTTCCTGGATGGCCGCCGCCTCGGCATCGCCTTCTTCCCCGTCGACCGCCCTGCCCGGCAATACAATACTGGTAAAACCATTGCTTGCCCCCGGTAAATATCCGCCACAACCCTGGATCGCAGATACCCGTTTCGTACAGCGCTTTCCATCTTGTTAACGCTGATTGCGCAACTATGATCCCCGTGAAGGCCGGGTGCTGAGGGCATGGCAGCAGAAGATCAAGACTCCAGGACAGAAGAAGCGACCGGCAAACGCCTGGCCGAGGGGCGTGAGCGGGGACAGGTCGCGTCGTCGAAGGATCTGACGACGCTCGCCATGCTGTCGGCCAGCACCGCCGTGATCCTGACGATCATGCCTTGGTCGATGCGGCCGGTGCTGGGATTGATGCGCAGCTATATCGAACGTCCGGACCAATACCACGTCGACACGATGACCGGCCTGTCTGCCGTTCTGGTCGAGCTGGCCAAGGCACTGGGCTACTGCTTCGCGCCGGTCTTCGGCATCATGGTCGGCACCGCCTTCGCCGTGCATATCTTCCAGACCGGCTGGATCTGGGCGACCAAGAAGGTCGGCTTCAACGAACAAGGCCTGCAGAACCTCATCAACCCGCTGCAAGGCTTCAAGCGGCTGTTCAGCTTCTCGGCGATGATCGAATTCGCCAAAGGCTTGATCAAGGTCATCATCATTTCGGCATTGGGCTACGTCATCCTAAAGCCGGCGATCATGCATATCGAACCCATGGTCGGCATGGAGCCGGTGCTGATCATGGGCGTGCTGCGCCAGCAGCTGGCGGCACTGCTCTTCCCGATCCTGGGCGTCATCGGCGCCATCGGCCTGCTCGATTTCTTCTATCAGAAATGGCAGGTCGCCAAGTCGCTGCGCATGACCAAGGAGGAGGTCAAGGAAGAGTACAAGAACCAGGAAGGCGATCCGCATATCAAGGGCCATATGCGCAAGATCCGCCTGACCCGTGCGCGCAAACGCATGCTGGCGGCCGTGCCCAAGGCGGCGGTGGTCATCACCAACCCGACCCACTATGCCATAGCGCTGCATTACGAGATGGGCTCGAACGGCGCCCCCACCGTCGTCGCCAAGGGCGTCGACTTCCTGGCCGCGCGCATCCGCGAGATCGCGACCGAGAACGACGTGCCGATCGTCGAGAATCCGCCGCTTGCCCGTTCGCTCTACGCCACCGTCGATCTCGACGAGGAAATCCCGCCGGAACATTACAAAGCGGTGGCCGAGATCATCGGCTTCGTCATGCGCCTCAACCGCCGGGCACCCGCCGCGCGCGCCAGCTGAGCCGCTTGACGCCCGGCACTACTTGACGATCCGGGGCCATTTGGCTGAAGACGACGGCCCATGCCTTCACCTGTGACTTTGCCAGACCTTCCGATCCGCGCCGCTCTGCCGGCGTTGCTGCAGCATCTGGAGGCGCGTTCCAACGTGGTGCTGCAGGCGCCGCCCGGCGCCGGCAAGACTACGGTAGTCCCGCTGGCGCTGCTGGACGCCTCTTGGCTGGATAGCCGCGCCAAGATCATCATGCTGGAGCCGCGGCGCCTCGCTGCCCGCGCTGCCGCCACGCGCATGGCGGCGCTGCTGGGTGAAAGCGTCGGCGCCACCTGCGGCTATCGCACGCGGCTGGACAGCCGGGTCGGCCCCAAGACGCGCATCGAGGTCGTGACCGACGGCATCTTCACTCGGCAAATCCAGGACAATGCCGAGCTGGAGGGCATCGGCGCGGTGCTGTTCGACGAATTCCACGAACGGCGCCTGGACAGCGACCTGGCGCTGGCCTTGTGCCTCGATGCGCAAGCAGCATTGCGGCCCGATCTGCGCCTCATCGCCATGTCGGCGACCCTCGATGCCGGATCGTTGGCCGAGGTCATGGCCGAGGAGGCCTCGCCGGCGCCGGTCGTCACCTCCCTCGGCCGGACCTTTCCGGTCGAGATGCGCCATCTCGCGGCCCCGGCCAACAACCGCCTGGCAGAAGCGGTCGCGAGCGCGGTCGCGCTGGCGCTGGAGGAGCCAGGCGGCATCCTGGTCTTCCTGCCAGGCGGGGCCGAGATCCGCCGGGTCCAGCGCGTGCTGGAACAAGCGGGCCTGCCCCGCGATATCGACCTGATGCCGCTCTATGGCGATCTTGATCCTACGGCCCAGGACAAGGCACTGGCCCCCTCGCCGCCCGGCCGGCGCAAGGTGGTGCTGTCCACGGCCATTGCCGAGACCAGCCTGACCATCGACGGCATCCGCCAGGTGGTGGATGCCGGCTTGAGCCGTGTCAGCCGCTACGACCCCAGAAGCGGCATGACCCGGCTGGAGACGGTCAAGGTGACCCAGGCAGGATCCGAGCAGCGCGCTGGACGCGGCGGCCGCACCTCGCCCGGCATCGGCTGGCGCCTCTGGCCCGAGGCCCAGCATCGCGCATTGGCGTCCCGGCCGCAGCCGGAGATCGCGACCGCCGATTTGACGCCGCTGGCCTTGGAGCTTGCAGTCTGGGGCGTTCAGGATGCGAGCGCCCTACGGCTGCCCGATGCGCCCAACGCCGCAGCGCTGAGTGCGGCACGCACCCTTCTGGCCCAGTTGGGGGCGCTGGCTGCCGATGGCCGCCCGACCGGCCACGGTCGGCGCATGGCCGGTTTCGGCCTGCATCCGCGCCTATCGCATATGCTGCTGAAATCAGCGGAAGCCGGCGACGGCGTGCTGGCCTCGGCCATCGCCGCGGCCTTGGGCGAACGCGACCTCGGCACCGGCCGGGACAGCGATCTGCGCGCCTGGCTCGAACGCATCGAAAGCCCACGCGGCCATGACGCCGCCCAGCGAGCGCGCGAGATGGCCCGGCGCTACGCCAGGCAGCTCGGCATATCCTGGGGACCAGTGCGGCCGGCACGCGCCGGATCGGTGTTGGCGCTGGCTTACCCCGATCGGGTGGCGCAGCGCCGCGCCGATGGCCGCTACCGTTTGAGCGGCGGCCAGGGCGCCTGGGTCGCCGAGGCCGACCCGCTGGCGGCCGAGACTTTTCTGGCCGTCGCCGATCTCGACGGCCAGGTGCCCGACGCGCGTATCTGGCTGGCTGCCCCAATGACCCGGCAGGAGATGATCGAGGCCTTGCCTGACCTCGTGACCAGTGAAGATGAGGTCGTGTGGGAACCGGCGACCAACTCCGTGCGCGCCCGACGGCGCCAGCGCCTGGGCGCCCTCGTGCTGGGCGAGACGCTGATCGACAGGCCGCCGCAGGACGCGGTGACCGCAGCCCTCATCGACGGCATCCGCCGGCTGGGGCTGGCGGCTCTGCCTTGGAGCAATGAGGCTACGGCATTGCGCCAGCGCATCGCCTTCCTCCGCAGCCGTGACGGCGAAGAGGGCGGCTGGCCGGATATGAGTGATGACGGGCTGCTGGCCGGGCTCGATGATTGGCTATCGCCTTGTCTGGGATCCAGCCGCAATGCCGCCGATTTGGCAAAGCTCGACCTCGCCAAGGCGCTGCGCGACCGGCTCGAATGGTCCAAGACCCAGGAGCTCGATCGTCGCGCGCCGACGCATCTGACCGTGCCCAGCGGTTCGCGCATCGCCATCGATTACGGCGAGGCCTCGCCAGTGCTGGCGGTCAAGCTGCAGGAGATGTTCGGCCTGGCCGAGACTCCCGCCATTGACAATGGCCGGGTGCGCCTGGTCCTGCATCTGCTCTCCCCCGCCCAGCGGCCGATCCAGGTGACGAGCGATCTGGGCGGCTTCTGGGCCGGATCCTACAAAGCGGTGCGTGCCGATCTGCGCGGCCGCTATCCCAAGCACTCCTGGCCCGACGATCCGATGGCAGCCGTGCCGACGGCACGGGCGAAGCCGAGATCCCCCCAATAAAAAATTGCCGCTTTGAGTGGGCACTCTGCAAATATCCCATAACCATCCAGGCGAGCATGCTGGCATGCTTAGCCAAGGAAATTTGGATTCTTTAATGGAAGCGAAGCCATGAGCAGCGAGAGCGTGCATTTCGACCTTCGGCCCAACCCCGCACCGGTGGCGGCAGCAGAACGCGAGGCGCTTCTCGTCAATCCCGGCTTCGGCCGCGTGTTCACCGACCATATGGCGGTGATCCAGTACACCGAGGGCCGCGGCTGGCACGACGCCCGCATCGAGGCGCGCACTCCGCTTCAGCTCGATCCGGCAAGTGCCGTGCTGCACTACGCTCAGGAAATCTTCGAGGGCATGAAGGCCTATCGCGTCGGCGATGGCGCCGTGCTGTTCCGACCGGATGCCAATGCGCGCCGCTTCAACAGCTCGGCCAACCGCATGTCGATGCCGGAGCTGCCGGAGGCGCTGTTCCTGGAATCGGTGAAGCGCCTGGTCGAGGTCGACCGGGCCTGGATCCCGACGCAAGCGGGCGGCAGCCTCTATATCCGCCCCTTCATGATCGGTACGGAAGTCTTCCTCGGCGTCAAGCCCTCCGCCCAATACCTCTTTATGGTGATCGCCTCCTCGGTAGGGTCATATTTCAAGGGCGGCAAGGAGACCGTGTCGGTCTGGATTTCGCAGAACGATACCCGCGCGGCGAAGGGCGGCACCGGCGCCGCCAAATGCGGCGGCAACTATGCCGCATCCTTGCGCGCCCAGGCCGAGGCCATCCGGAACGGCTGCGATCAGACCCTGTTCCTGGACGCCGTCGAGCGCCGCTGGGTCGAAGAGCTGGGCGGCATGAACATCTTCTTCGTCTTCGACGATGGTTCGCTCGCCACCCCGCCGCTTGAAGGGACAATCCTGCCCGGCATCACGCGCGACTCCCTGATCACGCTCGCACGGGCCCAGGGCCTCACGGTCAGGGAAGCCCCCTACGCCATAGACCAATGGAAGACCGATGCCGCCAGCGGCCGCCTCAAGGAGGCCTTCGCCTGCGGCACGGCTGCGGTGATCACGCCGATCGGCAAGGTCGCCTCGCCGGAAGGCAGCTTCACCATTGGCAATCCGGATCTTGGCGGCCCCGTGACCAAGCGCCTACGCGCCACCTTGGTCGATATTCAACTGGGCCAAGCCGCCGATCCGCATGGCTGGGTGCAACGCGTGTTCTAAACCATCATTGCCGTGATCGTAGAGCGAGGAACCGGCCGGAATCGGCCGGAATCGGCCGGTTCCGGCATGTAGCGCTCTACCGTTTCCAGCCATCATCCGGCCCGGCATCCATATCCTGGCCGCTCTCGACGGACAACCGGCCGTGACGGACCCGAAAGACAGTGCGGGTCGTGTCGTTGCGGATCAGGATCCAGGCCGGATCGCCATCGGCGGTCATGAAGGAGAGGGCGTGGAGGCCGTGCGAGAAGCCAAGATCCAGCTCGGCCAGGCGGCCGAACAACGTAACGCTCTCGACCGTCTTGCCCCGAACCAGGTTGAAGACGCGCGGCCAGCGACGCTTATCGCTCCAACTGCCGCATAGGATGCGGCGGCGCCCCTCGATACGCCAACTCCATTCGAGCATCAGCGATATCTGGCCATGCGGATTGCCGAAGGAGCCGTCGCGACGCAACCGCGGGCGCAGCGCGCCGAACTCCAGGAACAATGCCGAGCCGTAGCCGCGCCAGACATGGCCGACCGGCAGCCCGACCAGCGACCGGGCCAGATCGTCGAACTGACCCTCGCCCGAATTGCCGGCCGCGCTCAATCTCCGGCCTGCATTTTCGCGACCAGCGCGCCAAGGCGCCGGATGCCTTCGGTGATGCTGGCCTCGTCCGAAAGCGAGAAGCTGAGACGTAGGTAGTTGGTCTGGCTGCGATCGGCGAAGAAGGCCGAACCCGGTACGAAAGCGACCCTGGCCTCGTGGATGGCGCGGGCCAGCAGCGCCGCCGCATCCATGCCGTCCGGCAGAGTTACCCAGGTGAACATGCCGCCCTCGGGCTTGGTCCAGCTGACGCCGTTGGGCATATGCGCCGCCAGCGCCGCCATCATCGCGTCGCGCCGGGCCTTGTAGACCGGGCGGATGGCCTCGGCATGGGATTCGATGATCTCGCTGGCCACCTCGTGCATGACCATCTGGTTCAGCGTCGAGACATGCAGGTCGCTCGCCTGCTTGATCAGCACCAGCTTCTGGATGACCGGCTGCGCCGCGACGATCCAACCGATGCGCAGCGCCGGCACGATACTCTTGGAGAAGGTGCCGCAATATATCACGCGCGAATTGTCGATGCCGCCCGAGCGCTCGATGTCAAGCGCCTGCAGCGAGGGCAAGGCAGCCCCGTCATAGCGTAGCTTCTCATAGGCCGTGTCCTCGATGAGCGGCAGGTCGAGCGCCTCGGCCGCCTCCAGCATCTTGATGCGCTCGGCGAGGTTCAGGCTGGTGCCGGTCGGATTCTGGAATTCCGGCATGCAGTATCCCAGCCGGGGCGCACCGGCGCCCTTGGTATAGCTCTCGATGGTGCGGTTGCTGTCCGGCCCCGGCAGCACGTCGTAACCGGGCTCGTAGCAGTTGAAGGCCTGCAGCGCGCCCAGATATGTCGGCCACGCGACCAGCACCGTGTCATTCGGCGAGATGAACAGCTTGCCCAGGAAATCCAGCCCCTGCTGCGAGCCGTTGGTGATGACGACATTGTCGGCGGTGCAGGGTGCGCCCATCCGCGCCATGTATTGCGCGATCCAATCGCGCAACGGTCTGTAGCCCTCGCTGACCGCGTATTGCAGCGCCACCGAGGCGCGAGCCGGATCGGTCAGGATGCGGTTATAGGCGGCGGCGATCTCCTGATGCGGGAACATGCCGGGATCGGGAATGCCGCCGGCGAAAGAGATGATGTCCGGTTGGTCGAGCAGCTTCAGAAGTTCGCGAATTTCCGAGGCGGCCATGCGCTTGGCGCGCTGGGCATAATGACTCGACCAATCGATCATGACGTTTCCTGTCCCAGTACGACGCTAGTTTGTAATTTTCTAACCCGGCTTATCCCACAGGCCCAAGATTCGGGAAAGCCTCGCTGACGGCAGAAGATGCATGCGGCGACGGCAGGCGGCTTGCCTACCCCTTCGGGCTATTCCCCGGCAAAAACCTGGCGCAGGCGGCCGGAGCGGCGGCCGCGCAGCCGATCGACCGCAAGGTATATGACCGGCGTCGTGTAGAGAGTCAGGATCTGGCTGACCAGCAAGCCGCCGACCACGGTGATGCCGAGCGGCTGACGCAGCTCGGAGCCGGCACCGACGCCGAGCGCCAGCGGCAGCGCCCCCAGCACTGCCGCACAGGTCGTCATGATGATCGGGCGAAAACGCAGCCGGGCCGCCTGCACGATCGCCTGCTTCGGCGTCATGCCCTGGTTGCGCTCGGCATCGAGTGCGAAATCGACCATCAGGATGGCATTCTTCTTGACGATGCCGATCAGCATGATGATGCCGATGAGCGCGATGGTGGTGAGTGCGGTATTGGTGATGAGCAGCGCCAGCAGCGCGCCCAACCCGGCGGACGGAATGGTCGACAGGATGGTCAGCGGATGGACGTAGCTCTCATAGAGCACGCCCAGCACGATATAGACCGCGATGATCGCCGCCAGCAGCAGCAAGGGCTGCTGGCCATTCGACTGCCTGGCCTGGAGCGCGTCGCCGGCGAAGCCGGCGCTGACACCTTCCGGGAAGACGACGCCCGCCATCATCTTGTCGATGTCGTCCATGGCCGTGCCGATCGAGACACCATCGGTCGTGTTGAACGAGATGGTGATGGCCGGCAGGATGCTCTGATGCGAGACGGCGGTCGGCGTCGCCACCGTCACTATCTTGGCCACGGCCGACAGCGGCACCTGGCCGCCGGTGCCAGGCACGAAGATATGGTGCAACGCGGTCTCGTCGAGCTGCATGCTGGGCAGCGCCTCCAGCACCACCTTGTACTGGTTGAGCTCTTCGTAATTGGTCGCGACCTGGCGCTGGCCGAAGGCATCGTAAAGCGTCTGGTCGATGCTCTCGACCGAAACGCCCAGCCGCGCGGCCGCATCGCGGTCGATGACCAGGTTGAGGCCGAGACCGGTACCCTGACGGTCGGAATTGACGTCGGCGACACCATGGATGGTGCGCATGCGCTTCATCACCTGATCGACGAATTTGGCGAGCGCGTCCAGGTCCGGCCCCCTGATCGTGTATTGGTAGCGCGCATTGGAGGCGCGGGCGCCGAAGCCCGCATCTTGCACCGGACTCAAGAACGCCTGGATGCCGTTCACCTTGGCCAGCTTCGGCCGCAGGCGGTCGGCGACCTGGAGCGCGCTGGCATCGCGCTGGTCGATCGGCTTGAGGTTGACGCTGAGCCGGCCGGTATTGGGCGCGCTGAAGCCGGTGGCGCCGATATTGCTGGTCACGTCCTCGACCGCCGGGTCGGACGACACCACCTTCATCACCTCCTGCTGACGGATGCTCATATCCTTGAAGGAGATGGTCGGCGAGGCCTGGGTCTGGCCACGCAAGGCGCCGGTATCCTGGGTCGGCAGCAGCCCCTTCGGCACCAATATGTAGAGCACGATGGTCAGCACGACGCTGGCGAGCGTGACGCCCAGCATCAACCAACGGCGCTCCAACGCGCGATTCAGGCTGCGGCCATATCCCAAGGATACCTGATCGAACCAGCCGTCCCAATAGCGGGCGAGCCGGGACAGGCGCGTATCGGCCTTGGCCTCCGCCGGCCGCTCGCCCGGCGCCGGCGGCCCGCGCAGCAATTGCGCGCACATGGTCGGCGTCAAGGTCAGCGACACCAGCGCCGATATCGCCACCGCGACCGAGAGCGTCATGCCGAACTCGCGGAAGAACCGGCCGATGATGTTCGGCATGAACAGGATCGGGATCAACGCCGAGATCAGCGAGGCGGTGATCGAGATGATGGTGAAGCCGATCTGCCGCGTGCCCTTGATCGCGGCCTCGTAAGGTGTCGCCCCCGCCTCGACCAGCCGCGAAATATTCTCGATGACGACGATGGCGTCGTCGACCACGAAGCCCACCGAGATGGTGAGCGCCATCAGCGACAGATTGTCGACGCTGTAGCCCAGTGGGTACATGGCGGCGAAGGTGCCGGCGAGCGCAACGGGAATGGTGATGCTGGGGATCACCGTCGCCCAGAACCGCCTGAGGAACAGGCCGATCACCGCCACCACCAGCACGATGGTCAGCAACATCGTCGCTCGGACATTGGCGATGGAGTCGCGGATCGAGGTCGTACGGTCGAGCGTCACCGCCAACTTGATGCCGGGCGGCATCCAACGCTCGAATTGCGGCAGGACCGCTCGGACCCGGTCGACGGTCTGGATGATGTTGGCGTTGGGCTGGCGTCTGAGTTCGATGACCACCGCCGGCTTGCCGTTGAACCAGGCGGCCAGCCGGTTGTTGGCGACGCTCTCGATCACCGTACCCAGGTCGCGCAGGCGGACCGGCGCGCCGTTATTCCAGGCGACCACGACCGCGCCGTATTGATCGGCGGAGAAGATCTGGTCGTCGGCACTGATGGCGAAGGCCTGGCCGCCGCCTTGCAAGCTGCCCTTGGGCTCGTTGACCGTGGCGCGGGAGATGGCGCTGCGCACCTGCTCCATGCTGAGGCCGAATGAAGCCAGCTTGCCCGGATCGACCTGCACGCGCACCGCTGTCTTCTCGGCGCCGTTGAGGTCGACCTCGGCGATACCCTCGATCTGCGACAGCTTCTCGGCGACGACGGAATCGGCAAAGTCGTAGATGTCGCCCTGGGAGACCGTGTCGCTGGTAAGCGCCAGCGCCAGCACCGGGAAGGCGTTGGGATTGGCCTTGAAATAGGTCGGCGGCGACGGCAGGTCGGCCGGCAGATTGGCCTCGGCCGCATTGATGGCCGCCTCGACATCGCGCGCCGCCCCGTCGATGTCGCGGTCGAGCGCGAATTGCAGAATGACCGAGGTGTTGCCGACCGTGTTGATCGAGGTCATCTCGTTGACGGCGGAGATGGTGCTGAACTGCCGTTCGAGGGGGGTCGCGACCGAGGAGGCCATGGTCTCCGGGCTGGCACCGGGCAGCGAGGCGGAGACGCGGATCACCGGGAACGCGACATCCGGCAGCGAGGAGACCGGCAGGCGGCCATAGGCCACGATACCCAGCAGCAGCACCCCCAGGGTCAGCAGGTACATCGCGACCGGGCGGCGGATGAAGGTCTCGGCGAACATCGGTTAGCCGGCGGCCCGGCGGCCGCGCCAGCCGCGCAGCTTCGCGTTGCCCCAATCCTTCAGCCGCTCGAATCCCAGGTATATCACGGGCGTTGTGTAGAGCGTCAGCAGCTGGCTGAGCAGCAACCCGCCGACGATCGAAATGCCGAGCGGCCGGCGGAGCTCCGACCCCACGCCATGGCCGAGGGCCAGCGGCAGCGCTCCCAGCAAGGCAGCGAAAGTCGTCATCATGATCGGGCGGAAGCGCAGCAGGCAGGCCTGGTATATGGCCTCGCGCGCGACCATGCCCTGGTTGCGTTCGGCATCGAGTGCGAAGTCGATCATCATGATCGCGTTCTTCTTGACGATGCCGATCAGCAGGATGATGCCGATCAGCGAGATGACGCTCAGATCCTCGCCGGTCAGCATCAGGGCCAGCAGCGCGCCGACGCCGGCCGAGGGCAATGTCGAGATGATCGTGATCGGATGGACATAGCTCTCGTAAAGCACGCCCAGCACGATATAGACCGTGACGATGGCGGCCAGGATCAGGGTCGCCTCATTGGCGACCGAATTCTGGAACTCCTGGGCGCTGCCGACATAGCTCGCCGCCACCGAATCCGGCATGCCGATGCGCTTCTGCGCCTGGCCGATGGCCTCGGTCGCATCGCTCAGCGAATAGCCCGGCGCCACGTTGAAGCTGAGCGTGACCGAGGGGAACAGCCCCTGATGCGTGATGGCGAGCGGCGCCGAGATCGTCCGGGCCGTCACCAGTGTGGCCAGCGGCACCTGGGGGCTGCCGGCGGTGCGCGTCGTACCGCCGGTCTGGCTGGTGCCCGTGGCCGAGGTCGTGGTTGACGGGCCGGCCGAGGGCGTGGCGGCATTGCCCTGCAGCCCCGCCCCCGTGGTCGGCGCATTGCTCGTCCCGCCCGTGCCGTTGGCGCTGGCGCTGGTGCCGCCGCTGCCCGAGGCGCCGACATAGATATGGGCCAGCGCCTGTGGCCCATTGGCGAATTTCGGATCGACCTCCATGATCACGCGGTACTGGTTGGTCTGGGTGAAGATGGTCGATATCTGGCGCTGGCCGAAGGCGTCGTAAAGCGTATCGTCGAGGGTCTGGACATCGACGCCGAGACGCGCGGCCGTGTCGCGGTCGATGACCAGATTGGTCTCGAGCCCATTGGCCTGCTGGTCGGTCGCGACGTCGCTCAAGGCCGGTGCCTTGCGCAGCTCCGCCAGCAGCTTGGCCGACCAGGTCGCCAGCTCGTTCGGGTCGGTATCCTGCAACGTGTACTGGTATTGGGTACGGCTGACCCGGTTGTCGATCTGGATGTCCTGCACCGGCTGCATGTAGAGGTCGATGCCGCCGACCTTCGCGGCCTCGTTCTTCAGCCGGGCGATCACCGCATCGATGTTGTCGGCACGCTGGTTCATCGGCCTCACCCCGATGACCAGCCGGCCGGTATTGCCCGTGGCATTGACCGTGCCGGTGCCGACGAAGCTGTCGACCGAGACCACTTCCTTGTCCTGGCGCAGCACCGTCGCCAGCGATTGTTGACGCGCCGCCATGGCGCCGAAGGAAATGTCGGGGTTGGCTTCGGTGACGGCAACGATGAGGCCCGTATCCTGCTGCGGCAGGAAGCCCTTTGGAATGATGATGTAGAGCCAGATCGTCGCGATGAGGGTCACGATGGTCAGGATCAGCATCGTGGCCTGGCGGTCGAGCACCCATGTAAGCCCGCGGGCATAGGCGTTGCGGGCGTGGTCGAACATCCGTTCGGTCCAGCGGAAGAAGCGCGTTTCCTTATCCGGCTCGGCCTTGAGCAGCTTGGCGCACATCATCGGCGTCAGGGTCAGCGAGACGAAGGCCGAGACGATGATGGTGACCGACAAGGTCACGGCGAATTCGCGGAACAGCCGGCCGACCACGCCGCCCATGAGCAGGAGCGGCAGGAACACCGCGATCAGCGAGACGGTGAGCGAAATGATGGTGAAACCGATCTGGCGCGCGCCCTTAAGCGCCGCCTCCACCGGCGGGTCGCCGGCCTCGACGTAGCGGACGATGTTCTCGATCATGACGATCGCATCGTCGACGACGAAGCCGGCCGCGATGGTGAGCGCCATCAGCGACAGATTGTCGAGGCTGAATCCGACCAGGTACATGACGCCGAATGTGACGATCAGCGACACCGGCAGGGTCACACTCGGGATGATCGTCGCCCACAGCTTGCGCAGGAAGATGAAGATCACCAGCACGACCAGCGCGATGGTGATCAGCATGGTGAACTGCACGTCGTCGATGGCGGCGCGGATCGTCACGGTGCGGTCGGTGATGACCGTCACCTTGACCGCGGGCGGCAAGGCGGCGCGGATGACCGGCAGCAGCCTTTGCACCGCATCCACGACCTGGATGGTGTTGGCACCGGGTTGACGCTGGATGTCCAGGATCACCGCCGGCTTGCCGTTGTACCAGCCGGCGAGCTGGCTGTTTTCGACCCCGTCCACGACGCGCCCGACGTCCTTCAACCGCACTGGCGCGTTGTTGCGATAGGCAATGATCTGGTTGCCATAGGCCGCGTTGCTCAAGAGCTGGTCGTCGGCCCCCAGCTGATAGGATTGGTGCTGGCCATCGAGCCCGCCCTTGGGCAGATCCACCGTGGCGGCGGCGATGGCGTTGCGGACATCCTCCAGCGACACGCCCATATTGGCGAGCGCAGTCGGGTTGACCTCGATGCGCTGGGCGCCCTTCTGCCCGCCCTCGACCGTGACCAGGCCCACCCCGTCGACCTGGGACAGCTTCTGCACCACGGTGCTGTCGGCAACATCGCTCAAGCCGCGCAATGGCACGCTGTCCGAGGTCAGCGCCAGGATCAGCACCGGCGTGTCGGCGGGATTGACCTTGCTGTAGGTCGGCGGGCTGGGCAGCGTCTTCGGCAGCAGCCCGCCGGTCGTGGTGATCGCTGCCTGCACATCCTGCCCGGCGGCGTCGATGTCGCGGTCGAGGTTGAATTGCAGGGTAATCTGGCTGGTGCCGTACGAGCTGGTCGAGCTCATCGACGTCAGGCCCGAGATTTGGCCGAACTGATGTTCGAGTGGCGTCGTGACCGAGGAGGCCATGATGTCGGGCGCCGCACCCGGGAGGCTGGTCGTGACCTGGATGGTCGGGAAATCAACCGTCGGCAGCGCCGCCACCGGCAGCAGCGTATAGCCCACCGCCCCCAGCAGCACGATGCCCGCGGTGATCAGTATCGTCGCGATCGGCCGCAGGATGAAGGGCCGGGAGATACTCACTGCGGCAATTGCCCCTGGGCAGGCGCACCGGAGGAGGGCGCGGTGGGCGGCGGTGTGGTGGGCGGCGGGGTGGTGCCGCTGGGTACGTTCTGCGGACGGTGGTGCCGCCCCTGACTCCCTTGCCCCTGGCTTCCCTGCCCTTGACTCCCCTGCCCAGCATTGCCGGCAGCGCCCGAACGCTTGCCTGCCGGCGCGCCATTCTCCGGGATGGGCGCGTTCGATTGCTGCACGACATGGCTGCCGGGTTGCAGCCGGTATTGGCCATCGACGACGACCTTGTCGCCCGCCTTGAGTCCGGTCTCGACGATGATGTCGCCTTTATCGGCCTGGGTGGTCGTGATGTCCTGCATCTTGACCGTGTTGTCAGGCTGCACGACCCAGGCGTAGGAACCGTTGGGCCCGACCTGGGAGACCTGACTCGGCACGGTGAGCGCCGCGTGCCGCGTATCGACCAGCAGCCGGACATTCACGAACTGCCCCGGCCAGAGCTTGGAATCGGTGTTGGGGAAGGTCGCCTTGAGCTTGATCGTGCCCGTGGTCTGGTCGATCTGATTGTCGAAGACCGCAAGCATGCCTTGTTCCAGCACCGTCTGCGTATCCTTGGTCATGGCGGCGGCGACCAGCGGCGCCGTGGCCTGGCCCGCGGCCACCTGCGGCAGGTCGTCGGCCGGCAGCGTGAAGACGACCGAGATCGGATGGATCTGGGTCACCGTGACGATGCCGGTCGAATCGCTGGCATGGATGACGTTGCCGACATCGACGTTGCGGATGCCGGTGCGGCCGGAAATCGGCGAGGTGATGGTGCAATAGGCCAACTGCACCCGTGCGGCCTCGACCTGCGCCTCGTCGGCCGCGACCTGGGCGATGTCCTGATTGACCAGGGCCTGCTGGGTATCGACGGTCTGCTGGCTGGCGAAAGCCTTCTTGACCAGGGTCACGTCGCGGACGAGATCGAGCCGGGCATTCGCCAGCGAGGCCTGATCCTTCTTCAGCGTCGCGAGGTCCTGGTCGAGCGTCGCCTGGAACGGCCGGGGGTCGATCTCCGCCAGGACATCGCCGGTCTTGACCTCCTGCCCCTCGATGAAATCCAGCTTCTGCAGCTGACCGTCGACCCGCGAGGTCACCGCGACGGAATTGAAGGCCTGCACCGTGCCGATGCCGGTGAGATAGATCGGCACGTCACGTGCCTGGACCGCGCCGATATCGACGGCGACCGGAGCACCATTGCCGATGATTGCCGCGCGCCTGCCGCGGGGCTGCGCCTGCTGCCCTCCTGCCTTGTGATGGCTGTACCAAATCCAACCGATGCCCACGACGACGAGGATGACCAGGGCGTAGGAGATTTTCTTGATCATGGGAGGCTGGCAAGAACCCGTAAGGAAATGAGCGGCCGCCCGGGGACCCGGCAGGCATAACGCCCTACCACGATATAGGTTGCCTTGGCAGCCTCCATCCCCGTTCCGGCTGGTTTCTTTTTTACGGCGTCATGCCGCCAGAGTTCTCGTGCCCTTACGAAACGAGCACGAATATCAGCCATATGCTCGTATAAGTTCGGCCGAGTCAGGCCTTGCCAAGGCCATATACGGCGAGGCGTTACGGGCGCTCACCCGTGTTGGTCAGACGACGGCCGATACCGCCGACGCTCGTCGCAATGACGGGCAAAACCCATCATTGCGAGCGTCGACACAGCAATCCAGATCCTGGATGCGATCGCCTTACTTCTTCTTGACCAGACCGCCGACTTCGTCGAGGCCCTCGGTGAAGCGCTTGTTCAGCACGTCGAAGGCCTCATTCTGAGCCTTGGCCACGATCTCGGCCAGTTCGCGCGCATTGGCGATGGCCTTCTCGACGCTCTGCTTGGCCAGCGCCGTCTGCTTGGCGACGCGCTCTTCGTTGGTCTTGGCCGACATCATGTCGCGCATATGAGTGGAGGCCTCCTCGATACCGGCGCGGATGATCTCGACCTGGCGACGGGCGACGGTCTGGAAGCCTTCCAGCGCCAGCTGATTGGCCTTGGTCAGCGCATCGATGTTCTTGCGCTGGGTCGCGACGATGGTCTCCATGTCGACGCCCGGCAGCTTGAACTCGCCTAGGATCTTGCTGACGTCAAGGTTGGCAAACGGATTTGTGTTGGGAACCATCACGCCTCTCCTGTAAAAAATGAAATAATTGATGTGGCTGCGCGACCATCAACTTTTGCGCTCTCGCAGTCAAGAGTTTTGCTGCAACGCAACAAATGTGCCGCAAACAACCATACCGCGAGTAGAATCTGTGAAATACCGCAGTAGGCCGCGCGCGTCACGTCGCCGGCTGCGGATCGCCCTCTTCCGGCGGCGCTTCCTCTTCGGCGCGCGGATTTCGCACATGCATCAAAGGCCAGATACGCGCGAGGCCCCGATCGAGCGCCGCCATGCTGCGCGCGGATTCCTCCTCCGGTGCCTCATCCAGCCAGACCCGGAGCGCGCCCATGAATGCCATGGACACCAGCTTGACCCGTGCCAGGCCAGTCAGCCCCTGCACCGGGATGCCGGCCGCCTCGATATACCAACCAAGCACGTAATTGCCATAGATCGCGCCCATGGCCACGCCGGGCAGCGCCGATACATGGCCACGGCGCAAGTCGCGCGCCGTTTCGCGCATGCCCTCCTTGAAGGGCACCAACCCGTCCAGCCGGCGCATCAGGCTTTCCAGCAGACGCTCGCGGAGGCTGCCCTCGGTCTCGACCGGCTGGTCGAGCGCCTTCATGTCGATGGCGCGCAGCACGGCGCACATCAAGGCGGGCCGCACCGGATAGCGGCGATAGAGCTCGGAGAGCGGCACCTCGGCCCGGAGCGCGACATCGGCCAGGCTGACGCGGTGCCAGGGCGTATCGGCCAGCAGTGCCTGAGCCGCCGCCACGATGCGCCCACCAATGTCGTCTGAACCGGAAAGATTCGCCTGGGGTTTGCGCACCATGCTCATCATCTCCCTGGCCCCAGGATAAGGCCACTCATTAGACATGGCGCGGCGGAAGAGCCGATCAAGACACTCCCAGGATCAAAGTCTTAGCCGGCGAGTGCCTTCGAGCGGGCGGCCGCCGCCGCGATCGCCTTCTCCATCAGCGCCCCCAAACCCGGTGACGCCATCAGCACCTCCAGCGCCGCCTGGGTCGTACCGTTCGGGCTGGTGACGTTCTTACGTAGCTGCTCGGCGCTCTCGGTCGATTGACGCAGCAACTCGCCGGAGCCCGAGACGGTTTCACGCGCGAGCTGCATGGCGATTTCGGGCCTGAGCCCCAGCGCCACGCCGGCCGCGGCCATCGTCTCGACCAGATGGAAGACGTAAGCGGGCCCCGAGCCCGAAACGGCCGTCACCGCGTCGATATCCGCCTCATCCTCGCTCCACAGCACGGAACCGCCGGCCGAAAGCAGTAGATCGACCAGTTGGCGCTGGTCCGGCGACACCTTGGCATTGGGCACGCACATGGTGATGCCACGGCCGATCGCGGCCGGCGTGTTCGGCATGCAGCGCACGATGGCGGCATCCGCACTGAACAGCTGCTCGAAATTGCCGATCGTTTTCCCGGCGGCGATCGACAGAATCAGCGAACCCTGCCGCGCCAGCGTCCCGTACCCGGGGGCAGCCTCACCCATCATCTGCGGCTTGACCGCGAGCAGGATGACGTCCGGTGCCTGACTGCCCCCGAAATCGGGAGCGGCAGCAAGCCAGGTCACCCGCGCGTCATCGGCGAGACCGTCCGGTGACGCCATCGGATCGACCACCGTAACCTGGGCAACGGAATCGGCCGCCAGCCAGCCCGACAACAGGGCGGAACCCATCTTGCCGCACCCCACCAGCAACACGGTGGGCTGCGGCACCTTCTTGGAAGACATGGAGTATTACGCCTCGCCGACGGGTTCGATCATCGCGGCGGCCATCGCCTCCTCCGCGGTCTTGCCGCCCCAGATCACAAGCTGAAAGGCAGGATAGAAGCGCTCGCTTTCCGTTACCGCCGAATCCACCAGATCCTCGACCTGCTCGGAAGACAGGCCCGAAGTGCCGCGCAGCGTCAACGCGTGGCGGAACATCGGCAGGCTGGAATTGGAGCAGATGTCGAAATGGCCAAGCCACATCTTCTCATTGACCGATGCCAGCAGCTCATAGATCGCGTGGCGCCGCGCCTTCGGCACTTTGAGGTCGAAGCTGCAGGAGAAGTGCAGCGCGCCGATATCCTCCTGCCAGATGAACAGCAGGCGGTACTCGCACCAGCGGCCGGAAATCTCGACGATCATCTCGTCATCGCTGGAACGGTCATGCGGCCATTCATTGGCAATGACGATCTCCTCGATCACGTCGAGGGGATTGTAGACTTCGACGACTGTTTCGGTGGATACGGCGATGGTCATGATGCTTGCCCTCCTTCCCGGGAGCAAATAAGGGCCGAAGGCAGAAATATGACGCCGGCCGCAGCCGACGGAACCTTTGACACGTCTACAGGCCTCCACATCTGGTGGTCCTCTCAACTTGTCGCCCAACCCTTAGATAATGAGCCTGCCAAAGCATGTGCCGGGGCGCAAGGCTTTGACGTCCTCGCGACTCGATCCTGCCGGTCCTTTCACTATAAAACGCCTAATTTCGCAACGCATCGGACGCGAATGCGTCATGCAATCGCAGCATTACGGCGATTCCGAGGCCGTTCCAGTACCCTGAAGCTTGGCGAATGCCGCCTCCAGCGCCGCGACTCTGGCGGCCAGCGCATCATTCTCGGCACGTGCCTTGGCGGCCATGGCCTGCACCGCATCGAATTCCTCGCGCGTCACCAGGTCCATGCGCGAAAGCACTCGCTCGAACTGTTCGCGCATCTTGCCCTCGACCTCGCCGCGTACGCCGGAGAGGGCGGAAAAGGCGCCGGTCGCGACCCTGGACATGTCATCCAGCAGACGGTTATCGAAGCGCATGGGCAGGTTCCTCCTGATAGAGCCGAGCATAGATGTACACGATCGCACGGCGAATCACCGATTAAATATCCGATTAAATATATAGTGTAGGCACACTGCGGTAAGGAGGCGGTCCGGCAGCCTTGCGCCTGTCATGGGCTTGCGCCTATAAGCGCCCCACATGATGTACCCGGTGCCCGGGGCGGTGATCCGCGGGCCTCCAAATCACGGTTCAAGAGCCCCGCATGCTCCTTCTGCTGCCCTATCCGCATATCAATCCGGTGGCGCTGGCCATCGGGCCGCTGGCTATCCGGTGGTACGCGCTGGCCTATATCTTCGGGCTGCTGATCGGCTGGCGCTATTGCGTCTATCTCGCCAAGCGGCCGCCCTACCTTGCCACGGCTGCGCATATCGACGACTTCCTGACCTGGGCCACGATCGGCGTCGTGCTCGGCGGCCGCATCGGCTATGTGCTGTTCTACAACGACACGCTCTATTGGGATCATCCGCTGGAGATCCTGGAGGTCTGGCATGGCGGCATGTCGTTCCATGGCGGCTGCGCCGGGGTGATCTTGGCGCTGTACCTGTTCGCGCGCCGCCAGGGCATCCCGATGTTCGGCCTTGCCGACATCGTCGCCTGCGCGGTGCCGATCGGGCTGTTCTTCGGCCGCCTGGCCAATTTCATCAACGGCGAGCTATTTGGCCGGGTGACCGATGTGCCCTGGGCGATGATCTTCCCCAATGGCGGTCCCTTCCCCCGCCACCCGAGCCAGCTTTACCAGGCAACGCTCGAAGGCATCGTGCTGTTCGTCATCCTGACCGCCATGGAACGGCGCGGCCTGCGCCGCCGGCCGGGCATGATCTGCGGCACCTTCCTGGTAGGTTATGCCATCGCGCGCTCGACCGGCGAGTTGTTCCGCCAGCCGGACCCGCAGCTGGGCTTCCTGATCTTCGGCACGACCATGGGCCAGCTCCTGTCCCTGCCGATGATCTTCGTCGGCCTGTGGCTGATCTGGCGCGCCAAGCGCCTGCCACCGGTTTCATCCCCCGTGGCGGCCGATTGAGCGAAGCGGGCCCGCCTCCTGCGGCCCCCACCCCGCTGGCGCAGAGCCTCGCGGCGCAGATCCGCCGCGACGGCCCGATCGGCGTCGACCGGTTCATGGCGCTGGCGCTCGCGGCCTACTATCCCACCCGCGATCCTTTCGGCCGGGCCGGCGACTTCGTCACGGCACCGGAGGTCAGCCAGATCTTCGGCGAGGTCCTGGGCCTATGGTGCGCTCAAGCATGGCAGGACATCGGCGCGCCCGATCCGGTGCATCTGGTCGAGTTGGGACCCGGCCGCGGCACGATGATGGCCGACATGCTGCGCGCCGCCCGCGTACTCCCCGGCTTCCTTTCGGCCATCCAGGTCCATCTGGTCGAGACCAGTCCCGTGCTGCGCGAGGCCCAGCGCCGGAATCTCGAAGGTCTGGCTCCCCTCGCCTGGCATGACGGCATCGCCGGCTTGCCCACAGGGCCGATGCTGCTCGTCGCCAACGAATTCCTCGATGCCCTGCCGATCCGGCAATGGGTACGGCGCGGGGCCCGCTGGCTTGAACGCAAGGTCGGGCTGGACCAATCCAGCCGCTTCATCTTCTGCGAGGGGCCGGGCACGCCCGACGCCGTGCTGCCTGCCGCGGCACCCGAAGGCGCCTTGTTCGAGACCGCGGCCCCGGCACGCAACATCGCCCGGCATATCGGCCGGCGCCTGGCCACCGCGCCAGGGGCGGCACTCTTCATCGATTACGGACATGCGCAAACCGGCTTCGGCGAGACGCTGCAGGCGGTGCATCGGCACGGCAAGGTTTCGGCTCTCGACATGCCGGGCGAGGCGGACCTGACGTCTCATGTCGATTTCCAGGCACTGGGCCACGCGCTGGCCGATGCCGGCGCACGGGTCTTCGGCCCCGAGACGCAAGGCGCGTTCCTGGCATCGCTCGGCGCGGGACAACGCGCCCAGCGGCTGATGCAGGGCAAGCCGGACAATCTGCGGGAGGAGATCGCGAAAGGGTTGCATCGTCTGGTCGATCCCGGCCAGATGGGGACAATCTTCAAGGTGCTGGGGGCCGCCTCGCCATCGGTGGCGGCATTGCCCGGCCTGGCCGCCCCAAAGACCACATGACGCCAGGACAAGTGACAGAGGCTGCATGATCACCGTCGACCTGTTGATGCTGCCTGGCCTGCGCCATGGCTTCTTCACCCGCGAGGCAGGCGTCAGTACAGGCCTCTACCGCGGCCTGAATTGCGGCCTGGGGTCCAATGACGACCCGGCCGCCGTCCGGCGCAACCGGGAACATGTGGCCGAAACGCTGGGCTTTCCGGCCGGCGCGCTGGCCACCGTGCACCAAATCCATTCGGCCGAGGTGGTCGCGGTCACCGAGCCCTGGGCCGCGGAGACAGCGCCACGCGCCGACGCCATGGTCACCGACCGCCCCGGTGTGGTCCTGGGCGTGTTGAGCGCCGATTGCGTGCCGATCCTGTTCGCCGATGCCGAGGCGCGGGTGATCGGTGCCGCGCATGCCGGCTGGAAGGGGGCGTTGGGCGGCGTGCTCGACGCCACCGTCGAGGCGATGATGGGCTTGGGCGCCAAGCTCCCGCGGCTGCGCGCCGGCATCGGCCCCGCCATCCAGCAATCGTCATACGAGGTCGGTCCCGAATTCGTCGAACGCTTCCTCGACGAGGATGGCGCCAATGCCCGCTTCGCCAAGCCCTCGGCACGTGCCGGCCATTTCATGTTCGACCTGCCCGGCTATGTCGAACACCGCCTGCACCGGCTGGGGCTGGAAACCGTCGATCGCAGCCATCACGACACCGCCAGCGAAGAGACGCTGTTCTACAGCTACCGGCGTGCGACATTACGTGGCGAGCCGGATTATGGACGCGGCATCTCCGCCATCGCGCTGGCCTAACCCATCAAACCCAGGAACGCCATGCTCCGCCATCGCCGACCGCCTCTGCCTCGCTTCCCCATCATGCTGCTGGCCGTCATGCTGCTGACCGCGTGCCAGCCGCTGCCCCACCCCTTTGCCGAATCGCATATCAAAGCCGACGCGCCGATCCTGGCCGTCAGCGACGCGGTCGGCATCGACGTGCGCCCGGTCAAAGGCGCGCCACAAGCCACGGCCGAGGCACTGGCCAAGGGCATGACCGCGGGGCTGCAGGCGGCGGATATTCCGGCCAGCGCCAATTGGGTCAACGACCGCAGCTATCGCCTGGCCGGCGACGCCAGTGGCGTGAAGCCCGATGCCGGCGGCGGCACGATCGTCTGGACGCTCACCACCGCCCAGGGCAAGCCTGTCGGCCAGAAACAGCAAGCGGTAAGTCTGGACGGCACGACCTGGCGCGCAGGCGGCCAGCCGGTGCATGATCTGGGACAGGCGGAATCGGCTGCGATCGCCGCCCTCATCCAGCCGCCGGCCGTGGTCTCGCGCAACGACAAGCCCGCCGTCTACATCCGCCCGATCACCGGCGCACCCGGCGATGGCGATGAATCGCTCGCCCGTTCGATGACCTATCTCCTGCGCCGGCAGGGCCTCCAGATCGCCGATCACCCGGCCGAGAATACCATCGCCATCGCCTGTACCGTGCAGGTGACAGCGGCGCCGAATAAATCGCAGAAGGTCGACATCACCTGGCATGTCATCGACGTCGACGGCAAGGAGATCGGCCAAATCGCGCAGAGCAACGTCGTCCCGGCGGGCACGCTGGACGGGCGCTGGCAGGATATCGCCATCGCCGTCGCCAACGCCGCCGCCGACAGCGTGATCAGCCTGGTCAAGCGCGGCGGGCATGCCGCCTCTTGAGGCGCCAATCCTGAAAGACGAAACAGACAAGGGAGGAAACAGCCATGGCCAAGCCGACCATATGGGGGCGTGCCAATTCGATCAACGTACAGAAAGTCCTGTGGTGCTGTGCCGAGCTGGGATTGGACTATGACCGCATCGACGCCGGCATGCAGTTCGGCCGCACCAAGGAGCCGGAATACCTGGCGATGAACCCCAACGCCCGCGTCCCGACCTTGGTCGATGGCGATTTCGTGCTGTGGGAATCGCATTCGATCATGCGCTATCTGGCCCAGCAATACGGTGCCGGCGGCGAGCTCTATCCCCAGACGATCAAACCACGCGCTTCGGTCGACCGCTGGCTCGACTGGGTGCTGGGCACGCTGCTGCCGACCGATCGCGACGTGTTCTGGGGCATGGTGCGCACGCCGCCGGAAAAGCGCGACATGGCCGCGATGCAGAAAGGCGCGGATCAGGTGGCCGAACTGTGGCGCATCGTCGACCGGCACCTGGCCGGCAAGAATGCCGAGGGCAAGCGTTTCATCGAAGGCGACCATTTCACTTTGGCCGATCTGGTCCTGGGCTGCTACGGCCGGCGGTGGTTCGACTATCAGCTGACCAAGCCCGCCTTGCCCAATCTCGAAACCTGGTATCGGCAGCTGGAGACGCGGGTCGGCTTCGAGACCTATATCGCCCCTCCCCTGACCTAGGGCCCCGCCCCGCTCTCCGCCCTGTCAGATTTGAACCTGCCGGAACCCTGCTTCATGACCATCGCGCTCCACACCTGGAACACGCCCAACGGCCGCAAGATCACCGTAGCCCTGGAAGAGATGGGCCTGCCCTATACGGTGCATGCCGTCGACATCTCCAAGGGCCAGCAGTTCGAGGCCCCTTTCCTGGCGATCAGCCCGAACAACCGCATCCCGGCGATCATCGACCCGGAGGGCCCGGATGCCAAGCCGATCAGCGTCTTCGAATCCGGCGCCATCCTGCTGTATCTGGGCGAGAAGACCGGCAAGTTCCTGCCGACATCATTGGCAGAGAAGGTGCCGGTGCTGGAATGGCTGATGTGGCAGATGGGTGGCTTTGGCCCCATGCCAGGTCAAGCGCACCACTTCCTGCAGGTCAAGGACGAGCAGGACCGCCGCTACGGCCTGACGCGCTACATGGCCGAGACGCGGCGGCTCTATGGCGTGCTCGACCGGCGGCTGGCCAAGGTCGAATTCGTCGCAGGAGCCGTCTCGGTCGCCGATTTCGCCATTCTCGGCTGGGCCTGGCGGCACGAACGGCATCAGGTCGACCTGGCCGAATTCCCCAACGTCAAGCGCTGGTACGAGATGATGATGGCCCGGCCCGCGACCAGGCGCGGCTTCGAGATCCCGATCGCTTAACGAATTCCATACCGAGATACGCTACCTTTGGCGGGAAGATAGTAAATTAGACCTCCCGCCAGAGGCGTTTCATGGTCATCAAGCATATTACGCGCGTGGCGTTTCTTGCCGCCTTCGCCACCCTCGCATCGATTCCGATCGTACAGGCCCAGAATCTGTCCCAAGGCCTGGCCCAGAAGTTCAGCGACGGCTTTACCGGGGACGCCGGGACCGCGCTGCGCCAGGAACGGCGGACGATCGAGAGCTGGGCCGCCCAGTTCCTCGACACGCATCCCAAGGCCACGACCGACGAATTGGCCGCCGGCATCACCGAGCTCTTTGGCGACCTCAAGGTCGAGGTGGTCCAACTCGACACGGATGTCCATCTGATCGCGGCCAGCGACGGCCCGGCTGGCTCCGTCTTCATCATGGGACGCGGCAAGCGCAACCGTTTCGCGCCGCTCTGGCGCATCTCCGATGGCGTTGGCAAGGCGGCCAAGGAATTCCCGATGGTCGCGGCCTGGAGCATCGAGCGGGCAAAGCTCGGCTGCCGCAAGGCCCATAGCCCTGCCGCCGCGATCGGCTGCGGCCCGGTCGCGGCAACATCCATCGGCCGGCTGCCCGATGGCAAGGACGGCGCCAAACGCTTCTATGTCGACGCGGCCTATGCCCAGCTCGACGATGCCATGGTTGCCGGCCAGACCACCCTTTGGCGCTGGCAAGCCGGCATGGCGACGCCGATCCTGGGCGGCACCTATGCCTACAACCCCGACCAAGACCCGCATCTTCTCGTCGAGGCCACGGCGCTGCACATCCACGACCGGGCCCACTACAAGAGCTTCGCCGATTGCGGCAGCTGTGCCGGCCGGGTGATGGACTGGACGATCCGGGTGCTGCCCGACAGGGTGGTCGATGGCGGCCGCACCAGCCTTGAACCGGAGCTGGACCTTGCCGACACGCTGTTCAGACGGCTGCTCGACCGCAAGCCGGTCGCGGATATCGCCGATCCCGCCGTCGTCGCCATGGTGACGCCGATGATCGACGCGGCGCGCCAATATGCGGCCGAAACCCGCACGCCCCTGTCGCTGGGCGATCTGGAAGAGGCGAAGGTGACGGCCGAAGACGTGGCACACGCACTCTGCCTCGCCACCGACCAGGGTGGCCCCTACGAATTCCTCATCGATACCAGCACCAGCCGATGGCGCTTCATCTCGGCGCGAGCGGCCACCAACTGTGGCAGATAGCACACGAGCCGCCCGCCCAGCATCCACTGCTACTCCACCATGCGCGGCTGATGGTTGCCGCCCCAAAACAGGTTTGTTACAAGTCGTCGCCGCCGAGGGGCCGGCCCTCGTATGGGCTTCCGTCGCGGTGTCGCGCGGCCTGTCGCTCGTGGAATGACGCCTCATGAAAATCATCACCTGCAACAGCAACCGGCCCATGGCTGAAGCCATTGCGGCGTATCTCGGCCTTCCGCTCACCAAGGCAAGCGTGCGCCGCTTCGCCGATATGGAAGTCTTCGTCGAAATTCACGAGAACGTCCGCGGCGAAGATGTCTTCGTCGTGCAGTCGACCTCGTATCCGACCAACGACAATCTGATGGAGCTGCTGGTGACGCTGGACGCGCTGAAGCGCGGCTCCGCCCGTCGCGTCACCGCCGTCATCCCCTATTTCGGCTATGCCCGCCAGGACCGCAAATCCGGTCCGCGCACGCCGATCTCGGCCAAGCTGGTCGCCAACATGATCACCGCGGCCGGTGCCGACCGCGTGCTGACCCTCGACCTGCATGCCGGCCAGATCCAGGGCTTCTTCGACATTCCGACCGATAACCTGTTCACGGTGACCGTGTTCTCGCGCGACATCGCCGAGCGGTTCGCCGGCAAGGACATCATCATCGTCTCGCCGGACGTCGGCGGCGTGGTGCGCGCCCGCGCCATAGCCCGGCGCTTCGATGCCGACCTCGCCATCATCGACAAGCGCCGCGAACGCGCCGGCGTGTCCGAGGTCATGAACATCATCGGCGATGTGCACGACCGTCATTGCATCCTGGTCGACGATATCGTCGACAGCGCCGGCACGCTGTGCAATGCCGCGGTGGCGCTGAAGGAGGCGGGTGCCGCCAGCGTCAGCGCCTATGTCACCCACGGCGTGCTGTCGGGCGGCGCCGTCGCCCGCGTGACCGCGGCGCCCATGGACAATCTGGTCATCACCGACACGATCCAGGCGACCGAAGCCGTACGCCTGTCGCACAACATCCGGCAATTGACCGTGGCGCCGCTCATCGGCGAGGCGATGCGCCGCATCAGCGAAGAGAGATCGGTTTCTTCGCTGTTTGATTAAATTTCGATTTTGGGGCACATAGAGCCCCGAATTCGACAGGACCGTCCCGACCGGACGGTCCTGTCGGCGTTTTCGCCGGGGTTTTGGGACTTTGCTTGTCCCCGCCCCGGCAAACCCCGAGCAGCACCCCTGGAGGCTGTCGGGTCTTAGGGCGGTTTTCCGTGCCGGACATAGGGTCCGGCCCCGCCCGGCGTTAGGAGAGTAGACGATGACCGAAACCATCAAGCTCGAAGCCGAGCTGCGTGACGGGGCCGGAAAGGGGGCCGCCCGTGCAACGCGCCGCGCCGGCCGGGTTCCCGCCGTGATCTATGGCGACAAGAAAGAGCCGGTGCTGATCAGCCTGGATCCCAAGGTGCTCAGCCGCGAACTGCATCGCGGTGGCTTCATGAGCCACCTGGTCGACATCCAGGTCGGCAAGACCTCGCACCACACCCTGCCGCGCGACGTGCAGTTCCATCCGGTGACGGATGAAGTGCTCCATGTCGATTTCCAGCGCGTGACCTCGAAGACGGTCACCCATGTGGAGGTCGCGGTCGTGTTCGACAACGCCGACAAGGCGCCCGGCATCAAGCGCGGCGGCGTACTGAACATCGTGCGCCACGAGTTGGAACTGGTCTGCGGTGCGGACAACATTCCGCAGAGCATCCATATCGATCTGAGCGGTCTGCAGATCGGCGACAGCATCCACATCAGCTCGGTCAAGCTGCCGCAAGGCGTGCAGCCCGCCATCGCCGATCGCGACTTCACCATCGCGACCATCGTGGCGCCGACCGTGGTGAAGGAAGACGTCACCGATGCCGAGGCTCCGACCGCCGAGCCGGCGCCGGCCCCCGTGGCCGAAGCCAAGGCAGAAGAGTAACCAGCCGGAGACCGGGTCGTGAAGCTGATCGTCGGGCTGGGCAATCCCGGCCCGAAATACGCCGCGACCCGGCACAATATCGGTTTCATGGCGGTGGACGCGATCGTCCGCCGCCATGGGCTGAAAGGCCCGCGCGACAAGTTCCAAGCCGAATGCTTCGAGGGCGAGATCGCGGGCGAGAAGGTGCTGGCGCTGAAGCCGCAGACCTTCATGAACAATTCGGGCGAGAGCGTGGCCCCGGCCGCGCGTTTCTTCAAGATCGCCCCCGTGGACGTGATCGTCCTGCATGACGAGCTGGACTTGGCGCCGGGCAAGCTGCGCACCAAGCGCGGCGGCGGGGCGGCCGGCCATAACGGTCTGCGGTCGATCGACGCGCATCTCGGCAGCGACTATTGGCGCGTGCGGCTCGGCATCGGCCATCCGGGCGCCAAGGAACTGGTGCTGCATTACGTGCTGCAGGCCTTCGCCGCGGACGAGACCAGCTGGCTCGAACCGCAGATGGTGGCGGTGGCCGAAGCCTTCCCACTGATGGTCGAGGGCAAGGATTCCGCCTTCATGAGCAAGGTCGGCTTGCTGCTGGATCAAGATGATCGCAGGCCGAAACGGCCTATGGTCTGAATCTCGATCTGATTCAAATACTTGGAGACCGATGCGCCGCTTAGGTCGACTCCACCTGAGCGGATCAGGCTCTAGCAAGAAGTAAGGACACCCCATGGGTTTCAATTGCGGCATCGTCGGCCTGCCCAATGTCGGCAAATCCACGCTGTTCAACGCACTGACCGCGACGGCGGCGGCGGAAGCAGCGAATTACCCCTTCTGCACCATCGAGCCGAATGTCGGCCGCGTCGCGGTGCCGGACGAGCGGCTGGAGAAATGCGCCGCCATCGCGAAATCCGCCAAGCTCATCCCGACCCAGCTTGAATTCGTCGACATCGCCGGGCTGGTGCGCGGCGCCTCGCGTGGCGAAGGGCTGGGCAACCAGTTCCTCGGCCATATCCGCGAGGTCGACGCCATCGCCCATGTGCTGCGCTGCTTCGAGGACGGCAACATCACCCATGTCGAGGGCTCGGTCGACCCGGTGCGCGACGCAGAGACGGTCGAGACCGAGCTGATGCTGGCCGATCTCGACAGTCTCGAAAAGCGTCTGCCGAACCTGGAGAAGAAGGCCAAGACGGGCGACAAGGAATCGAAGCTGATCATCGAGGTGATGGCCCCGGTGTTGGCGGCGCTGCGCGAAGGTAAGCCCGCGCGCACCGTTCGCTTTGACGATCCGGAGCGGATCAAGGCGGCACGGGCCTTGAACCTCATCACCTCCAAGCCCGTCCTCTATGTCTGCAACGTCGAGGAAGGCTCGGCCGCCTCCGGCAACAGCCAGTCGGCCAAGGTCGAGGCTTTCGCCAAAGCCCAAGGAGCGGTCTCGGTCGTCATATCCGCAGCGATCGAGGCGGAAGTGGCGCAGCTCTCGGAGGAGGCCGAGAAGCAGGAATTCCTGTCGAGCCTGGGCCTGGAGGAGACCGGTCTCGCCCGCGTCATCCGCGCGGGCTATGGCCTCTTGGGCCTCGTGACCTTCTTCACCGTCGGTCCCAAGGAAGCGCGGGCCTGGACCGTGCTGACGGGCTCCAAGGCGCCGCAGGCCGCCGGCGCCATCCATACGGATTTCGAGAAGGGCTTCATCCGCGCCGAGACGATCTCCTATGACGACTTCGTCGCCTGCGGCGGCGAACAGGGCGCCAAGGAAGCCGGCAAGTTCCGCCTGGAAGGTTCGGAATACGTCGTGCGCGACGGCGACATCTTCCACTTCCGCTTCAACGTCTGAGGCGCTTCAACGTCTGAGGCGCTTCAACGCTTGAGGCGCAGTCGGCCGGGTACGCCCACGGCCGGCTCCTCGCCTATTTGGCCTTGGCCGAAAGCCCGAGCTGGCTGGTCAGCGCCACCGGATTGATACGCGCCTCCAACGCCGCCTGCATCAAGAGAACCGGCGCGGGCGGGTTCACATCGATCTCCAGCGTGCCCGGGTGACGCACCACGGTCGCGGCCGCCATCTGGATGTCCTTGAATGGCGGCGGGGACATCGAGGCGCGTAACTCCAACTCGCTGGCCAACGCCTCGCGCGCGGCATCCGCGCTGGTACCGGTCTCCTTGGCGCGGGCATCGATGGCGCGCTGCAGGAAACCGCCATCGGCGAAGCTGAGAGACGCGGAAGCCAACTTCACCTGCAGCAGAAGCGGCAGGGCCTGGGCCGCATTGCCGGTGACGGCCGGTACGCCTTCCAGCTTGACGGCAAAGCTGATGGTCCCGGCATCCTTGCCCTTCATCACGAAGGACGTGATGTCGAGCACGCCGCCGGCCGTCCTGTATGACATATCGAAATCGCCGTCGAACGGCATGCTGTCATAGCCGAATGCAGCCATATGCTGCACCGTCGCCGGGTTCGACTTGTCGATGAAATGCCGCATCTGCCCGGTGATGTGATATTGGCCCGGGACTCCCTGGTCGTTGTGGAACGTGGCCTGCGCGATGCTCCACATCTGCGCGCCATCCCTGGTCGCCGCCACATCGACCATATCGAGATCCTGCGTGCCGATCGCCTGCGCCGATGGTGTCTCGGGATAGAGGAGCTTCTTGACCGCCTCGAACGCGCCCACACCGGCAAAATGGAACTGGGCAAGGTGCATATGATCGAAGGACTGCTTGTCGGCCGGTATGAAGTCGATGTTCTGCCATATGCCATCGCCCCGGCGCCCCATGCCGAAATTGCTGAAGCTGACCCGCTCCGTCTTTATCAAGCCGCCCGGCGTCGTCGCGCTGAGGCTGGCGACCGTCATCTTGTCGAAGCGCATGCTATCGATGGCATGCGGCCCCATATCGAGCTCGCCGCTGTAACTGATGCCGTCGATATCCATATGACCGGCATCGGCGCTGAAGACGCCTTTGGTGACATGGACCTTGTCGGCGCTCACCGAATGGAGCTGGCCATCCCAACCGGTGGTGACACGCAAGCTGTGAGCGGTGACGATCTGGCCATCCGGCGTCTTCATCAACAGGTCATGCAGAGTACCCTCATGGCTGAACGGTTCCAGCTCGGCGGCTCGATAGATGAAGGTGCCATTGGGGCCTAATTTGGCCCTCGCCTGTACGATCGCCCGGTCGAAGGCGGCCTTCGCCTGATACTGCGTGTAGAAATAACCGCCGGCGCCGACAAGGCAGACGCCCAACACCGCCCCCGCGATAATCGACTTCCTGTTCATGGGACGCTCCACCGAGAAATTGCGCGCACAACTCCAAGGGGAGCGGCCGATAAGGATTTCGGAATCGTGACGAGCGGCAGCCTACCGCCCTTCCCTCTTAAATACCCGTTCCGACGACCGAAGAAAATGCCGGGTTACGCGAGACGAAATCGCCTTAAAGTTTAGAGCGGCTTGAAGGCGATCATGGTCATGTCATCGCGGCGGGTGTTCTCGCCGCGATAGGCGTCGAGATTGCCCTGCAACACCTGAAGCTGCTCGCCCAGATCCTCATCCTGCGGCCGCTCGGCCAGCATCGCCGCCAGGCGCCGGCGGCCAAGCAGACGGCGTGGCTGGCCGCCCATATGGTCCTGCACGCCGTCGGTGAAGAGATAGAACACGGTGCCGGGCTCGACCTTGAGAGTATGGTCGACCAGGCTTTCGGCGCGGGTGATGTTGCGGTAGCCCAAACCCGTCCGCACCGGCTTCACTTCCTCGATGACGCCGTTGCGCCGGCAGATCAATGGGATGTTGGCGCCGGCATAGGTCACCGCGCCCTCCATACGGTCATAGATGCAGACCGCAGCGTCCAATCCGTCATCCGAAGCCGTTTCCGCGCGGTCGTTCTCCACCCGGTCCTGGCGCAGGCGCGCCCGCACCATGCCGTCCAGCGTACGCAGGATATCGGCCGGCCCCGACCAGTCGCGCTGATGCAGGATCTCGGCGATGGCCGAAGCGGCGATCATGGTCATGAAGGCACCGGGCACGCCATGGCCGGTGCAGTCGGTGACGATGATGACCGACCGCTCTCCAAAGCGCTCCAGCCAGTAATAATCGCCGCCGACCAGCTGCAGCGGCTGCCAGATCACCTCGATCGCCGCAACCCCATCGCCCAACGCACCCGGATCGGGCAGCAGCGCATTCTGGATCTTGCTGGCGTAGTGGATGCTGTCGAGGATAAGGCGATTGGCGTTCTCGAGCTGGTGGTGCGTGACCTCCAGCTCGGCCAGCAGGCGCTTGGCCTCGTCACCGGATTTCAAGCCCTCGACCATACGGTTGAAGGCCTTGCCGACCGAGCCGATCTCGTCATCGGCTGTAACCGCCACCGTCGTCCATTGCTTGTGCTCGACATCATTCATCGCACGCAGCAGCCGGCCCAGCGGCTGCTGGACGAAGGCGTAGACCGAGCGGTTGAGCGCCAGGACCAGCCCGAGCATCAACACGAAGAAGGCGATCAGCGCGATATATATCTGATGCCAGGCGCTCTGGCGCAGCGAATCGCTGGACAGGGTCAAAGTCAGCTCGCCGATCGGCGATTTGCTGGCGGTCGAGATCAGGGGCGCCTTGACCACGACCTTGTTGGTCGTGGTCGCCAGGCTCGGCTCCTCGACATGGTAGAGCACCGCGCCGCTTTCGTCGGTCAGCACGGCGGCACGGAAATCCTCGTCATGCTCCAGCGCCTTGATCTGAGGCACGTAGATCGACTGGTCCATGTCCCAGACTGGCCCCGCCACCGCATCGGCGGTCAGCGTCGCGATGAGCTGGGCCCGCGCCGCCTGCACGCGCAGTTGGCCGTCATAATTGATGAAGGCGATGACCACCTGGGTCACCAGCACGAAGATCGCGACGATCGGCAGGATCTTCAGGAACAGCTTGCGCGTCAGGCCGGTGCCGGTCTTGACGGCGCCAACACCACCACGGATCGACCGGAAGCGCGGATCGGCCGCCCCCGATCCCTGGATACGGGTTTCCGGCTGTGCCGATGTCTCTGGAAGCGTCATGATCGTGGGCCGCCTATTCCTCGCTCCGTAGACCGACCGGCCTGAGGAAACGGTCCTTGGCGGGAATAGGCACCGCCGCCGGGAGCCGACTCGTGGCGGCGCCCATGGCCTGTATACAGGCCGTGACCTGCGACAGCGTCAGCAGAGGGGAAACGGGCGTCACCGCCCATCCCGAAAAGCGGCACGCGCGGACAAGGTTCTGAACCGCCATGGACTACTTCCCTACCACCCTTGCGCGATGCCGTCCCGCATCGGCGTCAAGAGATCGCGCCGCCCCGGACGTGCATGTCGTGACATTCCGAACGGGCTCCGCGACCAGTCGGGGAAGCTAGCATCGCCCGACCGCCCTGGCAACTCGGCACCACCCCTCCCCTACGAGCCTACCGTTTCGAGCACCATGAGCCGCCACACCATGAGCCGATCGGCTGCTAGCGGGGTTCGACTTCGGCGGAAAGCGGTCGCGCCAGATCCTCGAGCGACCGGCGCTCGGCGGCGACCCCCAGCCCTATCTCGACGAGGGCCGCCAGGATCAGCAGGCCCGCGGCCCCGACATAGCCCCAGGCGAGCGGCTCCCGGCCGCCGGCCACCAGATAGGCGAACAACCCGGGCCCGACGATGCCGCCCAGCGCCGTACCGATAGCATAGAAAACAGCGATGGCCAGTGCCCGCATCTCGAGCGGGAAGCTTTCGCCGACGGTGAGATAGGCGGCACTGGCCGCAGCCGAGCCAAAGAAGAAGATCACCGTCCAGGCGACGGTCTGGGTAACGGCATTCAGGTGATCCGTAGCGAACAGCCCGGTCGCCCCCAGCAGCAGCACGCCGGTCGCGGCAAAGCATCCGGCGATCATCGTCTTGCGGCCGATGCTGTCGAAGAGCGGCCCCAGCAACAGGGGCCCGAGAAAATTCGCGGCGGCGAAGGGCAGGATGAACAGGCCGATGCTTTCGGGCTTCACGCCGTAGAAGCGCGCCAGAACCAGGGCATAGGTGAAGAAGATCGCATTGAAGAAAAAAGCCTGTGCGCCCATCAGCACCAACCCCAGGATCGCACGCGCCGTATGCTGGCGGAACAGTATGGCGACCAGCGCGAAAGGCCCCGGCGTCTCGTGATCGGTGCGAATGCGCAGCTTGGCGTGACGATCGGCATCGGGCGCGGCATGGGCATGGGCCTCGATGGCGCGCACGATCCGCTCGGCCTCCTCGCCCCGCCTGTGGACCATCAGCCAGCGCGGACTCTCCGGCAGCGCGCTGCGCAGGGCCAGGATGCCAAGACCGAGGGCCGCACCAATCCCGAAGCCCACGCGCCAGCCTATATCCGGCGGCAGCAATCCCGGCTGCAACAGCAAGGCCGCCCCGCCGGCGCCAAGCGCCGCACCGATCCAGAAGCTGCCATTGACCGCCAGGTCCGTCCGACCGCGGTAACGCGCGGGAATGAATTCCTGGATCGCCGAGTTGATCGCCGTATACTCGCCGCCGATGCCGGCGCCGGTCAGCAGGCGGAAGAACGCGAAGCTCCAGAAATTCCAGGCGAGACCGGAGGCGGCGGTCGCCGCGACATAAAGCCCCAACGTGATGAAGAACAGGCGTTTGCGGCCCAGCTTATCGGTCAGCCACCCGAAACCAAAGCCGCCGACGACCGCGCCAGCCAAATAGAAACTGGCGGCAAGGCCGATTTCATTATCCCCAAAATTCAAGTTTTGGCTTTGCTTGAGGGCACCCGAGAGTGAACCGACCAGTGTGACTTCCAGCCCATCCAATATCCAGGTGATGCCAAGCCCGGCGATGACGAGGGTGTGGAAACGGTTCCACAGCAGCGCATCCAGCCGCGCCGGGATGTCAGTCTCGATCGTCGCCCTGTTGGCCGCGCCGGCCGCTTGTACCGTCATGAAATGCCATATCCTGCATGTCCCGGTACCCGGAATGCCAAATCCCAGAACATCCGAGCCCCAGGTAAAGCACCGGTGATGGTGCCAGGTTCCGTTCATGCGGAAGCGCGGTATTTCGTTACGATGGCGATCTTGCCCCCGAAGCTTAAGAGGCTTAAGTTAGCTCCTAATGAACAATACGAATAATCTAGCATCGGCCGGCTTGGTGCGGACGGGACGCAGGAGACAGAGACCGCTGTTCTCCAGGCTGCTCCTGGGCTTCGCATCGGTATTGGTGGCGTTATGGTTCGTGGGCCACGACGCGGCCGCCTGGGTGCTGCGCCCGGCCGTCTTGCTGGTGATGCGCTATGTCTATGTCGATCGCTGGCGCCGCCTGCTAACCAGCTTCGGCCCCTACACCACCCTATTCCTGTTGGCGGTGCCGCTGCTGGTTGTCGAGCCGGCGAAGCTGGTGGCGCTCTATGTCATTGGCCTGCGCCATTATTTCATGGGCACCGGCATCCTAATCCTGGCCTATGCCGTCAGCCTGCTGATCGTAGACCGGATCTTCGAGCTCAATAAGAAGAAGCTGCTGACCATCCGTTGGCTGGCGGAACTCTATGCCGTCTGGGAACGCTTCCACCGGCGCCTCTACGCCGATATCCGCAACACGCCCACCTGGCGCCGTGCCCGTTGGCTGTGGCTCAACCTGCGCCGCCAGCGCCGGCGCCTGAGACGCTAGATCACGCCAATATGACGGTTGTCCCATTAGACACCTGCATTTTTTACGGGTCAAAAAGGTAGAATTACGCGCCGGCGCCCTAGGCGGG
>DATJJW010000116.1:0-2659 GCA_035491935.1 Allostellaceae bacterium | reverse complement strand
GGCAGCTCGACCCCGAGTCCGGTCAGGCGCTCACGCGTCGCCGGGTCGGCCAAAATCTCGACCGCGGCGGCGTTGAGCCTGCTGATCACGGCCGGGGGCGTGCCCGCCGGCACCCACAGGGCGTGCCAGAACGGCAGATAGAAGCCCGGCACCCCGGCCTCGTCGATCGTCGGGACATCGGGCGCGGCCGGCCAGTGGCTCTTCGTCAGCAGCGCAAGGGCCTTCATTCTGCCGCCGATGACGTTGGGGCGCGAGGCGGAAGCCTCCAGGCACGACAAATCGATCTGCCCGCCGACCAGGTCCTGCATTACCGGACCGGCGCCGCGATAGGGCACGACCTGGAAATTGGTGCCGGTCTCGTTCCCGAAATGCACCGCGCACAGATGCGACGGGCTGCCCGAGCCGACGATTCCCCAGGTCGCCTTGTTCGGATTGGCTTTCAGCCACGCGATCAGCTCGCGCAGATTGTTGGCGGGCACGTGCCCGCCGCTGACGAGCCAGAACGGCGAGTTGGTCAGGAACGCCACCGGCTCGAGGTCCTTCAACACGTCAAAGCTCAGCTTGTAGACGATGGCGCTGAACACGTGCGAGGCGACATTGCTGAAATTGACGGTGTAGCCGTCGGGCGCCGCGCGCACCGCCCGCGCCATGCCGATGGTCCCGGCGGCGCCGCCGACATTCTCCATGATGACCGGCTGCCCGAGTGCGATCCGGAAGCGCTCGGCGAAGATCCGCCCCAGCGTCTCGGTCGGGCCGCCCGGCGGGTAGGGCACGATCATGCTGATCGGGCGTGTCGGATAGGCCTGGGCGCTGGCCAGGCGCGATGCCGCGGGCAGGACCGCGGCGCCTGCTGCGAGGCGCAGGAATGAACGGCGGCGAAGCGTCATGCGATGCCCCCATGGATGAGGCTGGTGCTGATTACGGTAACGCCGCCAACCCGGCTCGTCCATCGCCGAGGGGCAGGTCAAACGCCCGTGACATGTTGGCAAGGCTCATCAAACAGACGATCATGAGGATTGTCTGCTGCAACGGTCGCAGCGTTACGCGGAGGGAATTTGGCGATGGCCGATCACATCGAAGGCCCATTGTACTACGAGCGGATGGGCCGAACCGGGCCGGTCATGGCGTTCGTGCATCCCAATCCAATGGACCAGTCTTGCTGGATCTTTCAGATGGCGCACCTGTCCACCTGGTACCGCTGCATCTCCATCGACATTCCGGGCTATGGCCGCTCGCCCAAAGCATTGCCCGGCCTGACCATGGACGACATGGCGCAAGCCTGCTGGGAAGCCATCGATGAAGTGGCGCCGGGCGAACCCGCCATCCTGGTCGGATGCTCGGTCGGCTCGGCGCTGGCACCCTGGATGCATCACCGAGAGCCGAAGCGGACCGCCGCGCTGGTGCTCTCGGGCACCGGCTACAATCCAGGGCGGGAGTTCACGAAGCATCGCATCGCGTCCTACCGTGACCAGGGGATCGACTATCGGTGGGGCTACACGTTCGAGGATCTGAGCGCGGCGTTTCGGGCGACGCCGATGGCGCATTTCTTTGCCACCATGTTTACTGAGCGCAACGCCCATGCCGACGTGCAGTCGATCATCTACCAGTTCGAGGCCTTGGCGAAGCCGGAGCCGGACGATCTCCATTCACGCATCGCCTGCCCCACGGTCATTCTGACCGGCAGTGAAGACGGCTCGCATCCGCGCGCCGCGGCGCTCAAGGCGCGCATTGCCGGCTGCGAGATGAAGATTCTTTATGGTGCCGGCCATGCCTGCCAGATCGAGCAGCCCTGGCTGTTCGATCGCTACATGATCGAGTTTCTGAAGAAGCATGACCTCTTTCCACCGGCCGTGCCGTTGCGCTCATCCTGAAGGCTCGGCAACCTCGCTGCAGAGGAGGACACCCTGTGAATAGTCAGCGCCGTCGGCTTCTCCGGTTCATGGGTGGTGTCGCAGCATTCGCTGCAGCAACGCGCCTTGCGCGGGCTCAGAGCTATCCTGCACGACCCGTCCGCATCCTGGTGGCCACGACCGCAGGGGGTGCGACCGATCTCGCGGCTCGCCTGGTCGCGCAGTGGCTGGCGGACAAGCTCGGCCAGTCCTTCTTCGTCGAGAACCGTCCGGGCGGCAACAACAACATCGGCACCGAAGCTGCCGCGCGTTCGCCCGCTGACGGCTACACGCTGTTCATGGCCAATTCGGTCAACACGATCAACGCATCGCTCTATGAAAAGCTCAGCTACAACTTCATCGCCGACTTCGCACCGGTGGTGCGCATCGTCCGCTCGCCGCTTCTCTTGATGGTCCATCCGTCGGTTCCGGCCAAGACGGTTCCCGAGTTCATCGCTTACGTAAAAGCCAATCCAGACAAGCTCACCATAGCCTCCGGCGGGCACGGCTCCTCTGGCCATATGGCCGGATTGCTGTTCATGATGCAGACCGGAACCAGGATGGTGCACCTGCCGTATCGCGGCGAGTCGCTGGCAATGACCGACCTGCTAGGTGGCCAGGTGCAGGCCGTGTTCGCCACCACCGGTTCGGGGTTATCCTACGTAAAGGCCGGCAACGTCCGGGCGCTCGCCGTTACCACGCCGACGCCGCTCGACTGGCTGCCGGACATCCCGGCCATGGCGCAATTCCTTCCGGGGTTCGAGGCGAGC
>DATJJW010000115.1:0-8905 GCA_035491935.1 Allostellaceae bacterium | reverse complement strand
TGAGGCCGCGCTCCGCGAGATCCTGCAGAACCAGGGCAAAATGCCGGATGCGGGCCGCGCCCGCGACCAGGACGATCTTTATGCGCTGGGGCTGTCTTCGCTGGCTACCGTGAATGTCATGGTTGCCCTGGAGAGCCGGTTCGACATTGAAATTCCGGATGAGGCGTTGACGCGCGATACTTTCCGTACGGTGGCGTCTCTCGCAGCGCTGGTGCGGGAACTCGGCGGTAAGGTCGAGGCATGAGTGTTTTCAACTTTGGCGATGAAGCCTTCTGAGGCAATCGGGGATATTTGTTGATGCCGTACCTTCGGCGGCCAGCGATTTCGATTTTCAAGGACTTGCCATGACCGATGCCGCCGCTCTCTATCGCCAGGAATTGATCGAGGCGGGCCTGCTGATCCCGACGGGGGTCGACGGGCTCTATGGCCGCAGCGCCGTATTCGAAAGCGTGGTTGAGGGGCTGGAGCGCTCGATCAGCCGTATGGCGGCGCCGGATGGGGCGGAGCTCATGCGCTTTCCGCCGATGATGTCGCGCAAGGATTTTCTCGCCAGCGGCTATCTCAAGGGTTTTCCTCATCTCTTTGGTTCGGTGCATTGTTTCTGCGGCAACGAGGCCGACCATCGCCAGCTCCTGGAATATGCCGGTGAGGGCAAGGATTTCTCGGACCTGCTGGAACCGTCCGGGGTCGTGCTGACCCCGGCTGCCTGCTATCCGGTCTATCCGGTCGTCTCGCGTCGCGGCACGCTGCCCCCAGGGGGCCGGCTAATCGATGTCTCGGCCTATTGCTTCCGTCACGAGCCGTCGCTCGATCCCTGCCGCATGCAGCTCTTCCGCATGCGTGAGAATATCCGCGTCGGCAGTGCCGATGAGGTCCTGGACTTCCGCGAGAAGTGGCTGCAGCGCGGGCTCAAATGGGTCGAGCGCTTGGCATTGCCGGCGGTTTCCGATCTCGCCAACGATCCGTTCTTCGGTCGTGGCGGCAAGCTGATGGCGGCAGGACAACGCGACCAGCAGCTGAAATTCGAACTGCTGGTGCCGGTGACCAGCACCGAAAAGCCGACGGCCTGCCTCAGCTTCAATTATCACATGACCCATTTCGCCGAGATCTGGCCGATCCACCAGGCCGATGGCGAACTAGCCCATACCGGCTGCGTGGGTTTCGGCCTGGAGCGGCTGACGCTGGCGTTGCTGCGTCATCATGGGCTGGACCCGACCACCTGGCCGCAGACGGTCCGTGGCGAGCTTTGGCCGGACAAATGATCTCGCTCGTTTTCAACGGCTGTGCCGGCTGGCTGCATCCCGTTGCCTCCACACGCGCGCTCGGTCGAGGCGTGATCATCTGCGAAAGCTTCGGCTACGAGGGGCTGTGCACTCAACGTGCCATGGTCGTGTTCGCGGAGATGCTGGTCGAAGCCGGCTTGCCGACCCTGCGTTTCCATTATCGCGGCACGGGCGATTCCGCCGAGGACGAGGCGCCCGGGCAGATCGACCGTTGGATCGACAGCATCGGCGATGCCGTGCGCGAGTTGCGCCGGGTGACCGGTGTCGAGCAGGTCACGATCTGCGGATTGCGTCTCGGTGCCACGCTGGCGTTCGAGGCGGCACGGCGCCATGGTGGCGTCGAGGCGCTGGCGCTGCTGGCGCCGGTGCTTTCCGGACGGAACTATGTCCGGGAGCTGATGCTCGGCGGCTCGATGATCGGCGACCGCAAGGAGGCGGCGAAGTCAGAGGATTGGATCGAGATCCTGGGCTACCGATTGCACCAGGAGGATCTAGCCCGGCTGCGACAGATCGACCTGCGCAAGACGCTGAATGGCGAGGTTGCACCCCGAATCCTGCTGATGTCGCAGGAAGAGGTGCTGCCGACCTTGGATCCCGCCGTCGAGGTCAGGCCGTTCCAGCGTTACGACGGGCTGCAGAACCACACCGAATATGTCGAAGTGCCGGTCAAGGCTTTTGGCGACACTGTCGCTTGGCTGGCCGATGGCGCACCGTCTGCCGGAGCGCCATCCTTGCTAAAGCTCGTCGAGGAGGCCGTGCTACAGGTCGAGCCCGGCATCACGGAACGGCCGGTTCGCTTCGGTGTCGGTGATGGTTGTTTCGGCGTGCTGTGCGGCCACGACGAGATCCGGCACGAAACTGCCGTACTGATCCTCAATACCGGCGTCAATCATCATACCGGCAATGGCCGGGCCAGTGTCCGGCTGGCGCGGCGCCTCGCGCGTCGGGGCGTCACTTCCATGCGCGTCGATCTGGGGCGGATCGGCGACAGCCTGCCTGCCGATGCCCATGAGCGCGTCCATTTCTACGATCTTGGCCGAATCGCCGATGTCCAGGCGGCGCTCGACGTGCTGCAGCGGACCGGCCATACCAAGGTGCTGGTGACAGGAATCTGTGCAGGTGCCTATGTCGGGCTGCATGCGGCGGCGGCCGATCGCCGGATCGCCGGCGCCGTGCTCGCCAACCTACCGCATTTCTATGTCGGGCACGAGGACCCGAGCGTGCCGGTATGGCGCAAGCCCCTGGTACTGGCCAGCATGCTGCTAGGGCGGATCCGATCCTGGCGCAGGACGTTGCCGTTCAAGGTTGGTGTTTTGCCGGGAGCAGGATTGATCACCCGGCGCCGCCTCCAGGCGGTCTTGCGTCGCCTGCGTTATGCTCGGCTCGCGATGCGCCAAGCCGCGTTCGACCTATTGCGCGCGGTTATGCCCCAGGACGCGGCCGTCGGCCGAATCGATCGACTCGTTCGCGACATGCGCACTCGTGGCGTGGAGCTGCTCTTCGCCTATAGCCGCGGCGATCTCAGCCTGCTCGAGATGCGCTTGAACTTCGGTGATCGAGGGGCGCGTCTTCACCGTAACGGCTGGGCCAAAGTCGAGGTCATGGAGGCCGCCGACCATGCCTTCACGATGAGCGATATCCAGAACGAATATGCGATGCTGATCGAGGCGCAACTGGGCCTGAAGACGGGACCCCACCCGTTCGAGGTCGCACATGCTCCTCGTCCCGCCGGGCAAGGCGCTACTCGTTTCGCGCAGGGCAATACCGCCTGCTGAGCGTAGGCCCGGCTGTTCTCTGCAATGCGCGAGGCCGCCCGGATCGACGGCAAATAGTCCCACCCGGCTTTCGGGCGCGGCTTATGCTGTGATATGCCTTGGGTCGTGGCTGCCCGAAACCTCGAGGCCCCAAAACCTCCCAGGAGAGCGATCTTGAACAAGAACGATATCGCCCGTGTGCAAGCCTATTTGCGCAAGACCTTCGGTAATGACCGGATCACGATCGAGGTGCCGAAGAAGGCCGGCGCCCCCGTGGAAGTGACCGTAGGCGGCGAGTTCATCGGCGTCGTGCATCGTGATGATGACGAGGGCGACATCTCGTTCTCGCTGGTCGTCTCGATCCTCGAAGAAGATCTGCCGCCGGCTGCCCCGGCCCAGCGCTAGAGCCCGATCCGTTCAGGTCGAGTCGACCTGAACGGTGTATCGGTCTAGGCCTCCCCGCGTTATCCCCGGAAATCCGCCGCCTGCTTGATGGCGCCCTTGCCGAAGGCGGCGGCGCACCAGTCGCGCCCCTTTTCGGCCTGGGCCTGGTTCCAGCCGCCATAGAGCGCGTTGTCGACGAATTTCTGCTCCAGCTCGCCCTCGGCCAGCGGGTCGTGCGAGCCGCCGCGCATATTGTCCTGGTGGGTCTCGATGACCCGGCCATCGGTCAGCGTCGCCTTGATGTCGCCGGTGAAGCGGTTGGGGTAGGGGTTCTCCGGATCGATGACGTAGCTGATCTTGGCTGTGAGCTTCAGCAACTCCGGATCGCGGATGCGCGCCTCGGTGAACTGGCTGAATCCCGCACGGCCGTCGAGGAAGCCCACGGCAATGCAGAAGGGCGTGGAGAATTTCGCGGCATAGGGCGTCTGCGGGTGCTGCTTGGCGCTAAGCACTTCCCACAACCGATGCACCGTGCCTTCGCCGACCTTGCAGACGAGGCTCTGGATCTGGTCCGCTTTCACGCCCTGCTTCGCCAGCTTGATGGCGCAGTCGATATAGGGCTGGGTCATCGTCCCGCAGGCATAGGGCTTGAAGGCGATGTCGATCATGACCCAGCGGGTGCCGAGGTCATTGACCAGATGCTCGAATTCCGGCTGGCGCGTCGGCGCAAAGGCCTTGAAGAAGCCATGGCCGCCTTCGAGTACGGTGCGCGGGCCGAGGAAGCCGCCGCGCGCCATCAGCGCAGCACGGATGCCGGCCTGGGCCGACCAGCCGGCATGGGCGCGCTTGGTCCAGGTGCCTTCGGCCAGATATTCGATGATGCCGGCGGCCATGCTGCCGGCGATGCCGATGGCATTGGCCGTGGTCTTGGCATCGAATCCCAGGGCCGCGGACACACCGCCGGCCGCGGCGAGCGCGCCCAGCACCGCGGTCGGGTGGAATCCGGCGGCATGGATCGCCTTCGGCGTCACCAGACCCAGCCGGCACAGCATCTCGGCGCCTGCCGCGATGCCGGCAAGCAGCCGCTCGCCGCCGAGATTCTCCTTCTCGCAGACCGCCAGCACCGCCGGGACGATGACGGCGCCGGAATGCACCGGGCCGCCCTCGAAGGTGTCGTCGAAATCCTCGCCATGGGCCGCCGTACCATTGATCATCGCGGCGTCATAGGCGCTGAAGCTGCCCTTGTGGCCGAAGGCGGTGCAATTGCCGGTGCCATCGGTCGTGCCGACGACCGCCTGGATGTAATCCTCGTTGCGTGCGGCGACGCACAGGCCCAGCACGTCCAGCAGCAGGTCGCGCGACATCGCCTTGACCGGCGCGGGCAGGGTGTCCGGCCGGATGCTGGCGATCCATTGCGCCAGCGTCTCGGCGATCGCGACTTCCGGCAGCTTGCCGTCCTGTTTGTCAGCCATCTTCTTCGTATCCTCTCTAACGTGATCTTAGGTTTCAGCCGGGGTCTCAGCCGGAGTCTCAGCCGCGGCCCCGCGTCTTGCGCGTCGGCTGGGGCATGGTTTCGATTTCGGCTCGCGATTGGCGCATGCGCTCGAAGCCATGGTCGACATGGGCGCGCATCGCTTCGCCCGAGGCGATGGGGTCGCCGGTGCGCAGGGCGGCCAGGATCGCGCGATGCTCCGCATGGGAGGCCGAGCCCCCGGCGGAGAAGCTGCGCCGGCGCAGGAGATGCATGCGGTTGATGATCTGGCGGTAGAAGCCCAGCAGCGTCGTGTTGCCGGTCATCTCGACCAGCCGGTCGTGGAAGGCGATGTTGAGCGGGAAAGTCTCGTCGATGCCGTTGGCGCCTTCGAGCCGGCGGATGAAGCTTTCCAGTTCGTCGAGTTCCGCGGCCGTGATGTGCGGTGCCAACAGCCGTCCGGCCATCTCGTCGAGCCCGGCGCGCAGCTGGTAGAGTTCCTCCGCCTCCTTGGGCAGCACCTCGCGTACGAACATGCCGCGATTCTTCTCTTGCCGCACCAGATGCGCCTGTTCCAGCGAGCGCATCGCTTCACGCACGATCGAGCGGCTGACCTTCAGGCGCTCCGACAGTTCCAGCTCGTTGAGGCGCGATCCGGCGGCAAGCTCGCCGCTCTTGATCATGCGCAGCACTTCCTCCTCCACCAGATCCGGCAGGGTCTGGGAGCGCAGCAATTGGAAGCGGTCGAATATCTCCATGGAGCGTTGGGCGCCGATTTTCGGTGGACAGGATGTGCGTAAGGCACTAGCAGATTGTCAAATTGTCGGCAATCCGACAATCATCACCATCAGATCATCCCGAGGAGACGCCATGTCCGGAGACCATTCTTCTTACGCCGCCATGCCGGGCGCGGAGGGTTTGAGCCGCAAGCTCGCCAAGTATCTCGTCGGCGCCAAGCCCGAGCATCTGCCGGAGAATGTCCGGCATGCCGGCGTGCAGACCTTCCTGAACTGGCTGGGCTGCGCCGTCGGGGGCTCGGCCCATGAGGCGGTCGACATCGCGATCAAGGCCATGAAGCCGTTCTCCGGGCCGGAGCAGTCGACGATCATCGGCCGCAGGGAACGGATGGATGTCCTGAATGCCGCCCTGGTCAACGGCATCGCTTCTCACGTCTTCGACTTCGACGACACGCATCTCAAGACCGTGATCCATCCGGCGGGCCCGGTCGCTTCGGCGATCTTCGCGCTGGCCGAGATGCGGCCGGTCAATGGCCGCGACTTCCTGAACGCGCTGGTGCTGGGCGTCGAGGTCGAGTGCCGCCTGGGCAATGCGGTGTTCCCGGATCATTACGATCGCGGCTGGCACATCACCGGCTCGACCGGCGTGCTGGGTGCGGCCGCCGCCGTCGGCAAGCTGATCGGCCTCGACGAGCAGCGCATGCTGTGGGCGCTCGGCATCGCCGCGGTGCAGCCGGTGGGCCTGCGCGAGATGTTCGGCTCGATGACCAAGAGCTTCCATCCGGGCCGTGCGGCGCAGAACGGCCTGACCGCGGCGCTTCTGGCCGAGCAGGGCTACACCGCTTCCAATCAAGGCATCGAGGCCAAGCGCGGCTGGGCCGCCGTCACCTCGACCAAGCAGGATTGGAGCCAAATCCAGGACGGCCTCGGCGAGAGTTATGAGATCCTGATCAACTCCTACAAGCCTTTCGCCTGCGGCATCGTCATCCACCCGGCGATCGATGGCTGCATCCAGCTGCGCAACGAGCATGGGTTGAAGGCCGAGGACATCGCCAAGATCGACCTCGAAGTGCATCCGCTGGTGCTGGAGCTGACCGGCAAGAAGGCGCCGCCGACCGGGCTCGACGGCAAGTTCTCGGTATATCATTCCTGCGCCGCCGCCATCATCCGCGGCAAGGCGGGCGAGCCGGAATACAGCGACGAATTGGTCAAGGATCCGGTGCTGGTGCGCTTGCGCGACAGCATCACCGCCACGGTCGACCCGAACATCGCTTCGGATGCGGTCAAGGTCACGATGACGCTGAAGGATGGCCGCGTGCTCAAGAAGTTCGTCGAGCATGCGATCGGCAGCGTCGCCAAGCCGATGACCGACAAGAACCTGGAAGTGAAATTCCTCGATTTGTGCGATGGCGTGCTCTCGGCCGACAAGGCCAGGAAGCTGCTCGACATGGCGTGGAAGCTCGAATCCTTCGACGACGTGACGGTGATCGCCAAGGCCGCGACGCCGTAATGATCAATGGCCGGCCGGGCTCAGCTCCGGCCGGCCACGCCTTGAACAACAAGATCTAAAAGCGGGGGTGGGGCATGACGACGGTCTCTGAGACGGGCGAGGGCGCGGCAGCCGCGGTCAACCCCTGGCGGGTCTTCATCGCCGCCTGGTTCGGCTGGATGCTCGACGGCTTCGACAATTCGATGTACGGGCTGGTCGCCGTCTCGGCGTTGACGCAGCTGCTGCCGGCCAGCGGCATCGAGCCGACCAAGGCGCATATCGCGCAGTTCGGCGGCCTGTTGTTCACCGTGTTCATGCTCGGCTGGGCCTGCTCGATGTTCTGGGGCTGGGTCGCCGATCGCTGGGGCCGCATCCCGGCAATGTGCCTGACCATCCTGTTCTATTCGATCTTCACCGGCTGCTGCGGCCTGGCCGCCGGCGTCGCCTCCTTCGCGGTATTCCGCTTCCTGACGGGCTTCGGCATTGGCGGCGAATGGGCGGCGGGCGCACCCTTGCTGCAGGAATCCGTGCCGGAAGCGATGCGCGAGCGTCTGGCCGGCTGGCTGCACACCGGCACGCCGATCGGCTTCCTCCTGTCGGGCACGGCGGCGCTGATCATCCTGCCGCATTGGGGCTGGCGCGGGCTGTTCATCCTCGGCAGTGTGCCGGCGATCCTGGCGTTGTTCCTGCGCCTGGGCGTGCCGGAATCGCCGAAATGGAAGGCGCGCAAGGCATCGGCCACCAAGTCCAGCATCCGTGAGCTGTTCACCGCCGGCCAGGCGAAGACCACCTGGGCGGCGGCCGGCATGCTGTCCTGTCTGATCTTCGGCCTGTGGTCGTCGACGTTCTGGATCCCGACGCTGGTCATCACCTGGCAGCAACGGCTGGGCGCCACTTTGCCGCAGGCCCAGCAGATGGGCTCGACCGCCAATCTGATCATGAGCGTCGGCACGCTGGTCGCCTGCGCCGGCATGCCGTGGATCGTGCGTTGGCTGCCGCGCCGGCGCCTGGCCGCGACCTGCTTTTTCATAGGTTCGCTTATCTGCAACGCCACGGCCTATCTGTTGATCGCCGAGACGCTGAAGGTGTTCTGGCTGTTCATGGCGGTGCTGCCGTTCCTGGGATTCTTCACCAGCGGCGTGTTCTCGATGTTCACCATCTGGCTGCCCGAGCTGTTCCCGACCGTGCATCGCGCCCTGGGCTCGGGCTTCGCCTTCAGCTTCGGCCGCATCTTCGGCGCGCTGGGCCCGACCATCGTGGGCTTCCTGGCGGCGCGTGAGGGATCATACCCGCTCGCCATCGCGACGATCTCGTTGATCTATCTGGTTGGACTACCCTTCATCGCCATGGCGCCGGAAACGGCGGGCAAAGCGCTGAAGGCTTGATGAGAGAGGAGTAGGGATTTTGAGCGAGAACCGGGAACTCGAAGGGCTGGTCGCCATCGTCACGGGTGCCGCGCGCAATATCGGCCGGGCCATTGCGCTCGACCTGGCGCGCGGCGGCGCCGCGGTCGTGGTCAATGCCGTGGCATCCGCCGATGCCGCCGCCGAGACCGCGCGCCTGATCGAATCCCAGGGCGGCAAGGCCATCGTGCATCTGGCCGACGTCACCAAGCCGGAGGATGCCGAGGGGCTGATGCAGGCGGCCGAGAAGGCCTTCGGCGGCATCGACATCCTGGTCAACAACGCGGCGATCCGGCGCGAGACGCCGTTCGCCGAGATGGACTACGCCCGTTGGCGCGAGGTGATGGCGGTGATCCTGGACGGCGCCTATATCTGCGCCCATGC